>DATEEZ010000106.1:0-5032 GCA_035280905.1 Nitrosospira sp.
CTTGGTGATCACTACGGCGCAGTTCTGGAAAACGGCGAACTCAAACTTGCCTTCGACCCCGAACAAGGCTCTTTCAGTGTTTTTTATTACGAGCACAGGTTTCCCGTGGATCCGCGTGAATATCAGCGCATTCTTGGTTACGAACTCGAACGTCTCGGGATGCGACTGGGGGAGCAGCACCCGGAGTTTTTGCAACTCCAGTCCCTGATTACGGCATTCGGCCATCTGCCCCTGCGCGATCGGATTTCCTCAGATTCGGTTGCCGAACGGGCACGCGACAAGGAGATACACAAGCGCCATCTGGCCTCACTGTTCGCCACGAGTGCCGACATTGCCCAGTTTATTCATGAGAATGTGGCAATGTTCAACGGTGACACGTCGGAGGGTGGAAGGAATCTCGATCTGCTGCATGAACTGCTGACTGCTCAGGCATATCGTCTGGCTTTCTGGCGTGCTGCAGCGGATGAGATCAATTACCGCCGTTTCTTCGATATCAACGATCTTGCGGCGCTACGCATGGATAACCCTGAGGTGTTCGAGAGCACGCACCGTCTGGTCCGCGAACTGATCGCACGCGGCTACGTAAGCGGGTTGCGTATCGATCATCCGGACGGTTTATACGCACCCAGGGAATACTTCGAGCGCTTGCAGGCAATGGCTGCTGCCGCATTATCTCCAGGAAAGGTGAAGGAAGAAGGGGACAAGTTCGTCTATATTGTGGCGGAAAAAATACTCGCTTCCCATGAACATCTGCCGAAAACCTGGCCCATTCACGGTACTACCGGATACGACTTTGCTGCGGTTTGCACCGGCCTTTTTGTCGACACTCGCGCTGCCGACCATTTCACTCGTATCTATGAGCGCTTTATTCGGACACGGTTGGACCTCGAGGCAATGATACGAGCCAACAAGCATCTGATCATGGAAAGCGCGCTGGCGGGTGAGCTTCAGGTATTGGCTATACAACTGGCCCGTATCGCTAAGGGTGATCGCCGCACATGTGATTTCACCTTCAACAGTCAGCACAGTGCACTTGCTCAGGTTGTCGCCGGCTTTCCGGTCTATCGTACCTATGTTTCCAATTGCGAAAGCTCCCCTGAAGATATACGGTATGTCGACTGGGCAGTAGAAGTGGCGAAAAAGCGCAGCCAGGTGGTTGACACCACGATCTTCGATTTCGTGCGGGAGGTGTTGCTGGCGCGGCAGGCCAGAGGCCAAAGCGAAGCGTACAAAGACGCCATTTGCACCTTTGCCATGAAGTTCCAACAGTACACCAGCCCTGTGATGGCCAAGGCAATGGAGGACACGACCTTCTATCAGTACAACCGGCTGGTATCGCTTAACGAGGTCGGCAGCGAACCGAACAGGTTTGGAGTTTCGCTCCGAGCTTTCCACAGGGAGAATCAGGAGCGGGCTACCCATTGGCCACACGCCATGCTGTCGACTTCCAGCCACGACAGCAAGCGCTCGGAGGATGTGCGTGCGCGAATAAGCGTCCTCTCCGAAATACCCGATCAATGGAATAACGCTCTCAAACGATGGAGAAGGCTCAACCGCAGCAGCCGGCGGGAACTGGACAATAACTATGCGCCAAGCCGCAATGACGAGTACCTGCTATACCAGATATTGCTAGGCATATGGCCGTTCCATCAGCCAGGCGGAGAGGAGTTGGCCGAGCTGTCAAGCCGGGTAGTAGCCTATATGCGCAAAGCGGCGCGAGAAGCGAAGGTGCACACCTCCTGGACCAACCCGAATACGGAATATGAAGCGGCGATGCAAGATTTCGTGCACGCACTTTTCTCCGAGCAACCCGTCAATCTGTTCCTGCGCGATTTTCTGCCTTTCCAGCAACGGATCGCATGGATCGGCGCCTTCAACAGCCTGTCGCAAGTACTACTCAAACTTACCTCACCGGGAGTGCCGGATATCTATCAAGGCAATGAAACCTGGGATTTCAGTCTCGTCGATCCCGACAACAGGCGCCCCGTGGACTATACCGCTCGTCGCACGGCCTTGCAGGCCATCAGGTCGATGCATGATCAAGAAGGCGCAGGACCATGCGCCAAACATTTGATGGAGAACCTGCAGGACGGCCGGATCAAGCTGTATCTGATCTGGAAAGCACTCACATTCCGCCGCGAGCACGAGCAGCTTTTCCGCGATGGGGACTACCTGCCGCTAAAAGTACATGGCGGCTGTAGCGAGCACGTATGTGCTTTTGCACGGCATCGGGAAAATGAGGCTCTTGTCGTTGCTGTCCCGCGATTGCTTGGCAGACTTATCGGGGAGCAACTCGGGTTCCCCACAGGCAAATCCGCTTGGACCGACACATGGATGGAGTTGCCTTCAGATGAGTTTTGCGAGAAGTGGATCAATGTGTTGACTGGCGAGACCCTTGCCGCCCAGACACTGGGGGAGGAGGGCAGAGGAATTGCGCTGGCTCAGCTTTTCGGGACGTTTCCCTATGCGTTGTTATGCCCCGCTGAGCCCCCAGCCGGATGTTGATGATATTCCCCAGACTCAATTTGCACTGCAGCTCTCATGCCTGGCGCTGCAAAAGCACCAGCGACCGGGGCGCCACTGACAGAGCGACGCCAGCTTCGAGTCCGGGTTTATCCGCTGCATTCTCCACCCAGCCCTCGCTGGTATCAAGTATCTTCTGCCAGCGTAGTCCCCACCGGCTCGAGGGCAGAATGAACTCGATGGGCTCGAAATGGGCATTGAAAATCAGATAGAAACTGTTATCCTTCACCGGTTCGCCTCGTGCGTTGGGATTCGGAAAAGTGTCGCCGTTGAGAAAAATTCCCAGGCTCTGAATCCCCCCATCCCCCCATAACTCCTCGCTCGCCTGTTCTCCCATGTGATTGAACCAGGCGATATCCTCTTGACCTCCACCATGAATGGGTTGCCCTTGAAACCATCGGCGGCGGCGGAAGACCGGATGATCATAGCGAAAACGGATGAGGCGTCTGGCAAATTCCTGTAAACCAACGTCCACCTTATCCCAATTCACCCAGGAAATTTCGTTGTCCTGGCAGTACGCGTTGTTGTTCCCTTGCTGGGTTCGGCCTGATTCATCCCCCGCCAGCAACATGGGCACGCCCTGTGACAGCATCAGGGTGGCCAGAAAATTGCGTTGCTGCCGGGCGCGAAGTGTGAGCACTTCTGCGTCATCCGTAGGGCCCTCGACCCCACAATTCCAGGAACGATTGTCGTCAGTGCCATCCCTGTTGTCTTCGCCATTGGCCAGATTGTGTTTTTCGTTATAGGATACAAGATCACGCAATGTGAAACCGTCATGTGCGCAAACGAAATTGATGCTTGCAAAGGGATGGCGCGAATTTCCCGCGTAGAGGTCCGAGCTTCCGGTAAAACGGTAGCCGAATTCGCTTAACGTGGGTTCCTGCGTGCGCCAGAAATTGCGAATACAGTCCCGGTATTTGCCGTTCCATTCAGACCAGCCCGAGGGGAATTTCCCGACCTGGTAACCGCCTTCGCCCAGATCCCATGGTTCCGCGATCAATTTGATCTGGTTCGTGACGGGGTCCTGCTGGATGACGTTGAAAAATGCACTCAGCATTTGCACTTCATGCAATTCACGCGCAAGTGCAGATGCAAGATCGAAACGGAAGCCGTCCACGTGCATTTCCAGCGCCCAATAGCGAAGCGAATCCATGACCAGTTGCAGCACATGCGGCTGCCTCATATTGAGGCAATTGCCTGTGCCACTGTAATCCCTGTAGTAACGCTGATCCTCCATGAGCTGGTAATAATAGGCATTGTCGATTCCCTTCAGGGATAGCACCGGCCCAAGATCGTTGCCCTCGGCAGTGTGGTTGTATACCACATCAAGGATGACCTCTATGCCGGCCTGATGCAGCGCCTTGACCATTTGCTTGAACTCAGCGCTTGCCGCTCCGGGTCGCTTGTCAGCTGCGTAGGCGCTATGGGGGGCAAAATAGGCAATGGAGTTATAACCCCAGTAGTTGCGCAAACCCTGGTCCAGGAGATGTTTGTCCTGCATAAAGTAGTGCACTGGCAGCAGCTCGACAGCCGTGACTCCAAGCTGCTTCAGATACTCGATGGAAGCGGAATGTGCGAGACCTGCATATGTGCCGCGCAGTTCAGGGGGTATGTCCGGGTGTTGTGCTGTGAAGCCCTTGACATGCAACTCATAGATGACCGTTTCATGCCAGGGACGCTGGAGATGGCGATCGCCGGACCAGTCGAAAAACGGCTGATGAACGATGCTACGGGGCATGAAAGGCGCGCTATCCTTATCATTCCTTGCCTCGTGCTCTTCGAATAGATACGGGAATACCGCTTCATCCCAGATGATGTCACCATCGATCCCTTTTGCGTATGGATCGAGCAGAAGTTTGGCCGCATTACAGCGATGTCCTTGCTCCGGTGCCCAAGGCCCATGCACACGGAACCCATAACGTTGCCCAGGCTCTACGCCAGGTAGATAGCCGTGCCAGCAGTACCCCGTCACCTCGGGCAAATCCAGCCGCGTTTCGCGACCGGCCTCATCGAACAGGCACAGTTCGACGCGTTCCGCCACCTCGGAAAACAGGGAGAAATTGGTTCCCACTCCGTCGTAGGTCGCGCCAAGGGGGTAAGGTGTGCCTGGCCAGATTTTCATTCGGGTACCTGCATAAAATTGTGGAATACTGCTATAACTTACAATGCTATATCATTTTCGGACCAGGCCAACAGTGAGGTAGTCCATGAAAATTCGGTGGTGTTTCATAATTCTAACAGCCTTGGCCCTCATATCCTGTGCCCACGTCGATCCACATCCCATGGATATGACAAGCGCCATTCAGGGCGCGAAAACCAGCGACGATCATAATGCCTTAGCCAGGCACTACGACTCGGCCGCAGAAACCATGCAGGCAAAGGCAGACGAGCAGAAAAGGTTTCTGGCCGAATATCGGAAACATGGATATTACTACGGTCGGAAAACTATAGATGTGAAAGAGCACGCGCAAGCGCTCGTTCATGTCTATGAGGAAGCCGCAGAGAAAAA
>DATEEZ010000107.1:0-5872 GCA_035280905.1 Nitrosospira sp.
TCGGGGATGGTCTTCACCCCGCGGGTGCTCAAGGATGGGGCGGATTCCGTGGGCGCGCTCGGCGCCTTTAACCGCGTTTTCGTTAATATCGGACTTTTCAGCGAGGAGTGGCTTCAGCATATCAATCCGTTGATTGGTGGCAAGCCGTTCACGCCGTTCCCGATTGCCACCGCAAACAAGAATTCCAGCTATTGGCGGGCAACGGAAAACCAGACCCTGGATACATCGCTGTTTTTCCTGGCAGCCAGCGGGCCGGATTATCTGGCGGAAGCGCCAGGAGGCAAGCGTCATCTGACCGCTGATGCGGCTACCCTGAAACGCGGCAAGGAGGTATTTGCAGAAAACTGCGCCGGCTGCCACTCGAGCAAGCTGCCGGAGAAAGCGCTGCAATTCTTCCCCAATAACGGCTGCGTCGGGCCTGATTACCTGAGCTGCTGGAACCAGTACTGGAACTGGACAAAGAGCGATGAGTTCAGGCAGCAGATAAAAGAAATCGTTCTGAAAGAGGATTTTCTTGATGACAATTATCTTTCTACCGAACTGCGTGTTCCTGTCACCCTTCTTGAAACAAACATTTGCGCATCGCTGGCGACCAATGCGCTCAAGGGCGACACCTGGGACAATTTCTCCTCCACCTCGTACAAAGAACTGCCCTCGGTGGGAAGCGCTCTGATTCACCATCCCATAACACGGGAGCCGCGCACCTATTCCATGCCCGGTGGGGGACGCGGTTACATCCGGCCGCCTTCGCTTGCAAGCCTCTGGTCCTCGGCACCCTTCCTGTTGAATAACACCCTGGGCAAATTCTATCCTTCGGGAACTGTTGAGGACAGGATGAAATCCTTTTATAGCGGGATAGAGCAATTGCTCTGGCCGGAAAAGCGTTACTGCGACCAGAAAGATCTGTACGCGGGCGGTTACTATGCGGAAGAGGATTATGGGGGCCAGGAACGAACAAGTTGCGAAGGCCGCACTTACGTTACCCGCTCGGGCAAGGAAGTGCCCGGCATTATCGATCGCACCTGGGCAAGAAGCTGGCTGCTGGTACCGGAGGGTTATCTGCCCTGGTATGCCAGGGTACCCATCCACGATGACGTATTGAATCTGGGACCCATACCGACAGGCACCCCAATCAGTCTGCTATCCAATCTTGACCTGGAAAAGAGAGGCGGAGAGGTCAAGACTCTCGTGAAGAAACTCAAGGGGCATCTTGAGGATCTGGTCATCGCCAAAATAACTCCCGACCGGATCACGGATGAGGAATTGCGAAAGGTATACTCCGACCTGGTCGATCCCTTGCTTGGCGTGAGCAAATGTCCGGACTTCGTCGTGAACCGGGGTCACTATTTTGGAACCGATTACCTGCCGGGATACGAAGGCCGACCGGGACTCGGCGACAACGACAAACGGGCATTGATCGAATTTCTCAAGACGATGTGACGGGCCCATCAAGATCGCCGCGCCCCTCCGGGGGAGCGTTGCGAATTCTTATTGCAAAGGGGGTGCAAACCGAAGGAGGCTTTGCGGACGAAACCAGCAGAAACTTTTCCTTTATAATGATTTTCACGACTGTCCGAAGAAAAATACTTTTGGTTTTGCTTTGATCTCCCGACGCAGTTTTGTCAAGTTCGGCGCCCTGCTGGTATCTGGCGCAAGCACCCTTCTTGCCAGTTGCTCTACCCTTCTCTGGAAGGGTTCCTCGCAGCCTTTTGCTCCCCTGGATTGTCCGCCAGCTGCGGGGAACAAGTTTGATTACATCATCATTGGTTCTGGAGCGGGCGGAGGCCCGCTCGCCTGCAACCTCGCTTTGAAAGGTTTCCGCGTGCTGCTGCTAGAGGCAGGGGGAGAAGATGATCCCTGCGAGTATTATGTTCCTGCCTTTCATGCGCACGCATCCGAACACGAAGCCTTGCGCTGGGATTTCTTTGTGCGCCATTACGCAGATGACGAGCAGCAGAAACGAGATGATAAGTTCAGCCCGGAGCAGAACGGTGTGCTTTATCCACGCTCCGGCACACTTGGAGGGTGTACTGCGCATAATGCAATGATACTGATCTATCCCCACAATAGTGACTGGGACTATATCGCCGAGTTGACGGGAGACGAATCGTGGCACAGCCAGAACATGCATAAATATTTCAAACGCATGGAGCGCTGCGAATACGCTACCCGGGTTGAAGAACCGGATAGCCGGCATGGATTCGAAGGCTGGCTGCCAACACATCTGGCAGAGCGGGGACTTCTGTTGAGAGACGAAGTCTTGAAGAAGCTGTCGATGGCCGCGCTGGAGGAATCACTGAGCAGTATTGTTAATCCGATCAAACGGACTTTACTCAAAATAAAAACCCATGGTGATCCCAACGACTGGCGTTTTATCCGCAGAAGGCCGGAAGGCTTGTGCAAGATACCCATCACTACACATCAAGGTCGTCGGGCTGGAGCGCGGGAGTACATATTGCGCGTTCGCGAACAGTGTCCCAATTTTCTCGAAGTCAGAACACACGCGCTGGTGCAGCGCGTCCTGCTCGACGAGCAGAACAAAGCCTATGGGGTGGAATACCTTTCCGGAGCCCACCAGTACCGGGCAGACCCACGGCATCAAACGGCGCCACCCGGTGTGACACAAACCGCGCTTGCGGAACGGGAGGTAATTGTCTCTGCGGGCGCATTTAATACACCCCAGTTGCTCAAACTCTCCGGCATCGGTCCTCGGGAAGAACTGGCGCGGCATGGCATCGAGGTAAAAGTAGACTTGCCAGGGGTCGGAGAAAACCTGCAAGATCGTTATGAAGTGGGCGTGGTTACCCGACTAAGGGAAAACATCCCTCTGATCGAAGGAATGAAACTTCGCTGCCCCGGTCCAGGTGAAACGTCCGACCCCCAGTTCGGCCAATGGCTTCGGGGAGTAGGGCCTTACACGACCAATGGTGCGACGATAGCGCTCATGAAGCGCTCCTTTCCGGAACGCCCTGATCCCGATTTATTCATTTTCGGCCTGATCGGGGATTTCCGGGGATATTATCCTGGTTATGCCAATAATATTGCCAGGACAGAAAACGCCTTTACTTGGGCCATCCTGAAGGGCCATACCGCTAATACAGCCGGGCGGGTCACGCTCCGGTCTGCAGATCCGCGCGATGTACCGGACATAAACTTTCATTATTTCTCGGAAGGCACAAACGCTGGAGAAGACCTGGAATCGCTTGTTGCCGGAGTGGAAGCAGTGCGCAATATCGTCAGACTATCCTCCGATGTGGTCGAGGAGGAGGTTTTGCCTGGGCCGGAGGTCAAGAGTCGCGAAGATATACGGCGTTTTATCCAAAACCAGGCTTGGGGGCACCATGCCTCGTGCACTTGTAAAATTGGGCCTGCCACCGATCCCATGGCCGTCGTCGACAGCCGGTTCCGCGTTTATGGCACCCGGAATTTGCGTATTGTGGATGCTTCCGTATTTCCGAAAATTCCCGGTTTTTTCATCGCTTCATCTGTCTACATGATCAGTGAAAAAGCATGCGACTTGATTATTGAGGATGCGGAAAGGATACAGGTTTGATAGCGGTTTCCATATCTTCAGCCTCCTCTTGATCGTGCCCTCTCCCCTGGCCCCTCTCTCAAGCTTGGGAGGAGAACCTTAACGATGGAAAACGGGAAGCGGCTTGCTGCTCCGCCGCTTCTCAGTCTCTGGCAGGGAGCGGAAAAAGAAGCCGGCCGTTGGTTTCGTCCAGATTTTGAAGGACAGGATGCGTCTCCATCAGACGCCGCCGCTCGACCAGCAATCCATACAGCCGCTCAAGCTCGGCTTTCCTCCCGTTGCTTCCGTTGTTCTCAGGATCGAGCCCTGTCTGGATGCGCTCGACGTAGGCTTTTACCCGCTTTTCCAACTCCGCCACTGCGTCGGGCGAGGCAAGCAGTTTGCGAAACTCGTCTGCATTTGTGCCAGGGTCGGGGTCATCCTGGTCGATTCTGGAGATGACTTCTCGTGTGAGGAAATCCTTCGCAGGATCCCGCGATATAGTTACAGGATCCACTCCCCTCGCAACAGGTATAAACTCGTACTCATCCGGGACGAATTTGAGCAATTCTGCACGCGCATTGGAAAAAACAGGCTTCTCCAGATCGACAGCGAGTACGGCGGCGACGAAATGGGGCGTCACAACGCCAAGTTGCAGCGCCTGATCGATAAGATCGTTTTCGACGAAACCGGGTTCTGGCACAAACCATGCAAAATGCGTATCGCCGCGTACACCATTCAACAGGAGTTTAAACTTGTCCACGAGGTCTTTATTCTCCTGCTCGCTCAATTTGAATGTGGAGAAGCGGTTTGCATCGGTCAGCTTGAGGCCGCCCAGACCTCCCGTGCCGCCACCCGCGATTAACTGGACATTAAGAAAGAATGATCCCGGAATTTGTATATCGAGCTCGGGGATGAAATCCGCTGCACTTCCGAAAGGGTGCAAACCCGAAGTGTTGCGGGATGAAATCAGGTTGATTTCGATTGTCTGAAAGAGAGGCCGCAGCAGGCGGGTGCCTTCCAGTACCGTCATTGTGCCGCCGGGAGAGATCGCCGGACTCCCGCTCGCATTCTGCCTCAAGACTGCGTTGAGGCGCGACCGGTTGAAGCGCTTGAAGGAAGGAATGAGGAAATCGGTTTCCAGCTTGTCTGCGGTGGAAAGCCGCATGAAAGGAGAGGTGTTGGCTGCCGGCCATTTGTCGGGGCGGGGGGAGGCAGGGTCGAGATAGTCTGCGACGAAGCTTCCTCCTACGCCCGCATGCCAGTTGTTCCATGGGAAAAACAGTTCTTTCATGATCGGTGCACCAGCGACATGGCAGCGCAGGCAGGTTTCGCCTCGCTCCGACGGTGACAGCAAGTCGGCTTTGTCCGAAGAACCGCGAAATTTCCAGACCATACTGCCCCGTGGTGAACCTGCGGCATCCAGTTTGTAATAGTTATATCGTCCGCGTTTATCATCCCAGCCCCAGGCCTCGATCTCGGTATCCTGGGGAAAACCGTTCGGACTAAAGGAGACCGATAACATGACGTTACCTTTGAGCATCTCTCCGGCGTTGGCGCCGTCAAACGCCAGTACTGCCCGACGGAATCCCGTTTTCGCCGCTTGCACGATACGCTCGCTGACGACGAAGAGGTGACGATTGGCAGCATTAGGCTGTATCGCATCCTGAACATCCGCAAGCGTGACCCTGTCGGCTTTATCTTTGAGCAGAAGCTTGAAGAACGGATCGCCGAGTGCGGCAATTTCCGTTGGGGTCATTACCTGCGGTTCGTCTCCGTTGCGGAGTTGTTTGAGTTGCAGCGCGTTTGGCGGGGTTTGGGCATAACCAAAGCTGGACGTAATGGCCGCGTATATAGCGACAGCAGGAAAAATGCAATTGAAAAGCGGCATGATCATTGTGGGCCGCGGGAGCTGGATTCGGTACCAGTGCGCGCCCATTGCGGAAGCACCGAGGTGGGAGCTGCGATAAGATCGGCGGCAACCTTCAGTTTGCGGGAAACCTGCGCTCCGGTTATCAAAGCATTCCCATCCACAGTCATACTGGTCGCAACTGATAACACCGCTCTACGCCCGTTCCGGCTTATGACCCAGCTTCCCTGATTTTGAGCGGGATCATTGATGTCTATTTCGCGATCGTTGATTCTCCACACGCCATCCAGCTTCACAATCCGTACGCCTGCCGGATCACGCAGGCTCAATCCGAGATTTCCTCTCACACCCCGCTGGGCTGTGCTGCATAAAACGGGATCGGAACTCCGTTCCGGGCCACAGGCGGGCTCTACAAGCGAACAGGTATTCTCAGGCGTGCCACGCGTGGTCGGGACGCTGCATGCCCCGAGCAGATTGAACAGCGCCCTGAG
>DATEEZ010000108.1:0-2839 GCA_035280905.1 Nitrosospira sp.
GGCAAGCGGAGTTGCCAGATAATCTGATGGGAGATGCTTTCGGCTGAGGACAGCAGCGCCTGAACGACGCTCGAAACAGGAATATGCACACTGCCGAACAGCAAGCCGATGAACAGGCTGCCCATAGCCAGCAGACCGAAGAGAATCAGCAGCAGTGAGTAGGGATATCTGGCGAAGGCCTTCCCTGAGGTCATGTCAATGCGCAGACATTCAACGCTCGTCCGCGCGACAGAGCGGCAGCGGACAGCAGAATTAGCTCCCGGTTTCCATCGGGTCGTTTTAGCATGTGATTGCTCTTTGCTGCCCTCCCGCCCGCTCTACACGCGCCACGCTTTGACCGCTATCGCAGGCTGATGATGGGCCACCCGTTTTTTTCCGCATGTGCCCTGAGTGTTGCGTCGGGGTCCACCGCCACTGGGCGGGTCACTTTTTTAAGCAGCGGCAAGTCGTTTAACGAATCACTGTAAAACCAGCTTTCCAGGAACGATAACCAGGTCAGGTTATGGTGATCCAGCCAGCTTTCCAGGCGCACTATCTTGCCCTCACGGAAACAGGGGGGGCCGGAAACCCTGCCCGTAAATTCGCCATCCCTCTGCTCCGGCTCAGTGGCGATGAGATGGTTTATGCCGAATGTCCTTGCAATCGGGCTCGTCACAAAACTATTGGTTGCCGTAATGATGACGCATAAGTCTCCGCCAAGCATGTGCCGATTGACGAGCTTGCGCGCCTGCGGCGTGATCAAGGGCAGAATTCTTTTTTCCATGAAATCCCTGTGCCAGGCATCCAGTTGACTGCGCGGATGACGCGACAAGGGCTTCAGTTGAAAATCAAGGAACTCCTGGATATCCAGGGTACCCGCCTTGTACTGCTCGTAGAATTCGATATTGCGGGCCTCATGGACTTCGCGGTCGAGCACCCCCTGCTCGATGAGGTGCTGTCCCCACTGGAAGTCGCTATCACCTGCAAGCAGCGTATTATCGAGGTCAAACAGAGCGAGGTTCATGAGGCCGCCTGCAATAGCTCGCGCACCAGCGGAACGGTTATTTTCCGGTGACTCGCCAGTGAATATTTATCCAGCGCGTCAAGCTTCTCCATCAGGGAAGTCAAATCGCGCCGCTCATGCCGCAGCAGGTAGTCACATACCTCCTGAGGCAAAGCAAGGCCTCGGCTGCTGGCGTGGTTTTTCATGGCTTCCATTTTTTCCTCATCAGTCAGTTCGTGAACCTCATACACCAAGCCCCATGCAAGGCGCGTAACCAGGTCCTCGCGCAGCCTCAACTGCGCGGGAGCGACAGAACCGCTTACCAGCAGGAACGCTTGCCCTTCGTCACGGATGCGATTATAGAGATGAAACAGTCCGATCTGGGCATCGATGCCAAGGCGATCCACGTCGTCCACCATCACGCAATCGGCCTCGCTGCCATTCGCAAAAGACGTTCTCTCGCCGCACGCGAAATAGAGCGTGTTCATGTTATTGCACATGCATGCACCCGCGACACCTTGCAGCAAATGACTTTTTCCGCAACCCGTTCCGCCCCATAGATAAACAAAACGCTCGCGCTCCCGCACCGTAAGAATATTACCCAGGGTTTGCAACAACTCGGAATTGCGGCCTGGCACGAAATTGGACAGGGTCGGCGGCGGGGGGACTATGTCCAGCGGCAATTGCTTCATCAACGAGGGAGCTGTACTGGATATCAGGATAGGAAGCGGGCGATACGGACACAGACGTGGATCGGGAGCTATTGTCCGGAAGCACTATCAGACTTGAACGGTGTTAGGGGAACGATGTTAGGGCTCCTCAGGCGCCATTTGCGGTAAAATTGCGGCTTCAAACGCCACTCTATCTGTAACAGGACGAGAATTCAACTTGACCACATCCAAGCCCCACGAAGAAAACCTCGCTCCGCTCTCTTACCGCGCTGCCGGCGTCGATATCGACGCGGGCGAACGCCTGGTGGAAAACATCAAGCCCTACGCAAAACGCACCCTGCGCCCCGAAGTGCTGGCCGGCGTCGGCGGATTTGGCGCGCTTTTCGAAATTTCCCGAAAATTCAATAACCCGGTACTGGTAGCGGGTACGGACGGGGTAGGTACCAAGCTGAAGCTCGCGTTCGAATCTGGCAGGCACGACACGGTCGGCATTGACCTGGTTGCGATGAGCGTGAACGATATTCTGGTGCAGGGAGCAGAACCGCTGTTTTTCCTGGACTATTTCGCGTGCGGGAAGCTGGACGTGGAAACCGCCACCCTGGTAGTGAAAGGCATTGCTGCCGGGTGCGAGCAGGCGGGATGTGCCTTAATCGGCGGAGAAACCGCTGAAATGCCTGGTATGTATCCGGAAGGGGAGTATGACCTTGCGGGTTTTGCTGTCGGTGCAGTCGAGAAGGATCGAATCATCACGGGCACAACCATTGAGGTGGGTGACGCAGTATTGGGGCTGGCATCCAGCGGCGCCCATTCAAATGGCTATTCCCTGATCCGCAAGATTATCGAAAAAAATAATGCGGATTTGTCCGTCGATTTCCATGGCAAGGCGTTAATAGAGGTAATCATGGCGCCTACCCGGATTTATGTGAAGCCTCTGCTCGAACTTATCCAGCATGTACCGGTTAAAGGCATGGCGCATATCACCGGCGGCGGGTTGCTGGAAAATATTCCGCGCATCCTGCCTGAAGGCCTTACGGCAGTACTGAAGAAAGAAGCCTGGGAGATGCCTCCGCTTTTTGCCTGGCTGCAGCGGGAAGGTAATGTGGCCGATACTGAAAGGCACCGCGTTTTCAATTGTGGCATTGGCATGGCCGTCATCGTGGCGCCGGAGCATATCGATGCCGCTACG
>DATEEZ010000109.1:0-4118 GCA_035280905.1 Nitrosospira sp.
TCAGGCTATTACCCTGCATACCCGTCACACCGTAAAATCACTTACTCCAACAAATCACGGCTGGCGCGTGCAAGCAGAAGACCACAGTAAGCAAGCATGGTCCCTGGAGGCTGAGATAGTTGTTGTTTGCACCGGATACCAAGTAAAATCGCTTCCACCGTTGGCAAACCTGCCGCTGACGCCGGTCCGCGGACAGCTTACTTTGATTCCTGCTACAACCGCAAGCGAGAATTTGCGTACCATTGTATGCGGTAGCGGTTATCTCGCTCCTGCTATCGCAGGACGACATGTGGTGGGAGCAACCCATCGTTTCAACGATACATCAATTAATTTGAATGTATCGGAGCATGTCGAAAACTTATCCAGGCTGCGCGAAATTTCTCCCGTGCTCGGCGGACTGAGTGACGATGTAAATCAAAATACCACTCAGCTTGAGCACTTGGATGGGCGCGCATCTATCAGGGGGTCTGTTCCAGGCGCGATGCCACTCGTCGGCGAAGTTTTGCCCGGACTGTATACCAGCCTCGGCCATGGAACACGTGGACTGATTACCGCGGGACTTTCGGCTGAATCGATCGCGGCGGCTGCATGTGGGCAATTGCTGCCGCTGCCATTGTCTGTTGTCAATGCGCTCTCGCCCGCCCGGCGGATTTCTCCCGCCGCTCCGGTTTCAATCAATGCAATGGGTAGGGGTGTACTAGAGTCCAATGGGCAACGTGCTTGAAAACCAGTAGAATACGCGCCGTCTCTCTCGGATAATTCCCTAACATTACTCTTGAACGTACTTTGCTTTGTACAGGGACCGATCCCGGACCATTCTACCTATTGGCAGAGGGAGGGCAAGTTTTGAACGCTGACAGGAATGCTCTTACAGAGGAGTCTTATGAACGCAAAACCCAAGCGTGAGCCGCTAAAAGCCGCGAAGTCCAATCCTCAGACGACGCAGGCACCAATACCGATCAGTTGCTGGACGAGTGCTGCAATCGGCATTACTACCTACATATTCGAAGAGTCGGAGGAAGCTCTGCGTCAATCCGGCCTCGTACCCGATTGGCTCAGTTATCCTGCTGACCCGGGTCATGGTGTAGCTGTGCCTGCTCATCATGACTTCCCTAACTATCTGAAGCTCCTGAGGCTGAAAAGCGGCCAGTTACGTCTCATAATCGACGTCCGGGCGGTATTGAAAGGAGACGGACAATTCCAGCGTTTTCTCGGTAGCCTGACAGCCGACACCAATCTTTCCCTCGTCAGAAGGGAATCTGCCTGACCAAAGGGCGGAATTCGCGGCATCGATTCCGCGGATACGCTCTTCAACAGCATCAGTCAGATAGATGATGTGCGCTCCCATCTCCCATACCTCCGAAGAATAGAAGCAGTTGAACTTGTATCGCCCTGGTTAATACTGCCCGCGTGGAGATCCTGCCGTCTTGCCGGGATTACCCGGCAAGTCTACAGCTATCAGAGTTGCAAGGATCCGCAGCCATTTCGGCTCCGTATGAAAGAGTTGGCGATGACGTGAATGCGCTATGGTTATCGCAAGATTGATATCATTTTAAAGTACTGGTAACGCGGCCATAACCCGCATCCAGATCAGGCGTGAAACCTGGAAAGGGCGCTGCCTGCTTCATAATAATGCTTATTAGACTGCACCCTCCGCGCTATATATATATCCGTTTGCGCGCCGAGTCATAAAAATACCAAAAATGCCGATCATGACAAGCGCAAGGACGGTAGGCTCCGGGACCGTGCTGACGGGCAATTGAGCTGGCGTGGGGTCAAAATACGCTTGGTTCGTCAGCCCCTGGTTACCCACTTTCAGATATCCTGATGCAACAAGATCCGAAGAAGAGCTGCTTTTTAACCAGTCCATAGTCCAATTCGCACCACGCATGTTGAGTTCATAAGTTTTTCCATCGACCACAAAATTTTTCATGAAGAAAAACCCGTTGAACACGCCGTTCTCGAATTGAATCGATGGACCACCTAAAATACCCGCGTCTCCAAAGTCAAACTCCAGTGATTTACTTCCAAACTCTACGTTGAAGATAGTACTGCTTGATACGCCGATAATTGCGGCAAGGGCAACGTTTACGGTGCCAGTACCGCTTCCGGGTATGAGACTTTGGTCGAATAACACCTGACCGCCGACACTTCCGGCGGCACAACCGCTGCATGTATTGGTCCGCTGCAAGCCCAGGCTGTTAGCCAATCCACCAGTAGTGAGAATCCCGCCAGAGAAATCGGCAGTCATATAAATAGGTGCTGCCTGAGTAGCCGACGCAGTCGCTGCCAAAATTCCAAATACAATTGTGTTGTAAAAAAATTTATTCACATTCCCCCCGAATAATGAAAATAACAGAACCGGACGCCATGTTACCTAAGGCACGCCATATCGCTATTGGACTTAAGTACATCCTGGACTTCGGTACAGGTGAAACAAGACGCGCGTCCCGACAGGGGTGCTGACGGAGGGTATGCGATAATTCTCAGGAAAGGATAACGGGATAAAGGGCAACACGTACCCAGAGCGGCCTCTTCCTAGCCTAGGTTACATCCTCTCACCGCCGGCGATGGAACTGCTCCCTTTCCCACTCATCCCGCATTTTCTGAATGCCTAATGCCCATTCCCTGCATTCGTCCCGTTGACCCGGGTGCGATTGGCTTTAGGGCGTAGTCGTAAAGATCGTTTTCAGTTCGACCTGGAAGTCGTAGCCAATCAGCTCGTCCTCCTCCAGAATTGATGCCGGCACTGTCGGAGGTAGCGAGCACGGGCTCGGATCGGCATGTTTGGCTGAGATACGCAGGCCGTCAGGATCGCGGCGGAGAGCAATGTTGGCAGCGTGGATCTTCTGATTTTCTTTTGTGGCATTGTTCGTCACCCTGTCATTCAGTTTTGAGTTCGCCTCAATCAGCGCCAGATTGCGTGCATTCGCCTCCTCGAGCTGCTTTTGTTTCCAGGTGAGTTGCTTGTTTTCCTTGGCCAGGCATTCAGCTCGTCCCACTGCCCGACCGTCCTCGTGTATGACATGATCTTTCCCCAAATAAAAAAACCGCCCAAAAGGAGGGCTATTCTTCACTTCGATCTGCAGATGCATTGCTTACACTGTGCGCTGCTTCATTTGTAAGTCTCCTAATTGACTGTTTTGGGGCCCAAGACCTGCTGGCGTCCTGGGCCTTTTTTTACGGATTGATGAACCCTTCCGCGTAAGCCACAGCGTTTGGATGTGTATCTACTTGGTCGCCTAGGCTGGCTATTACATCCGGATCTGCTTGTAACAACGTTCCCGATAAAACGTTCCCTCCACCATCACATCCCCACTCACGTGCCGCTCGCATCCTCGGGTAGCTCTCCTCGATCTGTCGCAGTGCAGTCATGTTGCCCGGCGTCTCAATCAAATGGCCTTGCGCCACCCAGCCGCGGTAATGCGCGTTTTCCGGTTTCTCCACGCCGCCTGCGGGGGGTAGTTGCGTGTAAAAACGTAGTAGTGCTTTTCGCCCTCGATCTCCCCAAAAACTCGAGTACGCGGGATGCAATGTCCTGTTTACTCGCCAGGTCGAGGCCCGCGTCTCAACACATGGGCAACTCATATGTTGAGCGCAATGACCGGTTGTTAGGGCTTGCTTCATGGAGCAGCAACAGGAAGCAACGTACTAAGGCTGCCCAACGCCCGTACCCAGCGCACGGCTATAACGGAGGTGTCCAGTGGCGGGAGAATAACTATTGGTTCGATCATAAGGAAGTAGTAGCTGCGCTCATTAAGCAGCAGGGAACCGAGGGTAATTGGGCTTTAAACGTCGAATTTGGGCTAGCCGCTGCTAACATGGGGACCAGATGAAAAGGTCGCACCTACCGCATTCGTAAAGCGGATAGGACTTGTCAAAGTAGAAGAACTAGGTGCTCTCTCAGTTGATGCTTCTGTTGCCAATCCTCCTCCTACTCCAACTAGAGTAAGCGGAAAAAACCCTAGCGGTATGGTGTGTAGAAACAAAAAACCCCTTCCGCGGGTTTTTTGTTGCCATACGTTAAGTATTTAACGGTAGAGCTTCCCCTATATTGTTAAGCTATCCACTCGTTTCTTCCCTCCAATCAGAGAAACGAATTTAAGGCAGTTCTCCTG
>DATEEZ010000110.1:0-4852 GCA_035280905.1 Nitrosospira sp.
CAGGAGAACTAGGGCGGTCTACCGCCGAAAACCCGAGCGGGTTAGACCCCTCAAATAGCTTTATCTGGTACAGATGGCGGAATATGGTACAAAAAGAAAATGCGGTCCTGTGAAGAACCGCATGAATTGGCGCGCCCGGCAGGATTCGAACCCACGACCCCTTGGTTCGTAGCCAAGTACTCTATCCAACTGAGCTACGGGCGCTATGACTGGTAAGTTCTGGTTATTCAGCCGTGCGTGATTATATCAGACTGGTGCGCTTGGAAGTCAAAGCATTGCCGCATTTCATCTGATCCTGAAATTTGACTGCTCGCGGTTTGATTCTTAGAGCTTTATCTGTTTGATTACATCTTCTCGAAAACCGCTCGAATGAAGGCGATGTAGCAGGACGAATCATGATATTTCATAATCCATAAATAAGCCCATTCCCCGTTTGGAGAGGGGAGCAAGGGCACACAGATGACTACCGATCGGGAATGAGCACTGCAGCACCTGTCAATTTTCCTTCCCGCAATCTTGTCAAAGCAGTATTCGCCTCGCTGAGTGGAAAGGATTCCGTAGTCACGCGGATTGGCACTTGCGGTGCCAGTTTTAAAAATTCCTCGGCGTCCTGGCGGGTAAGGTTGGCAACGGAAACCAGACGTTTTTCCCGCCACAGGATGTCATAAGGAAAAGCGGGAATATCACTCATGTGAATTCCCCCGCAGACAACGATTCCACCTGGACAAATGGCGCGCAGAGCAACAGGCACAAGGGCGCCCACCGGAGCAAAAATGATGGCTGCATCCAGTTCTTCAGGAGGGATCGTATCCGAGCTTCCCGCCCACGCTGCGCCCATCTTGACGGCAAATTCCTGCGCTGCTGCATCGCCCGGGGATGTAAATGCGAACAGTTTGCGTCCCTGATAATGCAAAATTTGAGCCGCGATATGTGCCGCAGCGCCAAAGCCGTAGATACCTACCCGCGCAGCATTCCCGGTCATCTTGAGTGCACGGTATCCGATCAACCCTGCACACAACAGCGGTGCAGCTTCCAGGTCGCTATAACGGCCGGGAATGTGAAAACAATAGCGCGCGTCCGCGACTGTATATTCCGCATACCCACCGTCAATCTGATAACCGGTGAATTTGGCGTTCGGGCACAGATTTTCTCGTCCACTGAGGCAATAGCGGCAATGCCCGCATGTCCAACCCAGCCAGGGAATACCGATGCGTTCCCCAACCGCAAAATCCCGAACATCCGCTCCGGATGCAATCACACGTCCTACGATTTCATGTCCGGGAATAATAGGCAGTTTGGGATGAGGCAGTTCGCCATCCACCACGTGCAGGTCAGTGCGACAGACTGCGCACGCCGTTATCTCAATCAACAACTGCCCGGGCCTTGGCTGAGGACGCTGGACGGACTGCATCTGAACCTTTTCTCGGGGCACATCCAGTACCATTGCCTGCATCAAGCCGTTTTGGTTTTGTGTAGCCATTCTCAAAAAAGCAGAAAGCTTAAGATGCTGAATCTGCCGCTACGGAAGCGGTTCTATTCCCCAAGTGTGGGTGGCACGAGGACCCGTCCCTTCAAGCCCATGCTCGAATAGTCGCGCAGCACCGCTTCGGAAATCTGCTGCAATGATCCCAGTTTGCACAAGGCTACGCACGCGCCGCCAAAGCCTGCTCCTGTCAACCGCGCTCCATACACATCAGGGTTAGCCTGGAGCAGCGCTACCAGTTGATCAAGTTGAGGAACCGAGACCTCGTAATCGTCCCGCAAACTAGCGTGGGATGCATTCATCAGCATGCCGAACTCCTCAGCGTTATTGCATTCGGCCGCCCGCAGCACGCGCGCATTCTCGCTCAAAACATGGCGCACTCGGCGGCGTAGCGGCTCAGGCAAAGCGTCAACCAGTGAAATGTCGTGGACGTCGCGAAGTGATTGCACTCCAAGTTGATGTGCTGCCTCTTCACACTCTGTCCGGCGCTGATTGTAGCCGCTTGTCGCAAGTGTGCGGGCAACGCCTGAATCGAGCACCAGCACAGCCGAAGCCGGCGGCAAGGGAACCAGCCTCCGCTCAAGCGTGCGGGTATCCAGCAACAAGGCCTCCTTAGTTCCCGCAAGGCTTGATGCCATCTGATCCATGATGCCACAACGTACCCCCGCATACTCGATTTCGGCACGCTGAGCGAGTTGTGCAATTCGCACATCATCCAGAGGAAAACCAGTCAGGGCCCGTAGGGCTCGCAGTGCCGCCACCTCCAGGGCTGCGCTGGAGGAAAGGCCCGCTCCCATCGGCACGTTTGATTGAATGTAGATGTCGAGCACTGGGACTTCCACCCCCGCTGCCTGAGCCTCGATCAGGCATCCATATACATAGGTGGCGAAATGCTCCTCCGGAGATTTGCCGAGGGTAAAGTAAACGATGTCATCTAGCGTTTCCGAATACAATGCATATCGGGCCCTGTTGCTGCGGCGCATGCTGACACTCGTCTGCTGCTCGATCGCAATCGGCAGCACGTAACCTTCGTTGTAATCGGTATGTTCGCCCAGCAGATTGACGCGACCCGGCGCCCGCGCCTCAACCTCAGGCGGATTTCCAAATATCGCCTCGAAGCTGCTCACTCCTCCTCCGCAAAATCCCGGTCGCAGTGCCTGTCTCCCCAATTTCGAACCCGGAGGTGAATGCCAGATCGATCCCCGCGAGAATAGCGAAGTATATTCATTCGACAACGACCTCTACCTGCTGAAGCTCGCGCGCTTTCTCCTCAGGCAATGCGTCCATCGCAAAGAAGCCGGCTGCAATTTCGGTTCCTGCAAGATATTTGAGCCGATCACGGGTACGATAGGGGGGATAGAACTCGGCATGTAAATGCGATTCAGGATGGATTTTTCCATCAGTCGGCGCTTGGTACCATGCCATCAGATAAGGAAAAGGCCTCTGCCAGAGGCCTTCATATTTGAGCAGAACCGTCTTCAATGCCCGCGCCAGGTCTGAGCGCTGGTCTGGCGTGAGGTGGATAAAGCTTTCGACCGGTTCCGCTGGCGCGACCCAGACCTCGTATGGATAACGCGCGCATACCGGTACGAAGGCAACGGCATGTTCACCCTCATAAAGCATGCGCACACCGGCCTCCCGCTCGGCGATGATGAGATCCTGTAGCACTCCTCTGCCTTTCGCTTCATAGTAGCGTTGCGCCTCCTGCTGCATGCGGCTGGGGACAGGCGGCACCAAGGGATAGGCGTAGATTTGACCATGGGGATGGTGCAGGGTTACACCAACCTCCGCGCCCCGGTTCTCAAATGGCAATACGTAAGCTATATCTCCCCGCCGCGCCATCACAGCGGTGCGGTCTGCCCATACTTCCATCAATAATTCGATGTGAGCGAGCGGCAAGGCCGCAAGCGAAGCTTTGGCATCTTTCGTGAAAACCACTACCTCGCAATGCCCTACAGCCGGCGCGCTTGGCACGATAAGCGAGGGCGGCTCTCCTATCGGCCCCAGGGACGGGAAGCGGTTGTCGAAGACTGCCACGTCCCAGTTTCCGGCGGGTACCTCCGTGGGGTGAGCGGGATCAGTTGTTATACCCAGCGGGTTATATTCGGGCGGCGGCAGGAACGTTCTCCCCTGTCGATACGCCGCATACGTCACCCACTCTCCGCGTAACGGATGCCACCTCAGGTGAGGATGCGCATTCAGGGGTTCAGCGAAAGGACTGGGCCCAACAATGTCCGGATCAACGGGCTCTCGTGCATACAGGGTTAACCGACGCCCGTCCGGCTTGGCAAGCTCGAGTGAATACACTTAAACACCCCCCGGTATGTGCGTGGGTGAGACGCGTGTGACACGCGCAATCTGCTCAATGGGAATCTTGGGCGTGCGGTCCGCGCACAGCAGCCCGTTCGCTTCCTGAAAGGTATCGGCAAACTGGGTATAACAAAAGCCGCTGAAGAGAGCCGTGTGAATCACTGTATGCATCAACTCAGTATACATACGCGTAAATTCCTCTTCATCGTGTGCGACAGTATAGCCCCAGGTATGCT
The DNA here is from genome assembly GCA_035280905.1 of Nitrosospira sp. Taxonomy (GTDB): domain Bacteria; phylum Pseudomonadota; class Gammaproteobacteria; order Burkholderiales; family Nitrosomonadaceae; genus Nitrosospira. The sequence continues at coordinate 4,030 of DATEEZ010000110.1, forward strand.
TGACGCCCGGTTGCGGGCACTTGGCGAAGGCAATTCCGCCGAACTCGCTTAGCATGATCGGCTGGCCCCGGTGCGGGTAGCCATCAAGGGTTAGAATCCGCCCACCCGGACGCCGCCGGTCGAACAGCTGTTCGGGCCGTATTTCCGCGCCATAACGCTGACGCAGGTGCTCAATGTTAGCGTCATAATCGTGAATGCCGATAATGTCTGTGGCGCTGCTTTCCCACCCATCGTTGCCGATAACCGGACGGGTCGCATCCAGTGTTTTGGTCAAGTGATACAGTGCTTCGACAGCGTGCCGCTGTTTGCCCACCGCGGTAAGTTCGGGTACTCCCCAGGATTCATTGAAAGCAACCCAGACAATGACGCACGGATGGCTGTAATCCCGCTCGATAGCCTCGGTCCATTCCCGCACCATCCTCTTGATGGCGCTGCGGGTGAAACGATATGCGGATGGCATTTCTTCCCATACCATCAGCCCAAGCTTATCCGCCCAGTAGAGATAGCGCGGATCCTCTATCTTTTGATGCTTGCGCACCCCGTTGAAGCCCATTGCCTTCGCAAGTTCCACATCGCGGCGCAGCGCATCGTCACTTGGCGCAGCTAGCAGGGTCTCCGGCCAGTAGCCCTGGTCCAGCACAAGTCTCAGGGTATAGGGGCGACCGTTCAGCATGATACGATCACGCAGGATATTGATCGAACGCATGGCGGTGTATGAGACGAACTCGTCGACCACCTCCTCGCCACGCATAAGCCGTACCACCGCGTCGATCAACGTGGGACGTTCCGGGCTCCACAGCAACTCGTTACGGAAATCATCGAT
>DATEEZ010000111.1:0-2776 GCA_035280905.1 Nitrosospira sp.
TCGTTCTGGTGGAATCCGGATAAATATGTGGGACCCGCCGGGTTGCTGCAAGCATATCGGTTTCTCGCGGACAGCCGCGATCAGGCAACCGCAGAGCGGCTGGATTATCTGGAAGATCCTTACCGCCTTTTCCGCTGCCACTCCATCATGAATTGCGCGGATGTATGTCCGAAAGGCTTGAACCCGATGGAAGCGATCGGCAGGATCAAGACCATGATGACCAAAAGAACCATCTGAACGAAATGGAATGAAGGAACGCGAGCGCACACGCTGGCGATGCCGGCGCGGCCTACTGGAACTGGATATCGTGCTGCAACGCTTCATGGATGAGCATTATGCCACGCTCGACGAAGCGGGCCTCCAGCAGTTCGAAACACTGCTGGATTTCCCGGATACCGACTTGTGGCATATGATTGTACAGAAGGACCAAGAAAATGCAGGTCTGCAACCGGTATTGCATCTGCTGCAATCAGTTTAGTAAAAAGTCTCTTGTGTAAATCAAGAATAACGGAAAACAGTGGGAAACAACATGGAACACAAACGTAACGCAACCCTCGACCTGGGTGACGGCAATCCGCCACTTGAATTGCCAATCCTGTCCGGCACCATCGGACCTGATGTCGTGGACATTCGCACTCTTTATAAGAGAGGGGGCGTGTTCACTTACGATCCAGGCTTCATGTCCACGGCCAGCAGCAGTTCCAGCATAACTTTTATCGATGGCGACGAGGGAATTCTGCTCTATCGCGGCTACCCCATCGAGCAGTTGGCGAAGCAGTGCGATTTCATGGAAGTATGCTACCTCCTGATGAATGGGGAACTGCCGAATATCGCCCAGAAGGCATCATTCGACAAAACCATCAAGGAACACACGATGGTGCACGAACAACTGGCGCGCTTTTATACCGGCTTCAGGCGCGACGCGCATCCCATGGCAGTCATGGTAGGGGTGGTGGGCGCGTTGTCTGCGTTTTATCACGACGCAATGGACATTTCCGACGCGGCGCATCGCGAGCTGTCGGCCTTCCGGCTGATTGCAAAACTACCGACCATTACGGCAATGGCCTATAAATACAACATCGGCCAGCCTTTCATGTATCCGCGCAACAACCTCAACTATGCGGAGAACTTCCTGCATATGATGTTTGCCACTCCCACGGAGGACTACCGGTCGAACCCCGTGCTGGCGCGTGCGCTTGACCGCATCCTGATTCTGCATGCCGATCATGAGCAGAATGCTTCCACTTCTACGGTGCGTCTTGCCGGCTCGACAGGCGCCAATCCGTTTGCGTGTATTTCCGCCGGTATTGCCTGCTTATGGGGACCGGCGCATGGCGGGGCGAATGAAGCGTGTCTGAACATGCTGGAAGAGATCGGTGATGAATCACGAATTGGCGAATACATTGCCCGCGCCAAAGACCCGGACGATCCTTTCAGGCTGATGGGATTCGGTCACCGGGTATACAAGAACTTTGATCCGCGCGCGACGTTGATGCGCGAAACCTGCCACGAAGTGCTGAGTGAACTGGGTTTGCGTGACGACCCTTTATTCAAGCTTGCGCTCAAGCTGGAGAAGATCGCTCTCGAAGACGAATTCTTCGTTACCAAAAAGCTTTACCCCAATGTCGATTTCTACTCGGGTATCGTGCAACGGGCACTGGGCATTCCTGTTTCCATGTTCACCGCGATATTCACCATGGCTCGCACTGTCGGCTGGGTCGCCCAGTGGAGCGAAATGATTTCAGACCCCGAATACAAGATCGGCCGCCCGCGCCAGCTCTATACCGGTGCAACCACGCGTGATGTGATTCCCATTGCCTCACGCTTGTAGACAAACTGCCAAACGACGAGACCTTTGGTCATGATGAAGCAGTTAAACGACAATTCCCCGCTATTCGGATCGAATGCGTCCTTCGTAGAGGGGCTTTACGCAGCATATCTGCAGGAACCATCCTCGGTTTCGGCGGAATGGCGTGAATACTTTGACGCGCTTCAAAGGGGGGAGGTCTCGGTCGAACTGGATGAACGCGCTGCTCAACCTGCTGCCATTGCCCAAGGCGTCGAAACAATGCGGGAAGAACATCTGCTAACCACCGAACGCAAGCAGATAGCCGTACTGCAAATGATAAACGCATACCGCTTCCTCGGTGTGCGCCATGCCGATCTCGACCCTCTCAAGCACTACGATAAACCGCACGTTCCCGAGCTCGATCCGGGCTATTACGGCTTGACCGAGGCTGACATGAATACGGTATTCGGGACGGGTTCGTTGTTCGGTCCGCCTCGCGCTTCACTCAGGGAAATCCTGCAGATGTTGCGGCAAACCTACTGCGGCAAAATCGGCGTCGAGTATATGTATATCACCGATACCGAGCAAAAACGCTGCATACAGAACCGCATCGAGGGTCCGCGCGCACAACCCGATTTCGAACCGGAATATAAACGTCATATTCTGGAACGGCTCACCGCGGCAGAAGGTTTGGAAAAATACCTGCATACGCGGTATGTGGGGCAAAAGCGATTTTCCGGCGAAGGGGGCGAAAGCATTATTCCGCTGCTGGACAATCTGCTCCAGCGCGCCGGCCAGATGGGCGTGCAGCAACTGGTGATCGGGATGGCGCACCGCGGCCGGCTTAATGTATTGGTCAACACACTCGGCAAGCTGCCGGCCGACCTGTTCCAGGAATTTGAAGGCAAGCATGCGCAGGACCTGACCGAAGGCGACGTCAAATACCACCAGGGGTTCTCTTCCGCGGTTTCCACACCGGGGGGTATC
>DATEEZ010000112.1:0-4526 GCA_035280905.1 Nitrosospira sp.
CGGGCTCGTGTCTCCGGTCGATTCCAGCAAAGTAGCGTCTGTTTCGGGCCTGCTCCGAAGCTGAAAGAGCCGTTGAGAACGCCCCCTGAACAGGAGTGCCGGCCTGTTCAGGGGTTTTTCGAAATTCCTGCGTACGCTAGCGCACAGAAGCGCTGAACGAGCAGCGTAGAATTTTTGAAAACGAAAACGCTGCGACATATCATCGGCCAACTGTAATTCTGTAAGTGCATCCTTATCGCACGCCAGCACCACGCAAGCTGACCGGCGGCCTTGATGTTCCCTTGCAGTCCGCTCTGCCTTTGGCCCATCCTCCCGCAGCCCGGATCGCGCTGATCGCTGCATCACTGCGTAAACTGGAGTTGGTCAAGCCATGAAAGCTTCCAAGTCAGGTTTCGATTCCAGGCCGGCAATAAAACACCTATATCCGCTGATAATGTTTCTGGCGATATCCACGGTCGCAGCAAGATCGTCAAGAGCAGCAGACACGCTGGACACCCCTTTAAGCTATTTCCTGCACAGCTACGGACCTGCCGCCACGCCGGTAATGCATCTGGGATGGCTGATGACGGCCTTGCTCTCCGCCATTACCCTTATCGTCATACTGCTACTGGTAGTCGCCATAGTTCGCAAGCGCGGCTCTGCCGATCCGGACATGATTGGCGCCGAGAGTGGGGGACTAAAATGGGTTTATATCGGCACAGGGATTTCTACCTTCATATTGGCCGGGCTCACCGTTTATTTCCTGATGGTGCTCAATGCGGTTGCAAAGCCCACCGAAGCTCCAGCTCTCACCCTGACTGTAACCGGCTACGACTGGTGGTGGAGCATTGAATACGAGCATGCCGATCCGGGGAAACATTTCGTTACCGCCAATGAAATCCATATACCTGTCGGCAAGCCTGTCCTGCTCAAATTGAAAAGCGCAGACGTCATTCACGCATTCTGGGTACCTGTACTCGCCGGAAAAACTCAAATGATTCCGGGTCTGATCAATCAGAAATGGATTCAGGCAGATGTTCCGGGCGTTTATATGGGCCAATGCGCGCAATTTTGCGGCGCGGCGCACGCTCATATGAATCTGGAAGTCGTTGCGGAAAGCGACCGGGATTTCGAGAAATGGCAAGAGGCGCAACGCCGCACGGCTTTTCCAGTCTCGGGGCACAATGAGCATGGATACAAGCTGTTCATGGATCGCTGCGGCGGATGTCATACGGTGCGCGGAACAGAAGCGGAAGGCTTGCACGGTCCTGATCTCACGCATCTGAACTCCCGTGCACGTATCGCTGCCGGGCTGTTAACCAATACACCCGATCACCTGATGGAGTGGATCACCCGCGCACAACACTACAAGCCAGGATCGCGTATGCCAAGCATCGCATTATCGGATAGTGAAGCTTCAGCGCTGGCATCCTATCTTTCGACACTGAACTAGAGCATGGCTGCCGCCGACATCACCCAGCATCGCATCGAAGCTCCCCTCGAACGGATCCCGGAAGTGGGACGTATTCCCGAGGGATCTGCAATCGAAGCGCGTCTGGAGAAGATCTGGGAGACAGCGCCCGGTTGGCGCGGATGGCTCTCCACAGTGGATCATAAAACAATCGGGGTACGGTACCTCGTTACGGCCTTTCTTTTCCTCCTGATCGGCGGAATCGAAGCACTGCTCCTGCGCATCCAGCTCGCGGGGCCGAATATGGCCTTCCTGACACCGGAGCAATACAACCAGCTTTTCACGATGCATGGCGTGACCATGATTTTCCTCTATGCATTGCCCGTTCTGTCGGGTTTCTCCAACTATCTCTGGCCGCTTCTGCTCGGTTCCAGGGATATGGCGTTTCCGCGCCTCAATGCACTTTCCTACTGGATCTTCCTGTTTGCCGGGCTTTTCATGTACATCAGCTTTCCCCTTGGGCAGGCGCCAAATGCAGGCTGGTTCAACTATGTGCCTTTCTCGGGTCCGGTATACAACACTGGGCCCAATATCGATGTCTTTGCGCTCGGCATGGTGCTGCTGGGGATTTCTACAACCGTAGGATCGATTAATTTCGTGGTTACACTGTTCAGAATGCGGGCGCCAGGCATGACCATAAACCGGGTTCCCATCCTGGTGTGGGGGACACTCACAGCCTCCGTGGCCAACCTGTTCGCGATCCCCGCCGTCAGCCTCGCATTCTTTCTGTTGTGGCTCGACCGTCAGGTAGGCGCGCATTTTTTCGACGTCGCAAACAACGGTCAGCCCCTGCTTTGGCAGCACTTGTTCTGGATCTTCGGCCATCCCTGGGTCTATGTCGTTGTGCTTCCGGCAATGGGTATCGTTTCCGATGCCCTGCCTACATTCTGCCGCCGGCCGCTTGTGGGTTACGCGGCAGTGGCGCTTGCCACCATGGCAACAATGCTGCTTGGTTTCGGGGTGTGGGTCCACCATATGTTTGCCACTGGTCTGCCGACGGTGGCCCTGTCGATTTTCGGCGCCGCCAGCATGGTCATCTCCATTCCCAGCGCGGTCGCCGTCTTCGCCTGGATTGCGACTATCTGGCTGGGAAGGCCCGTATTCAAGACTCCTTTTCTGTTTTTTGCCGGTTTCGTCGTGCTGTTCGTCATCGGGGGCATGTCGGGAGTAATGACAGCCGCCGTGCCGCTCGACTGGCAACTTAACGAAACTTACTTCGTCGTTGCGCACCTGCACTATGTCCTGCTTGGGATCAACGTGTTTCCGGTGGTAGGCGGCATCTACTACTGGTTTCCCAAATTTACGGGACGCATGATGAGTGAGAAACTGGGCAAGTGGAGTTTCTGGACCATGTTTACCGGATTCAACGTCGGATTCTTTCCAATGCATATCGCTGGCCTGCTCGGTATGCCGCGCCGCATTTATACCTATCCCTCCCGTATGGGATGGGACGGCATCAACCTGATTACCACGCTCGGGTCCTTTATATTCGCCTTGGGCGTGCTGATCTTCCTGGTCAACATCGTCTTCAGCCTGAAGCGCGGGGCACGAGCCGGTCCCAATCCGTGGGATGCGCCGACGCTGGAATGGGCAGTCTCTTCCCCGCCGCCCGCTTATAACTTTGCGACTATTCCTACGGTCGCAAGCCGGCACCCGTTATGGGAGGGGCGGGTAGAAGGAGAAAAAGAACTCAGCCGGACCAGTCTGGAAGAAGGTTACTTGCTGGTGCGGGGCCGGGAAACTCTCGGCACCTCGCCCATCGATGCAAAGCCGGTCGCCATCCTCAAAATGCCGGAGGATTCCTATACGCCTTTCCTTGTCGGCTTGTTCGTCTCGTTGCTATTCGTCGGTCTGTTGCTGCATTCATGGACATTCACCGCCTTAATGGCGGCCTCAAGCTGTGCCGCTTTGAGCGTCTGGATGTGGCCCCGCAGGAAACTCGGCCAACGTACTACGGAGCGCGGATCAGCCTCTCCTGGAAGGGAGGAGAAGGACCATGAGTGAGACTGCCCACGTCGTCAGGCAGCCTTTGCCGGTGGGAAGCGCTGGCAAGCTCTCCGGCGGCTGGTGGGGAATGATGGCACTCATCGTAACCGAGGCCTCCCTGTTCGGATACTTGCTGTTCACCTACTTCTACCTCGCGGCACAATCCGGACAAGACTGGCCACCGGGCGAGTTGCCGGGCCTGCTCATCCCGGGCATCAATACCGTCATCCTGCTTGGCAGCAGCATTGCCTTCTGGACAGGAGAACGGCGCATCCGACAAGGTGGGGCACAACCCAGCATTTTCGGATTTGTCGCCGCAATTGCCCTGGGTAGCGCCTTTGTCGTGATTCAGCTTCTGGAGTGGAGAAACAAGACATACAGTATCAACTCCGACCTGTACGGATCGCTCTACTTTACGATCACCGGCTTTCACTTGTGCCATGTCATTATCGGACTGGGCGTCCTGTTGCTCCTCCTCGTCTGGACCATGATGGGTTATTTTGACCACAAGCGTCATGCAGCGATAACCATCGGTGGCGTTTACTGGCATTTTGTCGATGTCGTCTGGCTGTTCGTTTTCTCAGCCTTGTATTTATCTCCCTACCTCTAGCACGAGCGAGTCTTCAAAATGTATGGCCGGCAAAACGTATCCGGAGAACATCGCCTCTTTCATTCCCTATCGAAGGGTAGAACGTTGGTGGGACTCTTTGGCGCGCCCGCAGCCTGGGTGGTCCAGATGGCATTAAGTCATCCCCTCGCCGCCTACGCCTGCTATCCCCACCAGATTCCGCTTCCCGCCCCGCTATGGCCCGCATTGCCTGCAATACTGGCAATAATCAGTCTGGTTTGCCTGGCGGGAGGTATTTTTTCCGGATACGTTGCCTGGGACTCCTGGCGGGGACTAGGCCGTCCATTGGAAGATGGCGCGAATAAAAAGCATGTCATCGAAGCCGATGAAGGGCAGACCCGATTCCTGGTTATGTTGGGGATGATGTCAAGCTTTGTGTTCATCGTCGCAGTCTTGTTCAACACTTTCGCGATTCTCCTGGTCCGACCATGCAGTGCCTGGATCTGATACGCATGCAGCAGA
>DATEEZ010000113.1:0-4782 GCA_035280905.1 Nitrosospira sp.
AGCCAGCACCGCCATGATAGCTACCACGACTGTCAATTCGACCAGGCTAAAGCCATTATGTGCCGGGCTGCCCCGGAAAACTCTTTTCCTCATGCAGATTAACGAATATCGACGTTGGCAGCGGGCGGTAGTACGACTGGAACAGGGAGCTTGCCGCTTTCGTCCTGGAATGTGACATTCCCGACACCTATCTGAGTCGTGACAGGCTTCTGAGCTACAATTTTGAACCGCAGATCCGCAATGCCACCTCCCTTGCCCAGCTTCAACAGGCGCGTTCCTGATTTATCGCCCTCGTCAACTGCCTCCAGCACCGCGGGATCATAATTGAGTTCCACTTCGGCTGGAGGCAAGGCTTCCCCGCCGGCCACACTCACGCTGACTGCAACGTCCTGGCCCGGCGATACCTGTCCGGGAGCAATCAGTGTCACGACCGGCGAGCCTTCATTGGCCGCTGCATCCGTCCTGGCCCGCGACTCATCGGCAGGCATAGGCGGCTGGGGCTGGCCATAGCCAGCAAGGCCAGCCGCGGAAGAGGCCGAGGATAATGCCAGCGACTGCGACGCCACCTTGCCGATAGTCATCGGCGGCATGCCTATACTGTTCTCCGTGCCAAAGTGCATTTGGCTAGCTGCTTTTGTCGGGAGCACAATGTTACGTACGATGCGCGGCGTGATCAACAGGGCGATCTCGGTTTTGTTGCGAGTGACACTATGGTTCGTGAACAGCAGCTTTCCGATCCATGGTAACTCTGACAGGCCGGGAACCTTGGAGAGTATCGTGCGCTCGTCATCACTGATCAGCCCGGCCAGGACCTGCGTTTCGCCATCTTTGAGTGCAAGCGTGGTTGCTGCAGTGCGAGTGCCCACTTGATAGGCAAGCCCGCCATTTTGGAGTGCGACTTCCTTTACAATATTACTGACTTCAAGGCTGACCTTCATCGAAACCTCATCCTGTAGCGAAATGGTCGACTCCACGTCCAGCTTGAGTCCGACGTCGAGATAGCTGACCGATGATGCGACACCCACATTGGCGGTTGCGGTAGTGGTTACGACGGGAACTTTATCGCCGATGAGAATTTTTGCCTTTTCGCGGTTTTTGACACGGATACGCGGATTGGCGAGGACGTTGATAATCCCATCCTGCTGCTTTAGGTTGAAGATCAAAACCGGATTGGCTACAAACCCGATAAGATTGTCGAGATTCGCGCCTTGGGCGTTGATGCCCTGGCTGCTAATTTCAAAATCCGGATACGCCGGGGCACCAGGGCCAGTGATAGGGTTGGGTGCACCGAGCCAACGCACATTCATCTGGGTTGGGTACTGTAACCCAAGATTGAGCAAGCGGTTGCGCCCGATTTCCAGTACCTCCACTTCAAGCATGACTTCGGGATCGGCCAGATCATTAAGGGCAACCAGCCGCTCAACCAGGCGAATCGCCTCCGGCGTATCTTTCATGACGAAAAGATTCAGCTTTTCGTCGATATGCATATCCTTGGTTTTGACCAACCCTTTGATCATTGCGACCATCTGCTTTACATCCGTATTCGCAACAAAAAAACTGCGTACCATCAATTCCTGGTATTCCTTCTGCTTGGCCGGCGTATTCGGATAAATCAGCACCGAGTTTTCGTTCAGTACCTTGTGAGTGAGCTGGTTTGTCACGAGCAATAGCTTGAATACGTCCTCGATATTGGTTTAGCGCACAAAAATTGTTGTCTTGGTATCCTGCTTGACATCCTTGTCGAAGACGACGTTGATTCCCGCTGTACGGGCCATGATTTCAAATACCGATTTCAAGCCCGTGTCGCGGAACTCAAGTGTGATCGGTTTTTTAAACGCCGTTTTTAGCACCGGCCCCACTTGGACCTGTAGCTCCATTTCCGAGATGCGCTGAATAAGCCGGCGGGCATCCCGATGCATGGGATTTTCCTGAAGCACCGCGCGTACTTCGGATGCTGCAGCGGCATAATCATCACGTGCCAGCAATTCTTCCGCATGTTTTATCAATGCTGTATGGCGGCGATCCACGTTGATCGCCTCGAGTCCGGCAAGCGCCCGTTCATGGCGTGGATTTATCTCGAGCGCCTGGCGATATCCCCGTTCGGCTGCTTCCAGGTCACCTGACGATCTGGCAACTTCGGCCTCAAATAAGAAACGCGTGGCGACTGATTCACGCTGACGCGCCAGCACCGTGCGAATCTCGAGATTATCGGGGTCCTCGCGCGCCGCCTGTTCCAAGCGGGCAAGACCGGCATCCAGTTTTCCCTCAGCTATAAGCCGCTTGCCTTCCTCGAATGGCTTCTTTGTTGTCGCGCATCCGCTGACCATCGCCGCGATGAAGGCGATGAGAATCCATTTTCCTATTCTCATCGAATATCCCCGGCTCCCGCAGTCGTAAGCGTCTGTTTCGCGTTCAGCGGGAGATAAGTGAAGGTAATGGCGTGCTCGTTCACCTCATCCACGCGGTACTGGTTGTTGATGTTTTCGCCCGGCTTGACAATATAATTTCGTTCGGCTAACGCAAGAAACACGCGCGTTTCCTCGCCTTCGACGACCTTGCCAAGATACTTGAATTGCAACGGCGGCGGTGGAGGAGGCCCGTGCTTCACGGAGGATGGAGGAGGTGGGGGAGGAGCCCATGATTGGGAACGGAAAATTTCGCCTGCCTCAGCACGGAATTTTCGGCGTTCAAGTCGCTCAAGTTGCAATTGCTCGGCTTCGCTTGTGCCTTGCTGTTCCACCGGGCGGGTTTCTTTTTGTGGAATCCTTTCTTCAATCCTTTCTTCTGCAGATGGTTCCATATCCACTGCGCCGTCCTCCCCGCTCACCCATTGGGCAGCAAGAAGCGTTGCGAGCAAAGCGCCAGCCAGCCAAAATGTGCGAGCTCGTCCTCCTGCCGCTGCCGCTTTCATCGCCTGTCTTCACTCAGATAGAGATTGAATTTCAAACTTGCTTCCAGCAATTCCGTTTCCACACCCTCGCGTTTTATCATGACATCCACCAGCGCCATGGCCGGGACGGCACGCAACGCGTCCGCAATGAACCCGCGCACTTCCGGATATCTTCCCCGCACAGGTACCATCATTTCATAGCGGGCCAGCTTCACATCCTTCTCTCGCGCCATACGATATTCTGTACCAGCGATCTCTACATTATGCTGAGCCGCGGACTGCACCACTTCTCTTATATAGACTGGAGTGGAATCGATATTTGGAAAAAAATCATAAAACGCTTGTAATGCCTGATGACCTTGTATCTTTCGGGTCTTTCCTCCGCCTACCTGAGCCTGAACAGGCGCCGATCGCAGGCTCGCTTGCACTGCTTCGGCCTTTTCCATGAGCTCGCTCACCTCTGCCTGACGCGGCAACACTGCCGCAACAAAAAACACGATCGAAAAAACAATCAGTCCGAAGCCGATCTTCCCCGGAGCTCCCAGACGCTCCGTTTGCCAGCGCATGCGCTCCATGCGATCTTGGAAAAAGCTCAGGTCCATGTTGCGGTAAGCAAAAAAATAACGGGGCGGTGCGGATCATCGCGCTTGACTTCGTATTTGAGCAGATGAGTATCCTTGAGCACAGGCTCACGCTCGAGGGCTTCGACAAAATCGAGCATTGCCGGGATATCCTTTGCCTCTCCTCCAATTCGCATCGTGCGGCTCGCGGTATCCGGCTGAAACGAAAGCAACGCTACGTCACGGTTGGTTGCGTGTTCCACCGAATCAAAAAGTGCTTCCCACGGCAAATCAATCTCACTCATTACCAAGTTGGCTTTTCTTACCTCCTGCTTGATTGGACCGCTGACAGGCGTTCTAACGGCCGCTCTGACAGGTGCTACACGGTCCTGCGAAGCGGACAGACTCTCGATCCGTCGATTCATGCCGGCAATGCGCAAATCCCAATAGGCCACCTCGTTCATGGCTGCCTGAAACTGGTACAACACGCCGGCCAGAACGATTATACCGAGCAACATTACAGCGTAGCCGGCCCTCCGTGCCTCGCCATCGCCATTCGGAAATCTGAGCCTGACGCGAGGCATCAGCTTACCCCGGCCGTAACGGCGGCGGCAGTGGATGGATAATGGGGATAATGGAGGGGAACAGGGGGAGCGTTTTGAGTATGTAAGTGAGCAACGTGCCAGCCGCAATCGTCGGGCAGCGCAAGGGTGGGATGCGCCGGGGCATACAGATAGACGGCTTCGATCGCTTTCTTGTGCCCGGAGAAAAGTGCTTCCTGATCGAGCGCCGCAAGCAGCTCCTCTTGCGTGTTATGCAAGATCCTTTGATTGCTTACCCGCTGCCATATAGAATGTTCCAGCAACACAAGGCAAAGACGTCCCGTCTCAATCAGTGCAAACCATGCCCGGTTGTCACCAAACTGTTTGTACCAGTGATCGAACGCACCTGTAAGATAAGGCTCTACATACTTCAATCTTATCTTGTGACGACCGGCGCATTCTTCCAGTCCTTCGAAGAGGCTTCGCTCAATTCCTGCACAAACACCTCCCTTGCCTGGGTTCCAGGCACCCACACTGATAACCCATGCCGCAGTCCGCTCGCCGTATATTTCACGCATTTGAAAAGCTGCGAATGCCTCTAGCTCGGCGAGGCTCGAGATATTTTTCTGGGCAGCCAAAACGGCATATCGGACAAAGCTGTTGGACACAGTGACGGTCATTTCGGCGCCGACAGAATCGGCAACCATCCGCTCTAACTGCTCCAGTGAAGACGCCCACGGAGGTATGCCGGGTTTAAACTCGCATTCAGACCAGAGCCGATTGCCAGGTT
>DATEEZ010000114.1:0-3910 GCA_035280905.1 Nitrosospira sp.
ACGCAACGGTTATTCGAATTGTTCGGAGCAGACGCGGCATTGTTTGTTACGATTAAAGACTGGAGCAGCAAGTACATTTTGCTTTCCTCGACTGTGGTTGTGGAGATGGATTATGAGTTGAAGGATACAAAAACGGGGAAAGTTTTATGGCAGTCGAAACAGCAGGTTGCGCAGGGTTCAGGAGGAGGTGACTTGATTGGCATGGCTGTAATGGCAGCAGTCAATGCCATGTTTACAGACTATCTTCCCTTGGCAAGGCAGGCGAATAATCAAGCATTTGTTCCCCCCAGAGGTCTTCCAGCGGGGCCATATAATGCCGACTACGGCCGCGATCACGATAAGTTCTAATTGAAAAAAGCGTAGTATCTTTAGCGCGTTGTGGCCCGAGTAAGCCGCTCGGCATTATCTTTGGTGTCGTACATATCGATAGGCGGCTTACCCTTTGCCGCCTTTTCCATCCGGGCCCGAATTTCGACGGCCATTTCATTATTGCGCTGCACTGCGGGACGAGCCTCCATTGCAGTAAACCAGCGCATGAAGCTCGGGAAGGCCTCTCCGTCGATGCCGCGCTCGGCATGCCCCTTGCACCAGGGGTAGGTGGCGATATCGGCAATTGAATATTCATCGCACCCGAGCCACGGGGATGCACTCAGCCGGTTTTCCAGCACTCGATAGAGGCGCAGCGACTCGTTGTTGTACCTGTCTCGCGCGTACTGGTTGTTCCTGGCCTGCCGATTGAAATGGTTCGCCTGTCCGAACATGGGGCCGATATGCGCAACCTGGAAGAAGAGCCATTGCAGCGTGTCATAACGCTTACGCACATCCACGGGTAGGAACTTACCTGTTTTCTCGGCGAGATAAACGAGAATCGCCCCCGATTCCATCATTGTGTAGGGACCGCCTCCTGGACCATCCATATCCACGATTGCCGGAATCTTGTTATTGGGGTTGAGTTTTAAATGTTCGGGCTGGAATTGGTCACCGGTATTGATATCGACGTCGATGTGTTTCCATTCAACTCCGATTTCTTCCAGCATGATCATCACTTTCTGGCCGTTCGGGGTTGGGCTGGAATGCAATTCAATCATGATTCCTCCTATGTCACTTTCATGGGGAGATTCTTTCCGTCGTTTACTCCAGATGGCAAAGCGCAGTCCATCCATCGTCTGGCTTGTCTTGTTGCCTCATTGTTGTGCTCATTGTTGTGCCGGGGGGGCGGCTATAACGGACCGATGCTGTTCGGCAAGGAAAAAGGTTGAACATGACTCAGAGGCATTTACTGATATTATTTCACGCATCATTGTTCTTTCCCTCAGGAATAACGGCGCACCGAATCACATTTTCTTGCCGTTTTCGTGTCTGTCAAAGGAAGCTCGCTTGTTCAAAATAATTTTAGCCCTGTTGGGTCTTTATTTCTTCGGCATTTTCGGAGCACTTCTCGGGTACATCGCCGGAAGCTTTATCGATCGCTATCGCGCTTATGGCGCAGGCGCAATCAATCCATTTACCGGCGCGCAGCGACAAACCGTTTTTCTCGAAACCGTTTTCATGCTCATGGGAAAGCTTGCCAAAGCAGATGGGCATATTTCCCAGGATGAGATTAACCATGTTGAAGACTTCATGCAAAAGCTGGGAATGTCGCCGGAGCATCGACAGGTGGCGATTGCGCTTTTCAAACAGGGCGCTGTACCCGGTTTTGATCACGCCCTCAAGCTGAATGAGTTCATGATTGTTTGCGGGCATACCCGTAACCTGGGGCAGATGCTTCTGGTTTATCTTATCGTCATGGCAGTAGCGGACGGGCGCATGGACGCAGCCGAGGAGAGTCTGTTAAAAGACGTTGCGCGCTATCTTGGCTATGATTCCATCGCATTCCGGCAACTGCTGGACATGGTGTTGAGTCAGTCGCATTTCGCAAGGGGCCAGCCGCCCTCGGCTACCACTCTTGACGATGCCTATAAAGCGCTGGGGGTGACCAGGGAAAGCAGCGATCAGGAAATCAAACGTGCGTATCGCAAGCTGATGAGCCAGTACCACCCGGATAAATTGATGGGGCAGGGCATGCCGGAAGACATGATCGCAATGGCCACTGCCAAATCCCAGGAAGTACAGGCTGCCTATGATGTAATCAGGAAGAGCCGGAATATGTAAGCCTACCCTCAGCCTGTTCGAAAGCCTCGAACAAGCGTTCCCTAAGTGCGGTCCGCTCCTTCATGCTTGGGACTCTCTCCCCGCCGAGGATAGGGACTCCTTAAGCAATCGGGAGATAAGGGAGTGAGGGCGATGCTCAGAGACTCAGCGGCTCCACATAACCGGTCAGCTCGAGATAGCCACGCCCTGCCGGTTCGCCATCGCGGGTAACGGTTACCGCGCCTTCCCAATAAACTGCACCGGTGGATTGCCGCGAGTCGAGCTCCTGGTCGTCCATCAGGGGTGTGAGCACCCAGACGGTAGTACCGGTCTGAATTCGTATTTTGACCGGATAGGTGGTGTTTGTGCGTGTTGAATGCCAGGTGCGTAGCGGCTCAAAGCTTACCTGATCGGGTTCAAAGCGCGTGAACTGCCCGGACGGCTCTCGGATACCGGCATATGCCCAGACCTTGCTGCCGTCCTTGCCACGGATTTGAAACGCCATCAGGGCTGACCCATCGTCAAGATTGGCGCCGACCCAATCCCATCCCACCGCTTTCGGATCAAGGTAGGCAGTAGACCACTCGTGGTCGAGCCAGGCGATGCCCTTCACGGGGATCTCCTCGCCATCGCGCGTTACCTTCCCGCTCACCTGCAGGTGAGGCTCGCTGTAGTAATAGCTCGCCTGTTCAGGCTGCGGCCCCTTTCTGGAAAAACCGTTGATGTCTTGCAGCATGGGGGATTGCGCAGGGGTCAGCGAAAAATCGAGCTGGAAATGGTCTGCCTTTATGCGGGTCTGGTAGCGCCCGTTTTCCTCGCGCAGCATAAACCAATCGTCCAGTTTGACGTTCGTGTTGCCCTCCGTCGTATACGCCAGGCCAAAACCGTCCCGTGCGCTTTTCTGGTCATGCAGGAGTTTACCCACTGCCGGATCAGATAACGCGGCGTGGGCAATGATGAGGTCTTTGGGGGCAAAGCGGCTCGGGTTGGCGCGGTCGTGTTCGGTTGCCACGCGGAAAAAGGTGATCTGGAAGCCGAGCGGTTTTTTTTCGGGCGTTTCCAGCCAGCCGGTAACATACCACCACTCATTTCTGAAGCCGGGATGCGCCCCGAAGTCCCGCGGGAACACAAGGGGCACGTTTCGAACCACCGGCGATAACTGCGGCCGTTCCGCCAAAACGGGGCCGGCGGTAAAAAAAACCAGAAACAAAGCTGCAACAAGGAAAGGGGTCCTGCTCAACCGCCATTTGAATCCAGCGCGGCGGCACCCTTGTTTGCAAGAGCAGGCGAAATATCCGGCATTACGCTTCACAATTCGCATTACCAGTCCTCCCTTACGGCGCGTACCGCATTACCCGAAACCGCATGACGCCCCGATGCGACCGCCGTGAACGCAGCCAGAAACATTAGCGTCAGCGCTACACTTAGCAGGCTCTTCCACGGGAGACTCAATTGCATGGTCCAGTGGAATGATTGAGGGTTCACGATAAAGACAAGGATCAGGCTGATACACCATCCAAGCACAAAGCCGAGCAGAACTCCGAGCGCTGTCAGCAGACCCCCTTCTATTGCCAGCATGCCGAGTATCTGGCGCCGCGTCATGCCGATGTGACGCAGCATTCCAAATTCTTTGGTGCGGGCCAGGGCCTGCGCTGAAAAGCTGGCCGCAACGCCGAGCACGCCAATAATTATTGCCACTCCTTCAAGCAGATAGGTTACGGCAAAGCTGCGGTCAAAAATATTCAGGCTTAATGCGCGTATCTGACCCGGATCGGAAAAC
>DATEEZ010000115.1:0-31352 GCA_035280905.1 Nitrosospira sp.
CGGCATCGCCTTCCTGGCCGTAACTGCGCTTGCGCTCATGCTCACCATAGACGAAGCGCTCAACAGCATCTGGCGGGTGTCCCGCCTGCGCCCGCTCCTGCATCGCCTCCTGATATATTGGTCCGTTCTGACGATTGGTCCTTTATTGATCGGCGCGAGCCTGTCGCTCACATCCTGGCTGATGACCACTTCCATGGGATTTACCCGTGATATTCCGGGCGGCAACAACATCCTTTTGCGACTGGGTCCGCTCGTACTGACGAGCATTGCCTTTTCGACTTCCTATCTCATCGTGCCGAATCGACAGGTATCATGGCAGCATGCGATAGCGGGCGGGGGGGCTGCGGCGATAGGATTCGAGATAATGAAGGAGGGCTTCGCGTTCTACATCACCCGATTCCCGACTTACCAGACAGTATATGGAACTTTTGCGACTATTCCCATTTTCCTGCTGTGGCTTTATCTTTCGTGGTTGATGGTGCTGCTCGGAGCGGTTATCGCCGCGTCGCTTTCAAGCTGGCGTTTCGGTGAGTGGCGCGAAGACCCCAACGCCAGGGGTAAGCAGTTTTTTGATGCATTGCGCTTATTGGGAGTACTTGGAGAGGCACTGAAGACAGGCAAAGTTGAAAGCGGGTCCCGCTTGCAGCAGCAGTTGATGCTGAGCCCCGAAGAAATAGAGCGACTGCTAGAGACCCTGATGCAAGCCAATCTCGTACGGCAGGTTCAGGGAGGAGGATGGGTTCAAATACTCCATCCGGACCAGATCCGGGTTGCCGATATCTACCGCCTGTTTGCGTTTCGTCCCGAAGCAGTGCGAGGTGCAGCGGGAGGCGATACCAGGCTGGAGCGGCTGCTTGATGATATTGCTATGGGGATCGACGAGAAAATGAGCCTTCCGCTGTCGCAACTTTTTGCCCCCGCCGAACCAGAAAGGTCGGCGGAAATGTCAGCTTAGAAAAGGTTGAGGAGTTGTTGGAAAAAATGAAACGACGCGTTCTGAGTACTCTGTTTTGCCGGTTCTGTGTATGCATCATGCTTTCAGCATTGCCGGGCGCACAGGCCTATGGCTTTACATTTACCGATCATACCGGAAAAAAATTGAGCCTTTCCGACTACAAGGGGAAATGGGTGCTGATAAATTTCTGGGCCACATGGTGTCCCCCATGCCTGAAGGAAATTCCTGATCTTGTCTCCCTCTACGAAAGCCGGAAAAAAGACGTAATGGTGATCGGCGTAGCGATGGATTATCGCAACCCGGATATCGTGCTCAAACATGCAAAACAACTTTCGGTTACTTACCCGATCGTGTTGGGTGACCAGAAATTGGCACGCCAGATCGGCCCGGTATCCATGCTGCCGACTACCTATGTTTTCGATCCTGAGGGCAAGCCGGCAGTTTATAAGGTCGGAATTGTGTCCCGCGAAGCGTTGGAAGAATTCATGCGCGAGAATTCGAACAATGTTCCGAATTCCCAGCCTGCTGGAAAAGCGCAGCAAAAAGGGCAGTAGCTGTTAGAGCAGTAGCTGTTGAGTCTCTGTGAGCGCAATAATCGAAGCCCTGCCCCCGGATCAGTCTGTAGTCGGACTATCGAGCGACAACCTAGGTCGGTAAACCGGGAAGTTCGCGTCAGCCGGTGGCTAATTTTGATGTTATAAAATCTGCAATCCCCGGAAGCGGAACAACCTCCGATTTTTCTTCGCGCCGCCCCCGGTACTCGGCGTTTCCTTCCTTCAAGCCTCGCTCACCGACGATAACCCGGTGAGGAATACCGATCAGTTCCATATCGGCGAACATGACACCAGGGCGATCGTCCCGATCGTCGAGTAGCACCTCGATGCCGGCGCTGGAAAGCGCTGCGTACAATTTCTCCGCCTCAGCCCTCACCTCTGCATTCTTCTTCAACCCGATCGGAATGATGACCACCTGGAATGGCGCCATTGAGGCGGGAAAGATAATGCCGCGCTCGTCATGATTCTGCTCGATGGCTGCGGCCACAATGCGTGAAACCCCGATCCCGTAGCAGCCCATTTCCATGGGACGCGATTGCCCGGATTCGTCGAGATAATTGGCTTTCATTGCTTCCGAATATTTGGTGAGCAACTGGAAAATATGGCCGACTTCTATGCCGCGGCGGATTTCCAGCTTACCCTCCCCGTCCGGCGACAAGTCGCCGGAAACCACGTTGCGAATATCGAAAACATGATCTGGTTCTTTCATATCACGCCCGAAATTGACGTTAACGAGGTGGTAATCCTCTTCATTGGCGCCGCACACGAAATTACTCATGACCGCTACGGTACGATCCGCGATAACCGGAAGAGGCAATCCGACCGGCCCAATGAATCCGGGAATACAACCGGCTTCTGCGCGAATTTCTTCTTCGTTGGCAAGCCGGAAATCGGAAAGAGAAGGAATCTTTCGAACCTTTGTCTCGTTGAGATGGTGATCGCCACGCAGCAGCAAAAGATGCATCCGGCCATTGGCCACAATCGCCAGCGTTTTTACCGTCTGTTCGATGGGTACATCAAGATAGGTGGCAACCTCTTCGCAGGTCTTTTTGGTGGCGGTTCGCACTTTCCGCACCTCGTCCCCGGCAGGTCCCCGCGGTGCTGCCGGCGGCAACGACTCGGCCATTTCAACGTTCGCTGCGTAATCGGAGTCGGGGCAAAAAGCGATGGCGTCTTCGCCGGAATCGGCCAGGACATGAAATTCGTGCGAACTGCTGCCACCAATCGCACCCGTATCGGCCTTGACAGGGCGAAACCTCAGCCCCAGGCGATCGAATATCCGGCAATAGGCCACATGCATCGCCTGATAGGTTTCTTCCAGGCTGTGGATATCGGTATGGAACGAATAGGCATCTTTCATCACGAATTCGCGTGCGCGCATGACACCGAAGCGGGGGCGAACCTCGTCGCGGAATTTGGTTTGTATCTGATAAAAATTAAGAGGCAACTGCCGGTAGCTCTTGATTTCACGCCGCGCAATATCCGTGATGACTTCTTCATGGGTGGGACCAAAACAGAAATCGCGCTCGTGTCTATCTCTGATTTTCAACATCTGGGGGCCAAAGACATCCCATCGTCCTGTTTCCCGCCATAGTTCCGCAGGCTGCACTGCCGGCATCAGCAGTTCCAGCGCGCCCGCCGCGTCCATTTCCTCCCGCACGATGTTTTCAACTTTGCGCAGGACTCTCAGGCCGAGCGGCATCCACGTATAGAGACCGCTTCCCAGACGCCGGATGAGACCCGCCCTCAGCATCAGCTTATGGCTGATCAATTCCGCTTCGGCGGGCGCTTCCTTGAGTGTCGAAATAAAAAAACCTGATGCTCGCATATCCTGTCCATAACAAGGCCAATCTCCGATTTTACTCCGAAAAGCCGCGCACGTTGACCATGAGGAATCTTCTAAAAGCAAAGTGTGCAAACGATAATGCAATTTCCGCTTGTCTCGACGCGCCAATCCCAACAGCTTTCAATCTGGCACGAAATGTGGAAAAATCTAATCCTATCGTGACGGATCAAACGGGTGAATCATATGATCGACCGTAATGGATATCGCTCAAATGTAGGAATCATTCTACTCAACTCAAAGAACGAGGTCTTTTGGGGTAAGCGCATCAAACAGGACTCATGGCAATTTCCTCAGGGGGGCATCAAGCCCGGCGAAAGTCCGGAGCAGGCAATGTACCGTGAATTGACCGAAGAGGTAGGCTTGCACCCGTGGCATGTGCAAATCCTCGGCCGCACCCGCGACTGGCTCCGATACGACGTACCTGCCCAATGGATAAAGCGCGACTGGCGGGGGAATTACCGGGGGCAGAAACAGATATGGTATCTGCTACGCTTGCTGGGAAGTGACCACGATGTTTCGCTCCATACCAGTGGACGCCCTGAATTTGACGCGTGGCGGTGGAATCAGTATTGGGTAGAGTTGGAGTCGGTGGTGGAGTTTAAACGCCAAGTCTACCGTCAGGCACTGACCGAGCTGGCACACCTGCTGAATCGCCTGCCTGTTCCCCTTGGGTACAGCGGATATGAAAAATACGGCTATCCCGCCAGCGAACAGCTCGCAGGCAGCACTGCCAAGCAGCCCGAATAAGCGCCCGTATTGCAGCAGCGCTCGTTAACAGGTACCGCTCCCGCTAACAAGGAACTGATGCGTATCAGGCAGCTGCCAGCAAAGCTGTTACACTGCCTATTGGATATACTCGCGAACAGTTGTGCACATCCTCAGTTGACGGATAGCCTTGCCCTCAGTTTTCCGATGTAGGCGTAACCGGCTGCGCCACTACAGCCGAGTTTTTTAGGAGATTACGATGATATTGCGGGCATTAATGACGTCGCTGCTAGCTGTTGGAACGATTGCCGCTCCGCCTGCCCTGGCCGCTGCCGCTGACGAACCCATACAACCGATCGAGGCAGCCAAGCCCAAGAATGAAAACAAGGTGGAACTGGGCAAAATGATTTTTTTTGATCCCCGCCTTTCCAAATCCGGGTTCATCTCGTGCAACTCCTGTCATAACCTGAGCATGGGCGGATCCGACAATCTCCCATCATCCATTGGCCACAAGTGGCATCAGGGCCCCATTAATTCGCCCACGGTACTGAACTCCAGCCTGAGTCTGGCCCAATTCTGGGACGGTCGCGCCAAGGACCTGAAAGATCAGGCGGGCGGTCCCATTGCCAATCCGGGGGAAATGGCATTCAGCCATGAATTGGCAGTGGGTGTGCTGCAATCCATTCCCCAGTACAGGGCGCGTTTCAAGCAGATATACGGTTCGGATAAGCTCGATATAGGCATGGTAACGGACGCGATTGCTTCCTTCGAAGAAACACTGGTAACACCGAATTCCCGTTTCGACAAATGGCTCAAAGGCGACAAGAACGCGATCAACAAGACGGAACTCGAAGGGTATAAACTGTTCAAGGACGCAGGTTGCACTGGTTGCCACAATGGACCTGCTGTAGGCGGCGCGTCGTTCCAGAAGATGGGCGTACTTGAAGCCTATAAAACGCAGAGCAAGGCTGAGGGCCGTTTTGCCGTGACCGGCAAGGAGGAGGACCGCATGTTCTTCAAGGTGCCCACATTGCGGAATGTAGAGCTTACCTATCCCTATTTCCATGATGGTGCTGCGGCAACTCTGGAAGATGCGGTGAATACCATGGGCCGGATACAATTGGGACGCAATTTCACCAAGGACGAGAATGCCAAAATCGTGGCGTTTCTGAAGACCTTGACTGGCAAGCAACCGCATCTCACTTTGCCTATTCTTCCTCCCTCGAGCAAGGATACACCCAAACCTCATCCATTTGATTGATCGGCGAGAAGCTCTGTTCATCGACAGAGAAAACGAGGCTTGAACCTTATCCGGGCTGCTATACAGCCCGGATAAGGTTCAGCAACGGCGTATCTGGATCGACGGTGGAATATTTATATTGGAAATAGGCGCAAACTGGCCTATAACTCTCTTTATACCTGCCCGATTCCACCATTAACCGGCCTCTGCAGGAATATGGATTTACGCTTCAAAATCAAGTAGAGTTATTTTCTTGAATAATTAAAACACGGAGTCACGTATGAGCGCTAAAGGGCAATTGTTACAAGACCCGTTTCTGAATACCTTGCGGAAGGAACACATTCCGGTTTCGATTTATCTGGTAAACGGAATCAAGTTGCAGGGACACATCGATTCATTTGATCAGTACGTAGTGCTGCTGAAGAACACTGTTACACAGATGGTCTACAAGCACGCAATTTCTACGGTAGTCCCCGCAAGAGCTGTCAACATTCCATTTGAGGCGCCCCCTATACCTGATGCTTGATCCCTCTAGTGGGAGCGCGCCCGACATTCACGCCGCTGTTGATTCTGCTGTTCTGGTAAGTCTCGATCTAAACGACAGCGACTTCGCAGAAAACCTCGAAGAATTACGGCGATTGGCCGCCAGTGATCGCCTTGCAATTTCCGCAGTGGTGCTGGCGAAACGGCTCCGCCCGGACCCTGCGACTTTCGTCGGCAGCGGGAAAGTGGACGAAATAATGGGTGCAGTGGAGCAGACCGGGGCTTCGCTGGTCATCTTCAACCATGATCTTTCTCCTGCCCAGCAGCGTAACCTGGAGCAGCGGCTCAAGCGGCGCGTCATTGATCGTACCAGCCTTATCCTCGACATTTTCGCTCAGCGCGCAAAAAGCCACGAAGGAAAGTTGCAGGTGGAGCTTGCCCAGCTCGAACATCTGGCTACCCGACTGGTGCGCGGGTGGACTCACCTGGAGCGGCAGAAAGGTGGTATCGGTCTGCGCGGCCCCGGTGAAACGCAGTTGGAAACCGATCGACGCCTGCTCGGAAAACGTGTCAAGGTTTTGAAAGAAAAGCTCGCAAAGTTCGAGCGCCAAAGAGCGCTACAACGACGCGCCCGGCAGCGCGCGCAAGTGATGTCGGTTTCTTTGGTCGGTTATACGAATGCCGGCAAATCCACTCTTTTCAATAAACTCACTCGGGCCCACACCTATGTTGCTGACCAACTGTTTGCGACCTTGGACGCCACCACCCGCAAGTTGTTTATCCCGGGTGGAGGCCCGCTCGTACTTTCCGATACGGTGGGCTTCATCCGTGACCTGCCGCACACACTGGTGGCAGCATTCCGGGCGACACTGGAGGAAACTGTGCAAGCGGATCTGTTGCTTCACGTCGTGGATGCCAGCAGCACCAATCGCAGCGAACAGATTGATGAAGTCAACAAGGTGTTGAAGGAAATCGGCGCTGACCGCATTCCACAAATACTGGTACTGAACAAGGCAGACCTGATCGATCTGCCGGAAAGCCAGCTGGGTTATCAGCGTGACGAGTATGGTAGAATCGCACAAGTTCGATTGAGCGCCAAAACCGGCGAAGGGTTAGAGTTTATTGAACTGGCATTGTCCGAGGCCCTTGGAGAGCAGACGGCCTTACCAGAGCCTCATAATCAGCCCGAAGTCGGGGACATAACGGGCGGATACCACTGAATGTCGAATAATGCAGGAATTTTTGCTTTCCGCAACCTGGTTCGGGGTTTTTCACTGTAGAGTTTGATGGACTGCTCCATTAAACAAAAAGATAGGAATCATCATGGGATTAAATGATCCTCAGTGGGGAAGAAAAAAAGGCAATTCCGGTCCACCTGATCTGGATCAATTGTGGCGCAATTTTAACAAGAAGCTCAACAACCTCTTGAAGCGCAAGGGTGGAGGAAGGGGTGACAGTTCCGGAGGTAGTGAAGGCGGGCCTCCGTCCGGTCCCAAAAAATACAGCGGCGGAATAGGGTTGCTTGCGGGATTGCTTCTGCTGTTGTGGATAGGGAGCGGATTTTATATCGTCAACGAGGGCCAGCGCGGTATCGTGTTGCGATTCGGAAAGTATGTGGAGAGTACGCAGGCCGGTTTACGCTGGCATTTGCCTTACCCTGTCGAGGTCGTTGAAACCGTTAACGTAAGCCAGGTGCGAACTGTTGAAATCGGCTATCGGAACAATGTCCGGAGCAAGGTATTAAAAGAGTCACTCATGTTGACCGATGACGAAAATATCATCGACATTCAGTTCGCCGTGCAATACATTCTGAAAAATCCGGAGGAATTCCTGTTCAACAATCGTGAGCCTGAGAACGCCGTGCTACAGGCGGCGGAAACCGCGATACGGGAAATCATCGGAAAGAGCAAGATGGACTTCGTGCTTTATGAAGGGCGTGAACAGGTGGCGGCAAAAGCTACCGAGCTGATGCAGGACATCCTTGACCGCTACAAGATCGGCATCGCCATCAGCAAGGTGACAATGCAGAATGCTCAACCGCCCGAGCAGGTACAGGCAGCGTTCGATGACGCAGTCAAAGCCGGACAGGATAGGGAACGGCAGAAAAACGAGGGCCAGGCCTATGCGAATGACGTAATTCCGAAGGCTAAAGGTAATGCAGCCCGCCTCCTCGAAGAGGCTGAGGGGTACAAACAACGGGTGATTGCGAGTTCCGAAGGTGACGCGAGTCGCTTTAGGCAAGTTCTTGTCGAATACAGCAAGGCACCGGGCGTAACGCGTGACCGGCTTTATCTGGATATGATGGAACAGGTGCTTTCCAACACCAGCACGGTTATCGTAGACCAGAAAAATAGCAACAACCTGCTTTATCTGCCGCTGGACAAGCTGATTCAGATGAGCGGACCTTCTTCCTCGTCTGGGACAGTGCCGGAGACACAACCTGCCTCGTCGCCGGAACCCGCGGCAGACGCCGCTACCCGCACCCGGGAAGCATTTCGTGGCCGCGAAAGGGAGACAAGATAAGTGAAAAACTATACCTCGGCACTATTGGTTGTCCTTGTCGTCCTGTTTCTTCTGGCAAGCTCGTCACTGTATGTAGTCGATCAGCGGCAGCAGGCGATCCTGTTCCAATTGGGTGAAGTGGTGGATGTAAAGACATCTCCGGGTCTTTATTTCAAAATTCCGCTGGCGCAGAACGTGCGCTACTTTGACTCGCGCATTCTGACTCTGGATACGGCCGAGCCGGAGCGCTTCATAACGTCCGAAAAAAAGAACGTTCTGGTGGATCTGTTCGTGAAGTGGCGTATTGTGGACGTCAAGCAATACTATGTCAGCGTACGTGGGGACGAGATGCTCGCCCAGACGCGTCTGTCGCAAACGGTCAATTCCAGCCTGCGTGATGAATTCGGTAATCGGACCGTACATGACGTGGTTTCCGGAGAGCGCGACAAGATCATGGAGATCATGCGGCAAAAGGCCGATGCCGATGCCCGCAAAATCGGGGTGGAAGTTGTAGACGTCCGGTTGAAGAGAGTAGACCTGCCGCAGGAAGTAAGTGAATCCGTCTACCGTAGAATGGAAGCCGAACGGAAACGCGTGGCGAATGAACTGCGCTCAACCGGCGCTGCGGAATCTGAGAAGATTCGCGCGGATGCGGATCGCCAGCGAGAGGTTATTCTCGCCGAAGCCTACCGGAAAGCCCAGGAAATAAAGGGTGAAGGCGATGCGAAAGCGACGGGTATTTATGCCAGTGCTTTCGAGTCGAATCCGGAATTCTATTCTTTTTATCGCAGCCTCGATGCCTACAGGCAAAGCTTCAAAAACAAGAGCGATATCATGATATTGGAACCGAACTCCGAGTTTTTCAAGTATTTGAAGAATTCGGGGCGAGGAGGGAAATAGATGTGCCGGTAAATCATTCCTTCGGATGAAGCAGCCTTCAGGAATACGGCTGGCGGCTTCGGGGCTACTGGCAGTAATTCCATGAGCAGGGCTGATATCGCCCTCGTTTTTCCAGTCTTTTTTCCTCGCTGTAAATGATCCCACGTAGAGGAGTAATTCCTAGCGATTTCTCCAGCGAATTTCCGGGCAGGTACTCGCTTTGGGGCCGCCTAACCCGGAAAGCGTCTGGGTCTGTTTGAGTTATTCCGATATGTGGGACACTCTATTAATGGCCTTTGCCCTGATGCTGGTGCTTGAGGGACTGCTGCCCTTTTTGATGCCAGGTGCATGGCGTGAGACTTTCAGAAAACTGACCGAAGTCGGCGACAACCAGATACGTTTTATCGGCCTGACCTCCATGCTGGTCGGGCTGCTTCTGCTCTACCTGGTAAAATAATTCTCTCCATACCCGCCTTTATCCTGCCTTGATTACGACCTCTCCACGAATATGAGTGCATGGGCTCTTCCCGAATACATTGAGGACATTCTGCCCGCCGAGGCGCTCAAGATAGAAATGATGCGCCGGCGGGTGATGGACTGGTTGTTCGTAAACGGCTACGAACTCGTCGGTCCGCCGTTGCTGGAATATGTGGA
This sequence comes from Nitrosospira sp., assembly GCA_035280905.1. Taxonomy (GTDB): domain Bacteria; phylum Pseudomonadota; class Gammaproteobacteria; order Burkholderiales; family Nitrosomonadaceae; genus Nitrosospira. The sequence goes on from DATEEZ010000115.1 coordinate 9,819, forward strand.
ATCGCTCCTTACCGGCAGCGGGGAGCAAATGAACTTGCGCATGTTTAAGGTCGTGGATCAACTGAGCGGCCGCATGATGGGCTTGCGCGCAGACATGACGCCACAAGTGGCTCGCATCGATGCACACCTTTTGAACCGGAAGGGCGTCGCCCGACTGTGTTATGCGGGCAGCGTGCTGCACGCACGGCCATCAGGCCTGACCCGGACTCGGGAACCCTTGCAGATCGGTGCAGAACTTTATGGTCATCAGGGACTTGAAAGCGATCTGGAAATTCAGCGGCTGATGCTGCAGTCTCTCGCCATCGCCGGTGTGGGGAACATTCATCTGGACCTCGGCCATGTTGCGGTATTTCGCGGCCTGATCAAAGGTACAGGTATCTCAGCTACGCTGGAAATGGAACTGTCCGGAGCCCTGCAGGGTAAAGACAAGGCCGCATTGAAGGAACTCTGCATCGGACTGAAAAAAAAGGTGGATGCGTCAGTGCGGGAGGCGCTCCTGCTGTTACCCGAGCTTTACGGGGACGAGAATGTGTTGAGGTTGGCGCGCAGCCTCCTCCCGCCCTACCCCGAAATCATGGCGGCGCTTGACGAACTCGAAACGGTAGCGGAGGAACTGGGCCCACTCGTGGATACATTGGCATTCGATCTCGCTGACTTGCGCGGGTATCACTACCACAGTGGAATGGTCTTCGCTGCATATACCGACAACTGTTCCAATGCGATCGCCATGGGTGGACGCTACGACGAGGTTGGAAAAGCGTTCGGGAGAGCGCGGCCAGCAACCGGTTTCAGCATGGATGTGCGGGAGTTATCCGGTTTGATGCCTTCGGACTCTTATCCTAGGGGCATTCTGGCGCCGTACATAAAGGAGGATAGAGCACTGGGAAAAAAAATCGAACAGCTTCGTAACGAAGGCCAGATCGTGATAATTGCCCTGCCGGGGCATGAAAATGACGTTAGCTCCTTCAACTGCGACAAAAAACTCGTATCGGAAGACGGTGTGTGGTCGATAGTGGATGTCTGACCCGAATGCCAAACATTGGCCAACTTTCGGAAGGGAAGTTCTTCCTCGCTCACCTTCTAAACATTACAGAGGTTTAAACGTTAAAGAACGCAGATATGAGTAAAAACGTAGTTGTCATAGGAACCCAGTGGGGTGATGAGGGCAAGGGCAAGATCGTGGACTGGCTTACGGATCAGGCTCAGGGTGTGGTGCGCTTCCAGGGAGGACACAACGCGGGCCATACGCTTGTCATTGGTGGCAAGCAAACCGTGCTGCACCTGATTCCTTCCGGCATTCTCCGCAAGGACGTTGCCTGCTATATCGGTAATGGCGTGGTTGTGTCGCCGCAGGCACTGCTGGATGAAGTCGATATGCTGGAGCGCGCGGGCATCGACGTGCTTGACCGGCTTCGCATCAGTGAGGCCTGTCCTCTCATTCTGCCTTGTCACGTTGCCTTGGATAACGCGCGGGAGATCGCCAGAGGATTGGGTAAAATCGGCACGACTGGGCGGGGCATTGGTCCGGCATACGAGGACAAGGTGGCGCGCCGCGCCGTGCGTCTGCAGGATCTGTTTCATCGTGACCGCTTCGCGGCGAAGCTGGGTGAGATACTGGATTATCACAACTTTGTACTGAAGAATTATTTCCAATCTGCTGTCATCGATTTCCAGCAGACCATGGACGAAACGCTATCTCTGGCGGAACGCATCCGACCCATGGTTGCCGATGTACCACGGCTTTTATTCGAAGCTAACAGGGCAGGCGCGAATCTTCTGTTTGAGGGCGCACAGGGAGCACTGCTCGATATCGATCATGGCACTTACCCGTTTGTCACATCCAGCAATTGCATCGCCGGTGCCGCAACAACAGGAAGTGGAATCGGTCCCCAGATGTTGCACTATGTACTGGGAATCACCAAGGCATACACCACGCGGGTGGGCGCAGGACCCTTTCCAACCGAGCTGGATGACGAGATCGGAAGGCATCTTGCCAAGCGCGGCAATGAATTCGGCGCAACCACCGGACGTCCGCGCCGTTGCGGCTGGTTCGATGCCGCTGCGCTGAAACGCTCCATCCAGATTAATGGCGTCTCGGGGTTGTGTGTCACCAAGCTTGACGTGATGGATGGCGTCGAAACCCTGCGGCTGGGCGTGGGCTACAAACTGACGGGGAATGGAGTGGAAGAAAAATTCAGCGGCATCATGCCGGTAGGTGCGGAGGAGCTTGCCTCGTGTGAACCGGTTTACGAGGAAATGCCCGGATGGAGCGGGAGCACGGTGGGCATCCGCAATTTCGAACAATTGCCAACGGCTGCACGCAACTATCTCAAGCGTATGGAAGAAGTGTGTGAAGTATCGATAGACATGATATCAACCGGACCAGATCGCGAAGAAACCATTGTATTGCGGCACCCCTTCGAGTAGCTGGGAGGTTGTCTTCCGCGGCTACGCAGTACAGGTGTAGAAGCTTTCGCCCCACGGGCGGATTACCAGGACCAGCCGAACCAGTATGAGCCTCTATACAATCCGCACGGCAAGCTGGCAGGAAGACAGCCGCGCACTACGGGCGGTACGAGAGGTGGTTTTTATCCGGGAGCAAGGGGTGCCTGTGGAACTCGAGTGGGATGAGTTCGATGTTGCTTGCGTGCATCTGTTGGCGACGGATTCCTCAGGAAATCCGATAGGTACAGCAAGACTGTTACCGGATGCTTCGATCGGCCGCATGGCCGTGCTAAGGGATTGGCGTTGCAAGGGAGTGGGCCGGGCACTCATGCATCAGTTGCTAAAGGAAGCGGAAAACCGGCAATTTCCCACAGTTACCTTGAACGCGCAGACACACGCGATCGGGTTTTATAACAAATTCGGTTTTCAGCAAATAGGATCAGAATTCCTGGACGCCGGAATTCTTCACGTGAAAATGCTGTTGCGATTGCAGCCTCGGTAACGGGCGCCCTGAAGCAACTCTCCTCGTTTCGGCATTACGAATTAGATCCCGCAGCACTGGACGCGGAGAAATCAGGAAATCAAAAGGGAACCATAAAATCAAGAGATAACACCACTTGATCCTTATGCCCACCAAACGGCCGGTAGTCTACACCATGCAATCCGTCCACCGCATCATAACGTACGTTGGGCCGCACATTAAACTGCTGCAGCGGCTTCCAATCGAGTTTCAGCGTCTTCGCCGCTTTCCAGTTCATGCCGACCGTAACCGCGTAGTAATCTGCTGGCGCACTTGTGCTGTTGTTGAGCTGATTAGGGCCAAGAGCATAGCTGAATCCCCGATTGTTGGTGGCGGCAGCCACCCGACCAGGCGAAAAGACACGAAAGCCGTCTCGATCGCGGAACCATTCCGCACGAAGGCCAACGGACCATTCCGGAGTCAGATCATAGTACAGATGAGTATTGATCCCATACCACTCAGCGTCCTTGATCGTATTGGTATAATAGGCATTGTTCAAAAGAACGCCGCCCGCGAAACCATGGTCGTGCTGCAGCACAAAATGGGTTTTTTCGGTGAACTTGTGCTTCAGCACAATGCTGTACAACATCCAGGGCTCACTGCTTCGCGTGGAAGTTTCGCTGAAAGTGCCGCTGATATTGGCTGAACTGGCCATATCATCACTAGTCCAGGTGATGCCGGCTATGCCGCCCCAATTACCCAGCTGTTTATCGAAACCACCATCCCAGCCGCCTGTCGCGCTGCCGGTCGTGACTCCACCGAGGAACATCCAGTTTTTGGCGATCTTGTAGTTACCCAACGCACCGGTATGAGTAAAGGGTTCCCCATACTGCATGGTATATGCGTGGGTGTAAAAGAAATTGTCAGGTGCGGGTACGGACTCGTAGCCGATGGGGGTATAAAAGTGGCCCACCTTGACGTTCAATCCGTTACCGACAGGTACATAGGCTTCTGCAAAGGCCTGAGGAAACGCAATTCCATAATATCGGGTCGAAGCACAGCACACATCAAGGTCCCAATTGCTTCTGTCTAAAGGTTGACCTGTATTCACGTCAAATGCGGGAACACCATAAGCCTGGGTAAAGATAGCATCAGTGCCGAACATGAAATCGAAGCGCGCTCCCAAATCCCACTCACTCCCCTCCGCCACTACCGGCCGTTGTATATAAATATTGAACTGGTTCAACTGAGCCCGATTGGATCGGTCGGCAAACGTTACCGGACCATTAAAGCCAGTGAGCTGGCTGGGATTGAAAGTCGCGCCACCGTTGATCCAGCCGCCGAGCCTGATGCCGCTGTCCTTGAACCACTCCAATGCGGTATTGGCGTAAGCACTGCCGGGATTCTCGAGAGTTGCGAACAGACTGACCGCAGAGGCAAAAATCATTCCCCTCCTGCGTTTCGGTAAGCGCTTCATGAGTGGTTCCCCCTGGGTAAAAACACTACCACAAAGATTGTTATTCTGTTACGCAACGTAACATGAGATAAATAAAGAAAGTGTCAGATTTTTGTCAAGATTTTGTGAGGTATAGCAATCTGCTCACAATGAGATAGAGAATGAGCGAAAGCGATGGAGGCGGCAGGCGAAAGCAGGTACTTATGGCATAGGACGTTTGACAAAGTATCGGTCATCCGGTCTTTTTATAATTGGGTGTTTGTACCAGTTCTGATTAGTACATAAGAAGAGGTGCGCATGAATAAAAAGAACATTTTTTTCTGCCTTATCCCTCGATTTATTAGCTAGTTGCGCCCAGTTAAGCCCTCACGAGGCGGTTCAGAACACGAACGCACGCTGTGTTATTCAGAACGCGCGAGTGCGGGGCGATCACGATGTCGTGGGCGAGTATTTCGAGGATACCGCGCGAAAAATGCAGGCAAAAGCCGAGGAAGAGAAGAACTTGCTCGAGCATTACGAGGAAAAAAGCTACCTGTACGGAAGGCGCGCCAGGATCTCAAGGCTCATACTGCTGCTTTAGTGCGCAAATATACGAAAAGTGCGGAAGAAAACATGAAACAGGCTGCTCTTCACCGGAAAATGGCTCGGGAGCAGGCGCAGCGCGATCTCAACTCGCGCCTGCTGCACGCAGGCCAAAGGCATGAGGATGGGCAGAACCCCGGGCTCCGGGAATGACAGGCTGAAAGCCTGACAGGCTATTTTCCCCTCTTACTTCCTTCCGCGATAAGACAGTTCTCCCCGGAGCGTCCTCCTCTCCGCATCAGAAGGGAAGCATCGCATCAAGGGAAAATATGATCTGATCCTTCTTATTGTCGAAAGGCCGGTGCGAGCGGTCAATGCCATCGGCACGGTCGTAACGGATATTTGGACGAATGTTTAGTTTTTGCATTGGCTTCCAGTCCAGCCTCAACCTTTTCGAGGGCTTCCAGTTCATCCCGAAGGTCACTGCATAATAATTCGCGGGCGCGCTGATTACAGCGGATGGGTCGCCCGCAAAACTCCTGCCGGTATTGTCGAGCGCAGCCACAACGCGAAAGGGTGAAGAGACGCGAAAACCATCCCGATCGCGAAACCATTCCCCCCGGATACCCACCGACAGGTCTTCCAACAGATCATAATACAGGTGAGTATTGATGCCGTACCATTCGGCATTCGTGGGCACGCCTCCCAGCAAAACGCCGCCTGCATAACCGTGGACGTGGTGTAGAACCAGATGTGTTTTCGGTGTGACTCTGTGTTGCAGCACAATGTTGTACATGCCCCATGGTCTGCTGCTGCGTGTGGACGTCGCACTGTAGGTCCCCGTGATGTTGGCCGAAGTCCTCTTGTCGTCGCTGACCCAGCTAATACCGCCTAGTCCTCCCCAGTTTCCCAGCTCTTTGTCAAATCCGCCATCCCAACCACCGGTTGCACTTCCGGTGATGACACCACCCATTACCGACCAATTCCCGCTGACGGTATAGTTCCCTACCGCCCCAGTATGAGTGAACGGTTCGCCATTGTTAAAGCTATAGGCGTGGGTGTAAAAAAAATTGTCAGGCGCAGGGACGGTTTCATAGCCCGTGGGTGAATAAAAATGACCCGCCTTGATGTTCAGACCATTGCCAACCGGTATATAGGCTTCGAGATAAGCTTGCGGTAGCGCGATGCCATACGTCCGCGTCGACGAGCAGCATATGTTCAAGTCCCAGTGGCCCCTGTTCAAAGCCTCACCGGTATTCACATCGAACGGCGGAACACCGAAAGCCTGGGTAAAGATCGCGTCGGTGCCGAACATGAAATCGACACGCCCGCCGAGATCAAAGGCTTTGCCTTCCGTGACCACCGTTCGCTGGAGATATATATTGAACTGATTCAACTGAAACCGGTTGGCGCGATCGGCAAAAGTAACGGGGCCGTTGTATCCGTTGACGGGGTTGCCGGGATTATAGGTTGCCCCTGCATTGATCCAGCCCCCTGCCCTTATACCGCTCTCCCTTAACCACTCTGCTATATCAACCGCATGAACGGTGCTGATGCTTATGAAGATCGATAAAAAACCACCTACCCAAAATGGAATCCGGCTGCCGCGCTTTCGCATGCATTTCATTTTGAATTTTTCCTTAGCTCCCGGACATAAGGCTGTGAAACCTTCAAAACTCTGTCTATGTCTTACACGGCTGGATCTATCTGGCTGGATTTATCTGTTGAAGGTTTCAGTACTGCAATCAGCAGCAATATTTCATTTCGAGAGCGCATCGGACTTGTCCGGGGATAACATGCAGCGCCATCTATTTCTATCCCAGGAATAATTTGTAGGCCGGATTCTGGCTTTCGTCCCAATAGCGATTGTCGAGCTGAGCGAGAAATGCCTTGAAATCCGCTTTCTCCTCCGGCGGCACCTCCATTCCAACCAGCACCCGTCCATAGTCTGCCCCATGGTTACGGTAGTGAAACAGGCTGATATTCCAATGATGGCTCATGCTGTTCAGGAATTGCATGAGCGCGCCGGGACGATCGGGAAATTCAAAACGATAGACCAGCTCATTCTTTACTTCACCTGCATGCCCGCCCACTAGATGGCGGATATGCAATTTCGCCATTTCGTTATCGCTCAAATCCTCTGTGCGCAAGCCGCTCCTCTCCAGGTCCTTGATCAGTTTCGCCGCCTCCTCCCGGTTTTTTACCGACACCCCCACAAATACGTGCGCCTCCTTCGGGTCAGCATAACGATAGTTGAACTCGGTAATACTTCTCGGTCCCAGCATCGCACAGAACTTCTTGAAACTGCCGGGCTCCTCGGGAATCGTCACCGCCATGACCGCTTCCCGCTGTTCACCCAGCTCCGCCCGTTCAGACACATGGCGCAGCCGGTCGAAATTCATATTGGCACCTGAAGCGACCGCAATCAGGTTCTTGCCGCGGATACCCTCCCGCTTCGCATAGGCCTTGGCGCCTGCAATCGAGAGCGCTCCCGAGGGTTCAAGTATGGCGCGCGCATCCTCGAACACATCCTTGATTGCTGCACAGATGGCATCGGTGTCGACCAGCAGAATCTCATCGACCAGTTCACGGCATAAGCGAAAAGTTTCCACGCCCACCTGCTTGACGGCCACGCCGTCTGCAAACAATCCGACCTGCGACAACCTGACGCGGCGGTTCTTTTTCAGGGACTGATACATGGAATCGGCATCCACGGGCTCCACACCGATAATCCTGATTTCCGGATAGAGCCTTTTTACATAAACGGCAATACCCGAAATCAGCCCACCCCCACCAATAGGCGCGAATATCGCGTGAATTTCGCCCGGATGCTGGCGCAGTATCTCCATCCCGATCGTCCCCTGTCCAGCAATGACGTCGGGATCATCATAGGGATGTACAAAGGTTACCTCATTCTCTGCCGCGAACTTGAGTGCATATGCATAAGCTTCGTCATAGGAGTCGCCGTGGGATATCACCGTCGCCCCGCGTGCCTCGACCGCCTGCAGCTTGATTTGCGGCGTCGTGACAGGCATCACGATAGTCGCCCGGCAGTTCAACCGCTGCGCCGCCAGGGCTACACCCTGTGCATGATTGCCCGCTGAGGCAGTCACCACACCTCGTTCAAGTGCCGCGGGAGAAAGCTTGACCATTTTGTTGTAAGCTCCCCGCACCTTGAACGAGAAAACATCCTGCACATCTTCCCGTTTCAGGAATAACTGGTTATTTATGCGTGCAGACAGGTTCGGCGCCAACTCCAGCGGACTCTCTACCGCGACATCATAAACCCGGGCGGTAAGGATTCTTTCGAGATAACTGTTCTTCATCGAAATGGGGTTGCGATTTTAAAGGTTGAGCATTTTAGCATGCCGGGAAACCCTAAATGTCCAGCTTCATTGTTAAAATGGACTGATAGTATTATGCTCATAAACAATCAATATTCTCAGGCATAAAAAATAACATCATGAATCAGGACGAGCAGAAACGCGCGGCCGCCCGCACCGCTATTCAACATATTCCCGCAGGCTGCATAGTCGGGGTCGGCACCGGCTCCACCGCCAACTACTTCATTGACGAGCTGGCCGATATCAGGAGCAGAATCGCAGGAGCGGTAGCAAGTTCAGAAGCAACCGCCCGACGGCTCAGTGGCCATGGAATCGAGGTCATGGACCTGAACAACGTCGACGAGCTTCCGGTATATGTGGATGGTGCGGACGAGATAACACCGTACCTGCATATGATAAAAGGGGGTGGCGGAGCATTGACCCGTGAAAAAATTGTGGCTGCCATGGCGAAAAAATTCATTTGCATTGCGGACCAAAGCAAGCTTGTGGATGTGCTCGGCAAGTTTCCACTCCCGGTGGAGGTCATCCCGATGGCACGCAGTCATGTGGCGCGCGAGATAATACGGCTGGGGGGACAACCCATGCTGAGGCAGGGATTTACTACCGATAACGGCAACGTGATCCTTGACGTGCATGGCTTGCAGATCCTAAATCCCGTTGAACTGGAGACGGAACTCAATCAGATCACCGGCGTCGTAACCAATGGCCTGTTTGCAAGACGCCCTGCGGATTTGCTGTTGCTAGGTGGCGAAGAAGGAGTTCGCACCATTGTTATCTGAGGGCAGGGTCAATAGAATTGTCACAACGGGACGGTACTATTCCTTTGTCTTTCTTTGCTTTCAATCGATCCATAGGTGAGAAATGGGAAGCCACGAACACATATCCAAGCAGTTTGACGCGGATCTCGAAGCGGTGCGCACGCGCGTGTTGCACATGGGGGGATTCGTGGAAGAACAGATCGAAAAAGCGATCGAAGCGTTAATCACCGGCAACGAGAGTCTGATCGAAAACATCATTGCTGATGACCATCGGGTCAATGCGATGGAGGTATCCATAGACGAGATCTGCAACCAGATCATCGCACGCCGGCAGCCAGCCGCGGGTGATTTACGCATGATCATGACGGTCATCAAGACCATCACGGACCTCGAGCGGATCGGGGACGAAGCGGAAAAGATCGCTCGCATGGCTAAACTGATCTATGCCACGGACCGCATGCACATGCCCCGCTTCGTCGAGATCCGTCATGTGGCCAACGTTGCGCTGGAGATGCTGCGCAAATCGCTGGACGCTTTTGCACGTCTGGACCTCACGGCTGCCGCTCAAGTAGTGCGCCAGGACGAACTCGTGGATGAGGAATTCCGCTCCATCATGCGCCAGCTCATCACTTTCATGATGGAAGATCCGCGCAAGATATCGACCGCCCTGGAAATCCTGTTTGTTGCAAAAGCGATCGAGCGCATCGGCGATCATGCCAAAAACATGTCCGAATATGTGGTATACATGGTAAAGGGTAGGGATGTCCGTCACGTCACGGTTGAAGAAATCGAGCGCGAAATACGGGAGTAGGTCCTCCCGTCGCCCGAAAGCCCGCCGGTAGACCCCATGCCCGGATACTCCACACTTGCGGCGGTAGATCTCGGCTCCAACAGCTTTCGTTTGCAAGTCGTGCGAGTGGAAGGCAGACAGCTTTATCCCCTGGACAATCTGCGCGAAATGGTCCGTCTTGCCGCCGGGCTTACTCCTGACAAACGCCTGGATGAGGATTCCCAGGCGCGCGCACTGGCCTGTCTCAAGCGTTTCAGCGAACGCCTCCGCGGCTTTCCCCCCCATGCCGTACGTGCGGTTGCGACTAACACCCTCAGAGTAGCGAAAAATGCGGCCCTATTCCTAAAAAAAGCGGAGGCAGCAATCGGTTTTCCCATTGAAGTCATCTCGGGTCACGAAGAGGCCCGCCTTATCTACCTGGGCGTTGCGCACGGCCTCCCTGCTTCTCCTGATGCTCGCCTGCTGATAGATATCGGGGGCGGCTCCACCGAATTTATCATTGGCAACAGGCTGAAGCCGGTCAAGCTGGAAAGTCTTTATATGGGTTGTGTCAGCTACAGCCTGCGCTTTTTTCCGGACGGCAAGATCAGCAGGGATGCAATGAATCGTGCCGAACTTTCGGCACGCAGCGATATTCAGGCGATCGCAAGGGAATTTTCCAGCGAACACTGGCAGCATGCATACGGATCATCCGGCACGGCGCGCGCCCTCGGCGACATCATCCGGTTGAACCAACTTGGCGGTGGAAGCAGCAACGGGGAGATCACTCGAGAAGGATTGGAAAATTTTCGCAATCATCTGCTCAAGGTGGACGACATCAAAAAGCTCGACCTCGCGGGGCTCCGTGTCGATCGGGCGCCTGTCATAGCCGGCGGGTTCGCCATCATGTCTGCCGCATTTGCAGAGTTGGGAATCTCCCGAATGGCGCAAGGCATGGGCGCCTTGCGCCAAGGCGTGCTTTACGATCTGCTGGGACGCTTCCATAAGCATGATATGCGCGAAGTAACGGTCAGACAGTTCATGCGGCGTTATCATGTGGATACCGCGCAGGCAATGCGGGTGGAATCGACAGCTCTTTTGCTTGGAAAACAGTTGTCGGTGGCCTTTCATGACGATGTGGAAAAACACCTGCAAGTCCTCTCATGGGCTGCCCGGCTGCATGAAGTGGGTATTTCGGTCGCGCACTCCGGTTATCACAAACATTCTGCATATATTCTGGGCAATGCCGATATGCCGGGGTTTTCCCAAAGGGAGCAGGAGCGCCTGAGTGTGCTTGCGCTCGCACATCGGGGCAATATCGCCAAAGCGCGGGGAAACATCATAGAGCAGGCTGATATCGCTCTGCTGTTTGCGCTTCGCCTCGCGGCCTTGTTTCATCGCAGCCGCTGCGATATCAGACTTCCGGCGCTCGAGGTGAGCCTTCGTGGCAAAGAATTCGGGTTATGTCTTGAAAGAAAGTGGCTGGAGCGTAATCCTTTAACGCATAACGTACTGTTGGCCGAAATTGAACAATGGGATGTCCTTGACTTTCGTTTGAGTATAACCACCGCCGATGGAAACAAGTTGGCCGTATCTGCATAGAACTATCATCCGACCCCATGGCATCCCATTCCAAAAAGAGATCCGCTAAAGCAGGCTTGCCGCCGGGCACGCTGGTGCATATCGGGGCAAAGAAAGGCGTGACACCCGCCATAACCTTGCTGGATTACGATCCGGAAGGCGTGCGTGAATCCGAGGTGACTCCTGCGGAACTCTCCGAAAAAATCAAACACGCTTCCGGGGTGAAGTGGGTTAACCTGCAGGGACTGGGCGACATCCATATGATCGAGCAGATCGGCGCGTGTTTTAACCTTCACCCTCTGGTACTGGAGGACATATCCAACACAGAGCAACGCTCCAAGGTGGAGGATTACGGAGATTACCTGTACGTGGTGCTCAAAACCTTCGGGTATGAAATCAGAGGTGGGGAAGAGAAAATATATTCCGAACAGATCAGCCTGGTACTCGGCAAGGATTTCGTGCTGTCGGTTCTGGAAGCGAATGGCGTTCAATTCAAGTCGGTTCGCGACCGCCTCCGGTCCGGTAAAGGCCAAAGCGCAAAGCTGGGCGCCGATTTCCTGATGTACAGTCTGATTGACGCAGTGGTCGATACCTACTTCAGCATTCTTGAACGCCTCGATGAAAAAACTGAAGCGCTGGAAACAGAACTTGTCGACCGTCCGCAGCCGAGCACTTTGCAATCAATTCAAAGACTCAAACGTGAAGGTGTTTTTTTACGCAGGGCACTGTGGCCGCTTCGAGAGGTGATCAGTTCATTGCAACGTGGAGATTCACCCCTGTTTACCCGCAATACTTTGCTCTACCTGCGGGATGTGTATGACCATACTGTCCACATTATCGAATCGATCGAATCGCTGCGCGATGTGACGGCGGGCATGCTCGATATTTATCTATCGAGCGTAAGCTTCCGCATCAGCACAGTCATGAAAGTTCTTACCGTCATTACCACTATATTCATGCCATTGACGCTGATAACAGGCATTTACGGGATGAACTTCACATATGTGCCAGGGCTGGAATGGCACATGGGGTTTTTTGTTGTACTGAGTGCAATGGCAGTCATCAGTATTGCGATGCTGCTACTGTTTCGCTGGAAAAAATGGTTGTAATGGTCCTGATACAAAAGTACAAAAGGCCAGATTCAGAAGTTTTTTAAACCTCAGGAGCCTTGCTGTTCTCGCGAGGAGACTCATCGCCTCGACTGAAATTTCCGTTCTCTCCGCAGATCATTCAAAGTAGCCGGGGAGTGCAATTTTCCTCAACCGGCGCCCTTTCCCAAGTTAGTATCCGCAAGCCGCAAATACGCGCCCATAACGTCAGTGCCTCGTACCGCAGGCGTGGAACATCGGGCAATATCCAGATTTCTGAAATTCGCTTGTCCTCACGCCAACCGCTTAAGAATAGCCGCACGGCAGCATCCACGCCTGAGGAGAGGCTCCTCATCTGCAAACAGAGAAGCATGTCTGCTGCTTCAGGCGAAAGCCAGTAAACGTATCCTCCTCCGCAAAATACATCGTCGAGCGCCTCCAGCAGGTTCAATGGAAAACACGCCAGCGGACAACTCCCGGAGAGAAGGAGAATATTACGCTTTGCGCTCGGGTGGCGCGAAAAAAAAAGCTTACGATTACGCCTGACCAGTTTCTTGAAAGAACGACCGCGACCGAATGACCCTCCGCCCTCATGTTGTATGTGGGCGTCCGGATGCACACCCACTCGCCAACCGCGCTTATTGAGCCGGCGCCCAAGGTCGACATCTTCATAGTAGCCTCGGCCGAATGCCAGATCGAAACCGCCTGCATCCCGGAATACCTCCCGCCGGATGAGAAACGCGTGACCCCGAAGGCGATATGTCTGCACGTAGCCACCCGGCTGCCGCACATACCGGTTCAAATCATATTTGGCAAAATCATTGCCGGCGGGGATGATGACTGCCAACCGGGAATCAGCGACGAATGCTGCGTATAAGAGCGGTAAAAAATCTTCGCCCACCGCTGTGTCGGAGTTCAAGACAAGCACGTAGGATGCGTCGGATCGACCGATTGCTTCGTTTACCGAAGCGCCGAAACCCCGGTTCTCCCCAGCGTGATGTACGCGTATGCGCTCGTACGGCAATTCATCGAGCATCGTGCGGGTTTCCATGTCCGAGGCGTCATCCTGGATGAAGATAAAGCGTATGGATTGGCTCAGGCAGGCAACGACCGAATCGATGCAGCGTCGTGTCAGCACTGGTGCATTATAGACTGGGATCACTACATCGATGGGCGGCATCGCCGGCATACAGCTCAGTAACCTCCTTGAGAAAACTACCAGCGAAGCCGGTTATCAGGCAAAAGCGAGATCTCCGGTGTTGCTTTGCGGCTCAAGCTGACTCTGGTTTGCCTTTGACCGCACTTGTCCCTCCAGCAGCGTGACATAACGCGATAATACATCGGGGTCCCCTACATCGATCATTTCCTTGAGGAAACGTTGACGATGCTCTTCTATATAAAAAGAACCACAACCCTGGGTAAGGAATTTTTCTATGTGTTTATACACATCATCGCGGCAACGCAATTCTGCCTCAGGCAGATACTCAGCCAGTGCAGAGCGACCGGCATGCAGATAATCTGCCGCCAACACTGGCTTCCCGACCTTTACTGCCTCGAACACTACAGAGGTGGCAAGATCGATGACTACGTCCGCCCAGTTCATCAGATGGATGGAATGAAGACTGCCGCCTGCCACACGCACATTGGGCAGACGCCGCAGTGAAACATCTTTTGTCAAGGACTGCTGCCAGCCGCCCCGGGTATGCGGCTTTATTATAAGCTCCACTCCCGGAAAACTGGCTACTATGCGCACTACCTCTCCCACTTCTTCCCAGAAAGTGGAAAAGTTGCTCTTTCTCAGGAACATTGCCACCTTGAGTTTGCTGTCGGAGCGCATCAGCGGTGACGGCGGCATCAGCGTTGCCAGTTTGGCAAGCCACTCATCGCAGTACCGTGGGGAACCGAGTACCGCGAGTTTCTGGTTATCCATGAAAGGACGAAAGCGCACGGAGCATAATTCGTTCGGCACTACAACCTTCTCGAAGATGCCGGCGTTGGCAAATGTGGTGTCCGGTTCAAGCCGCAACTCGCGGCGCCGGATCAACTGACTGGCATGGGGGCTGTCTCCGTGCGGCAGCGATACCGTACCTAGGCCCATCCCGCGCGCCGTCGATAATACCACCTTCACCCATTCCACGCAGATGGAGGAATTGCGTTCTATCCAGTCAAACACCACCACGCCTTCCTCGTTCTCTGCAAAACTCCGGCTCAGCAAGTGCTTAGCGGTGCGCTGCCAGACCAGCTCGCGCCGCCTGGCGTCATAAACCTCCTCCAGTTTCTCCATGATTGGTCCGATGAAGGGGCGACGCAGGCTGCGGATCAGTATCAGTGTCTGGAAAAACCATCTGATAAAGTCGAGCGGCGGCAATACATCCGCAATGTACGCCATCCGCACGCCCTTGAGGCCTTTCAGGAATCCAATACGATAATCCGTGCGGAATCGCGAGTTGCCGATCAGAACGATGTCGCAGGTATGACCCTTCCCGGTCCATTTGTAAATTACCGGTGTAATGTGATCGATGTCATTATAATGACGGAGGAAAAATAAAGCTTTCATACCAGCATACCTATTCCTTGGGCGCAAGCAATACGCTGCGACCCCTCATTTTGCGGCACTTCAGACATTCTCCAGGAAAAATCTTGTAATTTTACACGCGCCGATAGCGATTTTACTAGCATTGCAGATCGGATGTTTTTACTTCTCTGGCCTTCTGTTAAAATGGAGTCCTCGATATTCACTGAAATATTCGCTGAGTCGTTAACCCAATTTTCGCAGCGTCCCTGTTGCAGCCGCCAGATATAGCCCACAAACCACTGACCACTGTATAACCTTCCGATGCCTGATGCGTACCTGAGGAATAAAGGCAGTCATCAGTTCAAAGTGAAAAGCTCCGGTCTCATCGTCTTCAATTAACATAAATCTCACATGAAAACAATTGCTGTTATACCGGCCCGCATGGGTTCGTCCCGTTTTCCAGGAAAACCAATTGCGAAACTGCTGGGCCGAACCATGCTCGAGCATGTGTATAAACGTGTCACCCTTAGTAAGGCGCTTGATGCAACTTATATAGCCACATGTGATGAGGAAATACGACGCGCTGCAGAAAATTTCGGTGCTCCGGTGATTATGACCGCAGATACCCACGAACGTGCGAGCGACCGGGTTGCCGAGGCTGTAGCTGAAATCGATGCCGAACTTATCGTCATGGTACAGGGCGATGAACCGATGACCCACCCGGAGATGATCGATGCAGCGGTGGAGCCGTTCCGGCATGATCCGGAATTGAGTTGTGTGAATCTGATGCGTAGCATCGATAATAAAGCGGACTTCTACGACTTCAATACGATCAAAGTTGTTACCGATCAGCGCGGCGATGCGCTCTTCATGTCACGCCAGCCGATCCCGACAGTGCCCGCGTCTGCCCTATCTGCCGGGTCGGATTTTCCTCATACTCTTGCCTTTAAGCAGGTATGCATCATTCCCTTCCGCCGCAAAACGTTGCTCGAATTCTCGAGGCTGCCATCCACGCCGCTCGAGAAGCTCGAATCGGTGGACATGCTGCGGCTATTGGAGCACGGTTATCGTGTAAAAATGGTGGAAACCCGGTTCAACACGCAGGCCGTCGACACCCAGGCCGACCTGGAGCGCGTGGCAAGACTGATGGAAAAAGACCCGTTACTGACGTCATACTGAGTGAGCGGGCTTCACAATACTCCTCGGACACACTCCATTTCTCAAGGTTCACACGTGCAATTAAAAGCAAAACTGGCCCGGAATGCCTTGACTATCGGTTCCTGGATCACTTTGGGGCATCCTTCCATCGCCGACATCATGGCTGCGGCGGGATTTGACTGGCTGGTGCTGGATACGGAACACAGCGTTCTGGAATTGAGCGAAGTTCAAATGCTGATCCAGGTGCTCGACGGGCGGGGATGTCCTGCCATCGTGCGGCTGACGTCGAATCATCCAGATCAGATCAAGCGGGTCATGGATGCAGGAGCAACAGGCGTAATGGTGCCGATGATCAAAACGGCGGCGGATGCCGAGGCAGCCGTAAGCGCAGTGTATTACCCTCCGCGTGGGCAACGGGGGGTCGGTCTCGCCCGCGCCCAAGGTTACGGTGCGCGGTTTCAGCAATATCGCCACTGGCTGGAAGAAAATGCGGTCATCATTGCCATGATCGAGCATATCGACGCGGTCGACACCATCGATTCAATTCTTTCCGTTCCCGGAATCGACGCCTATATCATTGGTCCTTACGATCTTTCGGGATCACTCGGTCGCCCCGGAGAGCTCGAGGATCCGGAAGTCCAGGCTGCAATAGAACGGATAAAGGATGCCGGACGACGCGCAGACAAGCCAGGCGGGATTCATGTAGTCGAACCAGATCCGAAGCAGTTACGCCGCAATATCGAGGCTGGCTTCAGTTTTCTTGGCTATGGCCTGGATATCCGCATTCTCGATACCGTCTGCCGCAGTCATTTGCAAAGCATCAGGGAAGCCTTATGAACAAACTTGCGATCTCTACCTCGTCATTCGATGTCAGTCACAATGCCCCTCTTCGGCATTTGCAAGAGAAAGGCATATACATTGCTGAAAACAGCCATAAGCGGAAACTTACCGAGGATGAGGTTATCGCCCTGCTGGGCGAAGATACGGTGGGGATGATCGCAGGCGTGGAACCTCTCACAGAACGGGTTTTCTCCTGTGCCAGGAGCCTGAAAGTTGTATCGCGCTGCGGCAGCGGCCTCGACAGCGTTGATCTTGCCGCAGCAAAGCGGCGGGGCATTACAGTATTGAACACGCCGGAAGCCCCAGCCCAGGCGGTAGCCGAACTCGCGCTGGCTCTTATAATGGCAGCATTGAGGAAGATATGCTTGACAGATAAACTGGTCCACGCGGGGCAGTGGCCCAGGACCCAGGGGGGCCTGCTGGCTGCCCAAAGGGTGGGAATTGTGGGGCTCGGCCGGGTGGGGTCACGTGTTGCCCGGCTATGCCGGGCGTTCGAAGCACAGGTCGTGGCGCATGACACCTATGTAAAGGAAGTGCCTCCGGGAATGGAAGGCGTGGAGCTGATACCCTTTGAAACCTTGATAGCTGAAGCGGATATTATCAGCCTGCACCTGACTTACGACGCGGATACTCATCATCTGCTGGATGAAAAGGCATTTGCGCGGATGAAGCCTGGCGCGATCGTCATCAATACAGCCCGGGGTGGTTTGATAGATGAAGCAGCATTGGCGGATGCCCTGAACACGGGCCGGCTTGGGGGAGCGGCAATGGACGTTTTCGAGCAGGAACCGTACCATGGCCCGTTGCTGCAATGCGATAACGCAATTCTTACGTCCCATATCGGCTCTCTTGCAAGAGAATCGCGCCAGCGCATGGAACTGGAAGCCGCGGAAAATCTGGTGCGCGGATTGGTCGAAGCGGGTGTAATGGAAAAAGGCTAAACAGCAAATGTCCAGCGAGATTGCCATTGTCTATGGCGCAAGTGGTTTTCTGGGCAGCCATGTCGCCGATGCTCTCTCTGCCTCGGGCTACAAGGTGCGCCTGTTCGATCGTTCTCCATCGCGCTACCAGCGCGCGGACCAGGAGATGATCGTTGGCGATATCATGGATCTTGAGCAGGTGAAGGAAGCAGCTCACGGCGCCGACGTGGTATACAATTTTGCCGCCATTGCAGATATCGACGAAGCGCAGGAAAAGCCCCTCGCCACCGCCACTATTAACGTGCTGGGTAACATGCATACGCTGGAAGCAGCGCGTCTTGCCGGCGCCCGGCGCTTCGTCTTCGCGAGCACGATTTACGTCTACTCCGAATCAGGCTCCTTTTACCGTGCCAGTAAGCAGGCAGCGGAACGTTTCATCGAAACCTACCACGAACGTTATGGCCTGGAGTATAGTATTTTGCGGTACGGCTCGCTCTATGGCCGCCGCGCCGATGCGCGAAACGGCATCTACCGCATGCTGTATGAGGCGCTGGAGCGGCATTCGATTACTTATCACGGCAGCGGAGAAGCAATTCGGGAATACATCCACGTGGAAGATGCGGCGCGCATGAGCGTGCAGGTGCTGGCGCCAGAGTTTGCGAATCGCCACCTGATTCTGACCGGGCAGGAGCGGTTGCGCATCAAGGATGTGATGACGATGATTTCAGAAATCATGCCTTGGAAAATTGATCTGCGTTTTGACGAAGCACGCGCGGGACATCATTACGAAGTAACACCTTATGCATATCAGCCGCGCATCGGCCGCAAGCTGGTGCTGAACGAGCACGTCGATCTGGGACAGGGATTGCTGGATTGCCTTCAGGATATTCACCAGAGCGTGCATCATTCGGGTGAATATGAGGAAGTCATACCGCTGGCATCGGATAATAACGCATGAAGACTGCTGCATGGCAAGCAATCATCTTCGATTTCGATGGGGTTGTGGTCGAATCGGGGGAAATCAAGACACAGGCGTTTGCCAATCTCTATCAGGAATATGGCGAAACGGTAATGGCCGAGGTAGCGAAGTATCATGTCCTGAACGGTGGCATGTCACGCTATCATAAATTCCGTTACTTTCAGGAAACGCTGCTGGAAAAACCTCCGCTTACCGCGGAGGAAGAGCGGCAGCTCGATCAGCGCTTCTCTGAACTGGTGGTCGAGGCTGTGATTGCCAGCGCTCCGGTTCCGGGCGCAGCGGAACTGATCCAGCGCGAGGCCGAGCGGATTCCCTTGTTTGTCGCATCCGGTACGCCAGAAGCAGAATTGAATACAATTGTTGTCCGCCGCGGCTTGGCCTCCTATTTTACCGCAGTGCGCGGTTCACCCACTCCCAAGCAGAAGCTTATCGGGGACATCTTGTCCACCCATGGCCTCCTGCCGGAACGCGTGCTGATGATCGGGGACGCCTTGATCGATTATCAAAGCGCCATGGTCAACAATGTTGCATTTATAGGCCGCGTACGTCCTGGCGATCAAAATCCTTTTCCGCCCCACGTGGATATATTACCCGATCTGAACCCGTTACTCCTTTGAACAGGCTGGCTTGGACAACTCATGTCCGCACCGCCCGCACCACCCAATCCAAACGGGCAGGTAACAATACTGGAATGCTTTAAAGATCTTGCCCTTAAGGCTTGTTCCATTCGGGGAGCTGATTACAATATGGCGGGTAGCGAAGAAAAATCCACCGTTAAAGCGATTATTCTGAGCGCCGGCCAGGGACGCAGGCTGGGCTCGCTGACAGCGAGCATTCCCAAATGCCTATTGCCGATTTCAGGCAAACCGATCATCGAATGGCAGATCGATGTCTTGCTGTCGGTAGGGATCAATCAGGTCACGGTGGTCACCGGTTTCCAATCCGGCCTGGTTGAAATGTTGCTGCAACATCGTTACAAAAACGATGGAAGGATCCACATCGCTTTTAACCCCTTTTTTAGTATTACAGATAACCTGGTAAGTTGCTGGATCGCACGTTCGGCCATGGACTGCGACTTTCTGCTCTTGAATGGGGATACGTTGTTTGAGGAGACCTTGCTGGCCCAGGTGCTGAACTCCGATCCTGCTCCTGTTACACTCGGTGTAGATCAAAAGCCCGCCTATGATGCAGACGACATGAAGGTTCAACTGGATGAAAATGGGTGGATCAAGCATGTCGGCAAGACCTTGCGGGCAGATCAAATCGATGCAGAATCTGTCGGTCTTGTTCTTTTCAGGGAACGCGGGCCGCTGCTCTTTCGCGACACCCTGGAGGAAGCACTGCGGCACCAAACAGAACTAAAAGCCTGGTATCTCTCCATCATAGAGAACCTCGCCGGCAGGCAACTGGTGAAAGCGTGTTTTGTACCGGAAGGCTCCTGGTGTGAAATTGATTTTCCCGCTGACCTGACAAAGGCCGAAGCGCTCTTTGGCGGGAAGAGATTTGACAGAAGCGCAACCGTCCACAGCTAGGCAGCACGCCTGCGATATTTAGTGTGTCGCGACCGTCTGAGGTTAAGCGCCAAAAGTTTCCCAGCCACTGCTCGCCAATCGGACCGCCCCACCCCTTTAGGTAATGCCCAGGTCTGGCGCTTTGTTGGCCTTCATTATGCACGCTCCGCTGTCGGGCAGGGCAGCATTCCATCCGATCACCGCCGTTCGCCGTCCAGTTCATGCATCTCATCCCCACGCAAAGCCATCATCACCCTCGGCGACTTTTTCACGGCTTCATGGTATTGTGGAACCTTCGCCGGAATCCGTCCCCATTGAACCGATCCGCATATTCAGGCGAATTCCTCAGCAAAACGCCCGTCTAGAAGGTGCTAAATGATCAGCGTCCCACCATTCGGTACCCCAATCCTGAATCCCACAATGCGGAAATTCGGTGCACCAGAGACAATCATTCACCAATTTCAACATTGGAGCGTCATGCTGCGTCCGATCCAGTTGACACTGGTTCGCTGGTTCTTGCTGCGCATGAGCCAGCCCGTTCCTTCTCTCAACTCGGCCAGAAAGCTTTACCGAGCTTCACAGAGTGACGGGCCAGTTGGAATCAGCTTTGGCTAAAGCATTCAACTACGACAAGCTCAACTATCTGATGCTGATGATGGTCGACCCGGACGTGCATTTTCATGTCATTCCGCGGTATGCGGAACCCGGTGATTTCAACGGTGTGAAGTTCGTCGATTCCGGTTGGTCGTGGGCGCCCGACCTCAACAAGGCTACAAAGACGGATGCGGACATCAACCGGATGATAATTGATCGCCTCGCCTCCTGTTGGCCGTAACAATCGAGAAACGAACCACACATGACACAACTCGTTCTGCTGCGACACGGAGAAAGTATCTCGAACCGGGACAGGTGCTTTACCGGCTGGAGCAATGCCCCATTGACTCCACTTGGCGAACGAGAGGCAGAGCAGGCGGGCCGTCTTTTGAAAAAAGCAGGGCACAAGTTCGATATCTGTTCACCTCTGAACTCCGGCGCGCGAATGACACCCTCCACATTGTGCTATCAATCATGGGACAGGATGAACCGGTGGTGCAACGGACGTCATTATGGGCTCTGGAAGGAACCAATCGCTGGAAGGCAATCAGGAAATACGGGCTCTGCCCTATTCTCAGTTCTCAATTCCGCTTT
>DATEEZ010000116.1:0-13235 GCA_035280905.1 Nitrosospira sp.
ACCAGGCTGGCGTATTTTGTGCCTATTTCGCATTGTCCCGCAGTGGCAACCTCATGATGATGAACTTCGACCTCGATACCCATCTCGTCCAATGCAAGGCACATGGCTGAACGAATGTCATGCAGCGAGTCGATCGGGGGAACGGGAAAATATCCGCCCTTGACGCCAGGGCGATGGCCGATATTGCCACCCTCATATTTTACTCCCGAGCTCCAGGCCGCTTCTTCCGACTCGATTTTTACGGAACAGCCGGACATGTCGGCGTGCCAGGTGACAGAATCAAAAATGAAGAATTCTGGTTCCGGGCCGAAAAATGCGGTATCGCCGATCCCTGTCGACTTGAGGTAGGCTTCACCGCGTTTTGCCAGGGAACGGGGATCCCGGTCGTAACCCTTGCCATCCGAGGGCTCCACCACATCACACGTGATGAACAGTGTAGCCTCGTCCATGAATGGATCCATCCGGGCAGTGTCAGTATCCGGTATCAGCAGCATATCCGACGCCTGCACACCCTTCCAGCCGGCGATGGAAGAGCCATCGAATGCATGACCGTCCTCCAGTTTATCGGCATCGACGGCATGAGCGGGCAGGGTCACATGCTGTTCTTTACCTCGGGTGTCGGTAAATCGTAGATCAACGAATCTGACTTCGTTGTCCTGAATCATTTTCAGAACATCGGCTACAGCCATCTCAGTCTCCAAACCATATCAATGTTGCAATTGTGCGAAAGCGCCTTCCTTTTAAAAAGGTGCGTGTCCTTATGTAAAGGGAATTTGCAGAAGTAATATTATATATCAGGAGGGGAATGCCCATTTCTCTCAGCAATAAAATACTCTCGATCCGGGACAGGTGGGCGTCGCATCCTCTCCCCTGAGTTTTTAAGGCATTCAGATGCCTGAAAATCGATTACCATTACATATTATTTCATTCGTGTCATGGTAAATCATATGGAAACCGAAACAATCACTGCAATACTCGAGAGAGCGCACACGCGTGCGGAGGAAATGGATCTGCCGTATCAGGGGGCGCTGTTACCGGCCGAAGCGCTTACTTTGCTTCAGGAAGCGCCGGATGCGAAACTGGTGGACGTGCGCTCACGCGCTGAATGGGATTGGGTAGGAAGAATTCCGGGTGCGGTGGAAATCGAATGGCAGTCTTATCCGGGAATGCGTCCCAACCCTGATTTTGTCAACTATCTTTCCAGCCAGGTAGATCAGGAATCGTTGGTTATGTTCATCTGCCGAACGGGAGGCCGTTCGCATCAGGCTGCGGCTACCGCTGCTGAACTGGGCTACAACAGTTGCTATAACGTTCTCGAAGGATTCGAAGGTGAGAAGGACTCCACCGGCCATCGCGGCACCAAGGGTGGTTGGAAGGCGGCGGGACTACCCTGGGTACAGAGCTGAGGACCTTTCGTCCCCATCACTCTGAGCTCTCGTCCCCGTTAACTTCGAGTACTTCAACAGGCTCAAGGCATGCCTGGCGCGGCGAACAACAATCTCGAAAATAATGGGCGTAAGTGCATTAGCAAAACATTCACTATGAATACTTCTTACGCCGACCACTGAACCATACCTGAGTACGCCGTCAGCAGGACAATAATCCCGAATCCAATGCGATACCAGGCAAAAACGGAGAAATCGTGGTGGCTGACAAAACGGAGTAAGCCCCGCACCGCCAGGAGTGCGCTGATAAACGATGCCACAAACCCGATCGCGAACACGCTCACATCATCCAGATGAAGAATATCGCGATTCTTGTAAAGATCATAAAAAGTCGCCGCGAACATAATCGGAATCGCGAGGAAAAATGAAAATTCAGTAGCAGCCTTGCGCGACAGGCCGAAGAAGAGACCGCCAATAATGGTTGCACCCGAGCGCGAGGTGCCAGGTATGAGCGCCAGGCATTGCGCCAATCCCACTTTCAAGGCATGTTTCCAGTCCATGTCTTCGACCCGTTCCACGTCCACCACATGTTGCCTGCGCTCAGCCCAAAGAATCAGAAGGCCGCCGACAATGAATGCCAGCGCGACAGGCACGGGATGAAACAGGTATTGCTTGATGGTCTTGATGAATAGCAAACCCAGAATTGCGGCTGGCAGAAACGCGATGAGAAGATTCAACACGAAGCGGTTTGCATCCTGGCGGGAGCCAATGTCCATAACCACATGACCAAGCTTGATACGATATTCCCAGCATACCGCCAGAATTGCGCCAAGCTGAATGACGATGGTAAATACTTTGCCCTTTTCGTCATTGAAGTTGAGCAGATCGCTGACCAGAATCAGGTGGCCGGTGGACGAAATCGGAAGAAATTCCGTCAGCCCTTCGACTATGCCAAGGATGAGTCCCTTGAGGAGAAGAAACCAGTCCATTCCAGATTATCCGGCAGAAGCCAGGTGGCTGTGGGAAACCGGGAACGCACGGGAACGAACCGGAGTGTTACCAGGGAATACGGGCAATGGGGGTATCCAGTAGAGAAGTAGCGCCGAGAGAGGCTGTTTATTTTTCTGATATTATCGCATCAAACTCGTTCCAGGTTTGATAATACTTGAGACACTTTTGCGAGAAATGGGCGCCGGAACGAGTACCCTGAAGCAATGGAGCGCCTGTACTCTTCCTGCGTCCCGTTTCGCTTTTGTCACGGCAAGCCCGCGCACAGGCCGCCTGCTACGTCCCTCACACCTTGCTGTAAATCTCGGTTCCTCTAGCCACAAATTCGCTCGCTTTTTCTTCCATGCCTTTTTCTATGGCCTCCTTGTCGCTGACACCTTTGCTCGCCGCAAAGTCGCGTACATCCTGCGTAATTTTCATCGAACAGAAATGTGGGCCGCACATCGAACAGAAGTGTGCGAGCTTTGCGCCTTCCTGCGGCAGGGTTTCGTCATGGAACTGCCTTGCCTTGTCAGGATCGAGGCCGAGGTTGAACTGATCTTCCCAGCGAAACTCAAAGCGTGCTTTCGAAAGGGCATTGTCGCGTAACTGTGCACCGGGATGTCCCTTTGCCAGATCTGCGGCATGCGCAGCGATTTTATACGTAATGATGCCATCCTTGACGTCATCCTTGTCCGGCAGGCCGAGATGCTCCTTGGGCGTTACGTAACATAGCATCGCGGTACCGTACCAGCCGATCATGGCTGCGCCGATGGCAGAGGTAATATGATCATAGCCAGGGGCGATGTCGGTAGTGAGAGGCCCCAGCGTATAGAACGGGGCTTCGGCACAGTATTTCAGTTGCATATCCATGTTCTCCTTGATGAGATGCATGGGAACATGGCCCGGGCCTTCGATCATTACCTGCACGTCATGCTTCCAGGCAATCTGTGTCAGCTCACCGAGCGTTTTCAGCTCCGCAAACTGGGCTTCATCATTCGCATCATATATAGAACCAGGGCGCAATCCGTCGCCGAGGGAGAAGCTTATATCATAAGCCCTCATGATTTCACAGATTTCCTCGAACTGCGTATACAGGAAACTCTCCTTGTGGTGCGCGAGACACCACTTTGCCATGATCGAGCCGCCGCGGGAAACGATACCGGTGAGTCGTTTTGCCGTCATCGGAACATAGGCGAGCCGTACACCGGCATGGATGGTGAAATAGTCCACACCTTGCTCAGCCTGCTCTATCAGCGTATCGCGAAAAATTTCCCAGGTCAGGTCTTCTGCCTTGCCATTTACTTTTTCCAGCGCCTGGTAGATCGGCACCGTGCCGATGGGAACGGGACTGTTACGTATGATCCACTCGCGCGTTTCATGGATGTTTTTGCCGGTGGAGAGGTCCATCACGGTATCGCCCCCCCAACGTATCGCCCATGTCATCTTCTCGACTTCTTCCTGGATGCTTGAGCTCAGCGCCGAATTGCCGATGTTTGCGTTGATCTTCACCAGAAAGTTGCGGCCGATGATCATCGGTTCGGATTCAGGATGGTTGATGTTGGCGGGAATGATCGCCCGTCCCCTTGCGACCTCGTCGCGCACGAACTCGGGCGTGATGTGCCGGGGCAGAAACGCGCCGAAATCATGGCCCGGGTGCTGGCGGGCAAGCAGTTCACGGTGTTGATGGGCCAAATGCTCGCAACGTTGATTCTCCCGTATGGCAATAAACTCCATTTCCGGTGTAATGATGCCACGGCGCGCATAGTGCATCTGTGTCACGTTTGCTCCAGCCCTGGCGCGGCGGGGATTACGCTTCAGATCGAAGCGCAACTCGGCCAGCTGCGGGTCGTTCAGACGTTGCCTGCCATAGATGGAAGCCGGACCGGAGAGAATCTCCGTATCGCCGCGTTCATCTATCCATTTTTCGCGCAGCGGTGCAAGGCCGGAGCGAATATCAATTTTGACGGCCGGGTCGGTATAAGGGCCGGAAGTGTCATAAACATAAATCGGCGGATTTTTTTCCGCTCCCATGCCGGCAGGCGTATCGGATTGGCTGATTTCTCGCATGGGAACCCGGATATCCGGGCGCGAACCGTTCAGGTAGATTTTTTGTGACTGGGGCAGAGGCTTGACCGCGCCTTCGTCAACCTCCGCGGTCTTGCCCGAAAAGGGCGATGGAATTTGTACCGCGCTTGAAACTGTTGCATTCATATTACGCTCCTTGAGTGCCATAAAGGAGCGGGACAACCGGACAACCGATTCCCAGCTTCCCTACGGCGGCATTATCCGTGTCAGGTAGAGGAACCGTCGAATAGGCGTGATATTTGTACTTATTCGCGGATTCCATGAGGGACTCTCTCACCAGTTCCCGGCTGCTTGCGGAAACGGACCCCTAGCTGCTGCTGTGAAGCTAACGGAA
This sequence comes from Nitrosospira sp., assembly GCA_035280905.1. GTDB lineage: Bacteria > Pseudomonadota > Gammaproteobacteria > Burkholderiales > Nitrosomonadaceae > Nitrosospira. Next base: position 4,795 of record DATEEZ010000116.1, read on the forward strand.
ATGTGGAATAATTGCAAGTTTGTTATGACATTTCATATAGGAGCAGATGGTTGGATATGGATCTCGAACAAAGTCGGTATAACATGGTGGAGCAGCAAATTCGTACGTGGGAGGTGCTGGACCAGGAGGTTCTCCAACTATTGTTCGAGCTGCGGCGCGAGGAATTTGTCCCGGCAGCTTACCGTTCACTTGCATTCGTCGATATGGAAATCCCGCTGGGATACGGGGAGGTAATGCTCGCCCCCAAGGTTGAAGCGCGGATTCTGCAGGAGCTGAGAATTAATAATACCGACAGAATTCTGGAAGTGGGGAGTGGCAGCGGTTACATGACTGCGCTGCTTGCCAAAAAAGGCGGATTTGTTCATAGCGTGGAAATCGTGCCAGAACTGGCAGCCATGGCCGAAAAGAACCTGCAGAACCACCAGATTACCAACGTCCTGCTGGAAAATGGCGACGCTGCCCGCGGCTGGCCCCAGCATGGTCCCTATGATGTTATCGTCCTGACCGGATCCACTCCCGTGCTGCCGGAGGGATTTCAGAAGAGCCTTAAAACTGGCGGTCGCCTCTTTGCTGTAGTCGGCGATCCACCCGTGATGCAGGCCCTTATCGTTACTTGTGTGGCACAGGAGGAAAATGGAGGCACGGGCGCATATAACACAGTCTGCCTGTTCGAAACCTGTATTGCTCCACTCAGAAACGCGAAGCAGTCGGCGAGATTTACATTCTGACCTTTCGGCCCCACCCAGGAATTGAAATCCTCTCGACGTGTCCATTGCTACTCGTCTAGTTTTACCCGTCTATTTTTAGCTGTAGTCGACGAAGATGTTCTTTTCATGCAGCGCAAGGCAATCCGGAATCAAATTGAAAATTGCGCCATGCGTCTATGCGCTCCTGTTTATCGGAGCGCTGAGCACTCCGTTACAGGCTGCGGACCTGATGGGTATCTATCATGAAGCGCTGGAAAACGATGCACAGTATCGCGGGGCTCGCTTTACACACCAGGCAGCCCAGGAAAAACTACCTCAGGGCCGGGCGGCTTTACTGCCCACGGTTACGCTTTCTGGTGTGCGCCGGCGGCAGTGGATCGATATAGAAAGAGTTGGGGGAACTGGAATCGCGCCCGGAACGGGTCTGGTACTCAGACCCGAAATTGTCATCGATAACCAGAGCCTGACCATTACCGCCACTCAGCCGATTTATCGCAAGGAGAATTTCGCGATCTACGAACAATCGAAGCTTCAGGTTGCTCAGGCCGATTCGGAGTTCATCATTGCGGCGCAGAATCTCATCCTGCGTGTGGCACAGGCGTATCTGGATATTCTGTTGGCAGAAGTAAACGTGGAGGTTGCAGAGGCGCAGAAAAAAGCCATCAGCGAGCAGCTGGCACAGGCAAAGCGCAACTTCGAAGTCGGAACCGCTACCATCGTCGACACTCACGAAGCTCAAGCGCGTTTCGATTTGACGGTTGCGCAACAAATAGGCGCGCTGAACGAACTTGAAGTACGTAAACGGGCGCTCGAACAGATCATCGGGCGGATGCCGGAAGATCTGGCGCGTCCCACCGAGATGCCCTCCGATCTGCTCATGTTGAAGTACCCCAACATGCAGGATTGGATTAGCGTGGCAGAACAGAATAATCTCGCGCTGAAAGTCCAGGAAGCGGTATATGAGATCGCAAAGAAGGATGTCGAACGAGCCCAGGCGGGGCATTATCCCACTCTTGATCTCGTCGCAATATACAGCGACCAGAAAGGCGTTGGGGGTACGGTCACCGGGCGGCCTATCGACCTGACATCGAAAGAAATCGGCGTACAGCTGAGCTTCCCGCTGTTTCAGGGTTTTGCAGTGCAGTCGCGTGTGCGCGAAGCGGTGGCTATCAAGGAAAAGGTGCTGCAGGACTTGAACAATACCCGGCGCAACAGCGTGCTGCAAGTAAGCCAGCAGTATCTCAATGTCACCAATGGCATTGCGCAGGTAAAGGCGCTGAAGCAGGCGCTGTTGTCCAGTCAGAGCCAGGTGGATTCCACCAAACTGGGCCAGGAAGTAGGCGTCCGAACCGAAGTGGACGTGCTGAACGCGCAGCAATTGTTTTATTCCGCGCGGCGGGACCTTGCGCAGGCCCGCTACAATTTTCTCCTGTCCCGATTGCGGTTGGAGGCAGAGGCGGGAGAGCTGGATGAGGAGGATTTGAAAGAGATAAATGACGCGTTGTTTCAACGAAAGCCTTCTGGATGAGGCACGGCTCGAGCGAGGTGCTGCGTTGACGCGAAACTGCTTGAGTGTTAGATTTTCGGACAGGAGGCACTGTTGGTTTCGAATCTGATCTGTATTATCGAGTACAAGGTTCGCGTCTATGTCGGAATACATCGAATAGTCAGAGTAAGGAATGCGACATAATCTCAACCTAAATCCCTCAGCAACACTCCCGTGAAAAGCCGGGTATGAACGAGCTTTCCGTAGACTGGAGTCAACCGTCCGTCCTCTCCACTGGGAAACAGCCCGCCGGTATTCGAGAAACACGTCCAACCGAGGGCGACAGCGGCGTATTGGACGCGAAAACGTTTGACGCGATTGAAACCGATCAATTATTTGATTCGATCAATCGCGCCGTCACTCATGCCGGGCAGTCCGTGCTTTATCGCTCCCTGGCCCGCCCAGGAACGGATGCGTCGCTGCTTCGAAAGAAACAGGAGGCGTTACGGGAACTGGAGTCAAATTCAGGTCTTCGCGAGGCGCTTCAGCGCTTCGTCGACGCGATGAAGCAGGGAGAACAGTCTCTTTACCATCTACTCTATGGTACTTTTACCGGGGGAATTGCCGTAGACAATTCCAGAGGCGGTAAAGATGAAATGGAGTTCAGCGGTTACGGTTACCACCAGTTCATCGATGGCACGGGATTTGCGGTTGACATGGTCGAGACCGTGGAAACTCTACCCCAGCCGCAGAGCGTCTATCTTCGTGAGCTATTCCAAGCTATTCGCGATTTTGGCAATTCGCGAATTTATTCTCTGATGCGCGGTCCCGTCTACGTGTCGGAAGGAAAGTTCAAGACGCAGGAAGAAAAATCCCGCTATTTTCCTATCCCGCGCTTCCGGCCATCCATGTTCAAACCGGTCCCGGTATTTTTCGCTCTGGCCGCGCTCGGCGCGGCGCTTTATTTCTTTCAGGGCTTACTGGCTAGTTTCGGCATCGCTTACTTGGGTTATGGAATACTTGTGCTGGCGGTGCCGATTCTTCCCGTTCTCCTCATTGCAATTGCCGCGTCCGATCGTGATACTGTCATCTATCCACTACGCAAGCTATTCAAGCATAGCCCCGAACTGGCGCGACTGGTGGATGTGCTGGGAATGTTCGACGAACTGTTATCCTTCCACCGATATTCGGTAACCTTCGGCGGCAAGATGACGTTGCCGGAAATATCGGAAAGCGAACGGCACGCGCTGGAGGTCACGGAAGCGCGGAACCCTGTACTGGCGGGGACCAACCCCAATTATGTGCCGAATGATGTTTCGCTCGACGAGGCGGGTCGCTTGCTGGTCATTACCGGCCCCAACAGCGGCGGCAAAACCGCATACTGCAAGACAATCGTCCAGATTCAACTGCTGGGGCAGATAGGTTGCTATATTCCCGCCGCTACCGCACGCCTGGTGCCGGCTGAGCATATTTTCTACCAGGTACCGGACCCCGGCCATCTGGATGAGGGGATTGGGCGCTTTGGCCACGAGTTGAAACGTACGCGCGAGATTTTCTTCAATTCCACGCCTCGCAGTCTTGTCGTCCTGGACGAGCTTTCGGAGGGAACGACATTCGAAGAGAAGATGGAACTCTCAGAGTATGTGCTCGCCGGTTTTTACAAGCTTGGAGCAAGCACCCTGCTTGTTACCCATAACCATGAACTGTGCGAGCGTTTGCAAGACAAGGGGATGGGCCGCTATCTCCAGGGTGAGTTTTCGCCACAGGGTCCGACCTATCGGCTGATTCCGGGCGTATCGCGGGTGAGCCATGCAGATCGGGTTGCGGCTGCCCTGGGTTTCAGTAAGGAAGATGTGGAAAAGCACCTTGCCAGCCGGGGTTAATCGGTGCAGCGAGCGAAGAGCAAAGAGCGTTTTGTCTTTGCAGCGCTTCGTCTTGTCTGCTTCAGGCATAACGGTCTATTGTTGAATTATCCAGAATTCCCTTATTAAAGAACTTTGCTTGGCCTTTCTCAGGTGGAAGGCTGTGTGTGAGTGCACAAGCCTATGCAGGCTCCAATTAGCCGAAACGTTGGATTCGGGCATTGCGAGTTGCGTACCTGACAGCGAATAAGATTCAGGATTCAGCAACGCAAGACAACAGAGCGAATGCCTTGCTCGTCGGTTTCACACCTGAATCCAGAAGTTAAAAAAGGATCAGATATGACTAAATCATTGATAACGGGGGCCAGCGGATTTGTAGGCTCCGCAGTTACGCGCTGTTTATTGGAAGCAGGCCACGAGGTGCGCTGTCTTGTCCGACCGGGAAGCGACCGACGAAATCTTGACAAGTTACCTGTCGAAATTTCGGAAGGTGACTTGTGTTCTGCTCCATCCCTGAAACGGGCAGTTGCCGGGTGCGATAACTTATTTCACGTGGCAGCAGACTACCGTCTATGGGTGCCCAATCCGGACACGATGTACGAAACCAATGTAAAGGGAACGCAGGCATTGATTCTTGCAGCCGCCGAAGCTGGAATGAAACGCATGGTATATACCAGCAGTGTGGCGACGCTGGGCACGGCTGATGAGAATGGCGCTCCTGCCAACGAAGATACGCCTTCGAGCCTGGTATCGATGTGCGGGCACTACAAGCGATCGAAATTCATGGCTGAACAGATTGTCCAGCAGATGACCCGGAAACATAACCTGCCCATGGTCATCGTTAATCCTTCCACCCCTATAGGACCGCGCGATATCAAGCCCACGCCCACTGGTCGCATCATAGTGGATACTTTGCGCGATCGAATGCCGGCGTACGTGAATACCGGGTTGAACGTTGCACACGCTGACGACATCGCCGAAGGCCACCTGTTGGCATACAAGCATGGAAAATCTGGCGAGCGTTACATCCTCGGGGGCGAAAACATGACCTTGCTGCAGATCCTCCAGAAAATCGATGAGATAAGAGGCAAGCGGATCAGGCGGTTTGGCGTTCCCGTCAAGCTGGTGGTGCCCGCTGCCTGGTTAATGGAAAAAATGTCCGCCGTTACCAAGGTGGAGCCGCGCGCTACCGTGGATAGCGTCTCCATGGCAAAGAAAAAAATGTTCTACTCCAGTGACAAGGCGGCACGAGAACTGGGTTATCGCTATCGCCCGGCTGCGGCTGCGCTCGAGGATGCAATGGACTGGTTCCAGGCGAACGGTTACTGTGGCTAGCCTTGATAGTTTGAACGTCTCGCCAGCGGCGCTCTATTGCGCACCTTTTCGGCTTCGGTCCACCTGTTCCGCCGTGACGAGACTTCCTCGGTTGCCCCATGAGTTACGGATATACGACAGCACCAATGCAATCTCTTCGTCGGGCAGAACTTGCGCAAACGGTGGCATTCCGTAGGGACGCTGCTGAACTTCAGTGACAGGAGCATAGCCGCCATTGAGAATGCTGCGAATCGCGTTGACCGGGGATGCCATTGTCACCCCACGGTTGCCTGCAAGCGCCGGATAGCTTCCCGGTGCGCCTTCCCCCAGATTCCCATGGCAGTCCTGGCAATAGGTTTCGTAAATCTGCCCCCCTTTTTTAAGCTGCTTATCGACTTCTTCGGTAAGGGGAGGGGCGATTCCACGGGAGCGAGGCTCGGTTTCGGGCAAAGACTTCAGATACTTCGCCACGGCGCGCGCGTCGTCTTCCGTGAGGAACTGGAGACTCTGGCTGACAACGTTGGCCATCGGTCCCGTAGTCACAGCGCGCGAAGTGGATCCGGTTTTTAGCAATCTCGTAATGTCTTCGATCGGCCAATCGGCCGTACTGGCCTCCTGGAGAGAAGTCAGCGATGGCGCATACCAGTTTGAACCCATGAGCTGACCTCCTCCCAGGATATCTCCTTTGCTTATTCCCAATATGTTGCGCCGGGTATGACACGCGTTGCAATGCCCGAGCCCCTGCACGAGGTAGCCCCCCCGGTTCCATTCGTCATCCCGCATCGGGTCAGGAAGATATATGCCTGGAGAAAAATAAATAAGCTGCCAGACCTGCAGCAGCGGACGCCAGTTGAAAGGGAAATTGATGCGGTTGGGCGCATTGCGCTGCCTCACGGGTGGAAGTGATTGAAGGTATGCAAAGATGGCATCGGAATCTTCGCGCGATACCCTGGTATATTCCGAATACGGAAATGCCGGGTAAAGGAGACTTCCATCGCGCCCCCTGCCGTTATGGAGAGCCCGCCAGAAATCGTCCTCGCTCCAGAGGCCGATGCCCGTTTCTTTATCAGACGTGATATTGGGCGTGATGAATATGCCGATCGAAGTATCAAGGATGTGTCCTCCAGCGTATGGAAGTCCACTAGAGGCAGTGTGGCAACCCAGGCAGTTGCCGATGCGTGCCAGATAAGCACCGCGTGCTCGCAGCGTCTCGAGTTCGGCAGTGTCACGTATCTCTGCGGCCTCCGGCTTTTCTACTGCTGGGGACAGCGTAACGGGTGCCGCCAGCAAAATGCCCAGGCCGGTAAATCCGGCAATCAGGATTGTGAGAGAGCCGTATAAGCCGTATCTCATTTTGGATTGCTTGTTGGTGGAATGATGCTGGCGCAGCGTTTTGCCAGCCTTCTGGGCAGTTCTACCCCCGCACCTGCATGTCTCTCGTCTGACTCGGGAACAGGTTGCGCGGCCAGCCACATGGCAACGGCGCTTACCTCTTCGGTGGTAAGCTTCTTTGCTATTTCCGACATGCAGTCGGGCGTGCGGCCGCGCATCAGCGCGCCGTGCTGCCAGTTGCCGAACTGGGCCATGATATATACGCGTGGGAGGCCAAGAAGACCGGGAATGAACGGTGCTATTCCCATCAAATCCTTGCCGTGGCATCCGACACAGGCCGGTATATTCCGGGCAGCATCGCCGTGCTCGACCAGTTTGCGCGCTACTTGGGCTTTGGGCGAGGAAGCTCGCATTGGTTCAGGTGGAGGAAAGGCTTGTTTTAGCGCGGCAAAATACCCAGCCATCTCCCACAGGTACGCATCGGGTAGGCCTTCGAGCAGCAGAGCCATGGGCCGATAGTGGCGGCGGCCATCGCGAAAATTCCGCAACTGATTGAAAAGATAGCCGTCCGGTTTGCCTGCGATGCGCGGGTAATATTCATCTCTACCCTTTTTATCTTCCGGACCATGACAAATCACGCATGCCTTCACACGTTCTTCGGTTGTGTCAGGAATCTCGCGGGCTACAGCGGGCGACCCATTCAGCAGCAAGGCGATCAGGGCTGATCTAATGAGGATAGGAGGACTCATTGTGAGAGGTTCTTCTTATAAGGGATTGCGACAGTTACAATAAAAATTATCCTCGATCGAGACCACGCTAGCGGGCGAACCTGCGTACCACTGTCATCAGTTCATCGATTGCCGCGTCTCCGTTTCCCGACTTGATCGCACTCTGCATGCAGCCATGCGTGTGATTTTCAAGCAGACGCATCGCGACAGCATCGAGCGCGGATTGAAGCGCGGATACCTGATTCAGGATATCAACGCAGTAACGGTCTTCCGTGATCATTTTCGCCACTCCCCGCACCTGGCCCTCGATGCGGTTGAGGCGTTTTATCAACGCTTCCTTGTCCGGCTGTACCACTGCAGTTGGCAGGTGGCAAGGTTTCTTGTCAGTTTTCGACTTCAAAGCCTGCATCCTTGATTGCCTCCCTGAATTGATCGGTATGAGCCCTGGAGTTGTCGTACTCAATGGTTACCTGTTGCTGCTCCAGGGAGACATTTGTATTGCTCACGCCGGGTATCTTTTCCAGCACATTCTTCACACTGTTGACACAGCCCATGCAGGTCATTCCGTTAACTTTTATGACTTCCGTTTGCATTTTCTGCCTCCTTTGGTTGGCTGAGGTTATTATCCGCTCATCACCTGGCGAAAGCTCAGGCACTTGCTCGCCAGCGCTTCAACAAGAGGGAATTGCTTACCACTGATACCGAGCTCATTGCCATTGCCGCACCTGCAATGACAGGATTGAGCAGACCCATTGCCGCAAGCGGTATACCCAGTACATTGTAGAAAAAGGCAAAGAAAAGGTTCTGCCGGATCTTTCCCAATGTCATGCGCGAAAGCGAGATTGCGTCGACCACACTCATCAAATCATCCCGCATAAGGGTGATGTCCGCTGCTTCGATCGCGACATCCGAACCCGCGCCGATGGCAAAACTCACGTCAGCCACCGCTAGCGCGGGCGCATCATTGATTCCATCACCCACCATGCCGGTAACTTTACCGCTTTCCTTCAAT
>DATEEZ010000117.1:0-3861 GCA_035280905.1 Nitrosospira sp.
GACGGAAGGGGCCACCTGCATCGACTGTCACCAGAACCTGGTGCACAAGGAGGTTGCCGAGACCGACCTGAACGAGAGTATCAAGCAGGGCAAGATGGTGCTCAAGCCCGAAAAGAAGGATGAGGACGACGAGGAGGAGGATGAGGAGGAGTAATAGTCAGTCGATTCGACGCCGATTGTTACCCTTATTCCTTCAAGACGTCTAACAGCAGTACGAGTAATTTTCCTGTTCAACCGCTGTTTCCGGCAAACTGACCGGAAACAGCGGTTTTATTTCATGGAAACATTCGACTCCGCACCCCGTTTTTCCTGGTGCAGAAACGACAAAGGAGCCCGAGATGTATGGTATGGTTCACGTTGTCGCATTACGAGTCGTATAAGCGTAGGCTTGATTAACTTACCCATTGGACTATCTAGATAGTCTTTCCCAAGACAAGATCCAGGAAATGCTACGCAACTTTCCCAAGCCAAGTACTCCATATTCACATAGAGTGCGCGACTATTTTATCGCCACACTCACTTTTCTTTGTGTAGCCATCAGCCTGAATCTGGATGCAACTGGCAGTCTCGAGCAGCAAAAATTCATGGGAATGATCGCATGGACATTTCTGTTCGGCTTATTGATCGGCGAAAATAAAGAAGTGCGGATGCAAGTCATCATTGCGGTCGCTTTCGCTACTGCGGGTGAGCATTTTGCTTCCATTTACATGCAGGGCTACACCTATCGGTTTGGAAATGTGCCCGCTTACGTGCCTCCCGGGCACGGCATGGTTTACCTTACGGCTGTCGCCCTGGCCCGCTCCGGCCTCTTCCTGAAGTATTCCCGAAGAATAGCGGCTTTTGTGGTCCTGACCTGCGGCGCGTGGTCCCTCTGGGGAATCAGCGGATATCCGGAACAGGGGGATCAGGTAGGGGCACTGCTATTTTGCGTGTTTCTGATATATCTGTTCAAAGGGCGCTCGCCAATGGTTTATCTGGCAGCCTTTTTTATTACCACCTGGCTGGAACTGATAGGTACCGCAGTCGGGACATGGAAGTGGGCTGCGATAGAACCTGTCCTCAGCTTATCCCAGGGGAATCCACCCAGCGGCGTGGCGGCGTGGTATTGCCTCGTCGATGCGGTAGCAATTGGTGGCGCGCCAGTATTGCTGCGTGTTCTCGCGAAAAGCAGCGAATGGATCAAAGGAACCAAGCATGAAAGTATTCACCAGCAAGCAAGAAATGATTAAGATAGGTGAATTTTATAATTCGAAGTTAGTCTAACTTTTAGATTAGTTATACACGTTAATATATTCGCGCACCGCAAAACGCTTAATATCTTTATATCGTTTGTATATCAGTGAGACTCCCATCTTCTACAACCATTGCTGTACACGATTCCCTTATTTATAAATTACCCTCCTCCAACCGCTTCGACACCCCTTGTCATGCGGTCTCGAAGTACTGAATATGTCGTTTACCCAACTTAATTTAACACCTGAGATTCTGCGGGCCATAGCAGACCAAGGCTATACCGACCCAACCCCGATTCAGGCCCAGGCAATTCCCCATATTCTCGAAGGCAGGGACATCATGGGCGGAGCACAGACTGGCACCGGCAAGACAGCAGGTTTTACATTGCCGATGTTAAACCTCCTGCAGCCCGGCGCCAGCACCAGCGCCTCCCCCGCCCGACACCCCATCCGCGCATTGATCCTCGTTCCCACGCGCGAACTCGCTATCCAGGTTCACGAGAGCGTAAAAACGTACGGCAAGTACCTTCCACTAAGATATGCCGCGGTTTACGGTGGAGTGGATATGGATCCGCAATCTCGAGAGTTGCGGGCGGGAGTGGAAATTCTGGTGGCAACGCCGGGGCGTCTGCTGGATCATATTCAGCAGAAGGCCATCAACTTGGCCAAGGTAGAGATTCTCGTGCTGGACGAAGCGGACCGGATGCTCGACATGGGTTTTTTGCCGGATATAAAGCGCATTCTTGCACTGTTGCCGCCCAAGCGCCAAAGCCTGATGTTTTCGGCCACATTTTCCGACGAGATCAAGAAACTTGCAGGTAAACTCCTGAGAGAGCCGGTGCTGGTCGAAGTCGCGAAGCGCAACACTATCGCTGAATTGATAACTCATGTAGTACATCCTGTGGTTCGCGAGCGCAAGCGTGAATTGTTGGCTCACCTTATCAAATCACAAGACCTGAAACAGGTACTGGTATTTACACGAACCAAGCATGGTGCGACCCGTTTGGCTCAACAACTTGAACGGGACCACATCAGCGCAACAGCGATACATGGGGACAAAACTCAACCGCAGAGAACCGAAGCGCTGACAAAATTCAAACAGGGTGAGGTTTGCGTCCTGGTGGCGACTGACGTTGCTGCCAGAGGGCTGGACATCGAAGACCTGCCACACGTGGTCAATTTCGAGTTGCCGACAAATCCCGAGGACTATGTGCACCGCATTGGTCGCACAGGTCGTGCTGGGACGAAGGGAGACGCTATATCGCTCGTATGCGAGGATGAGGCGGAATTACTCAAGGGTATTGAGAAACTGCTCAAATTCAAGTTGGAATCGAAGATGATTGCAGGTTTTGAACCAGAGGTGCCGGTTACCCAAGTGGAATCCACTGCATCGCCCGGAAGAACCGGCCATAGATCGAATCAACCGGTTGAGAAGAAATCTTCCGGATTGCAGTCCCGGAAACTGGAGCAGGCAAATTCCACGTCATCCAACGGCACCAAGGATAAAACCGCCAGGAGTTCAAAGGGGTATGCGATTTCCCACCGCAAAACTGGCAAAATGCCAGAGGACCCTCTCTTTACTCAACCCTATACGCCGGGCACATTTTCCGGAGAGCCTTCGGACAGAACCGGTGCCAAGTCAGAAACATCCTTGCCGGAAAAACGGTTTGACCATTTTGGCCATAAGCAGCAAAAAAAACCCGTTGCCGCGTTATTCATGCCCCCACGCAGTCAAAGCAAGGAGGAGCAGGAAGGGTGAGTCTGTATTGCCCGGTTAACGAAAATCACCCCCCAAATTGATCTGACGATCGGCATGGGAAAGCGCCTGACCAGGATCTATACACGGACCGGTGATGACGGGACTACGGGGCTGGGGGACGGTACCCGCTCTTCCAAGCAGAGCCTGCGCATCGAAGCCATGGGCACGGTCGACGAACTCAACAGTTTCATTGGCCTTTTGCTAGCGGAAACGCTGGAAGGCGAAACCAGGATAAAACTGGAAGATATCCAGCATGACCTGTTCGATCTGGGCGGGGACGTATGCATTCCCGGACGGGTTACTGTTAACACCGGGCAGGTCAACCGCCTCGAGGCGCAACTGGATTATTACAATGCGGCATTACCCGCGCTTAGGGAGTTCATACTTCCCGGTGGCACTCGCGCCGCTTCATTATGTCACGTTGCCCGGGCAGTTTGCCGGCGCGCCGAAAGACGCCTCGTAGAGTTATACCAGAACGAAACGTTAGTCCCTGTACATCTTCAGTATCTAAACCGGCTATCGGATTTCCTGTTTGTGCTATGCCGGTACCTGAATCGCGAACAAGGCGTGGAAGACGTGATGTGGCAGCCGGGCAAGACGACCGTCTGAAACCTCTTCTTGCGCCGAAATCATCTGCTCTTTACGGTATCCACGTCCTTCTGTCGAAAACCGTCGATCACCAGCAATATCGCCCCCAGCGAAATCGCTGAATCCGCCACGTTGAAAGCGGGCCAGTGATAGCCCGCTACATGGAAATCCAGAAAGTCGACAACATGACCCAGGGTGGCGCGGTCCCACAAGTTCCCCAAGGCGCCGCCCAGGATCAGGCTCAAGGCGATGCAGAATAGCCTGTCAGCGGCATGTCTGCGC
>DATEEZ010000118.1:0-4085 GCA_035280905.1 Nitrosospira sp.
CCGGAGGCATCGGAAAACTCTAAAGGCTTTCTGTGTAACGAGGTGCTTTTTCATCCCATTCGATGTCGCCCGGTGATTGCAGTTTCTGTCACAAAAAGGTTCATCAACAAAGGTTTCCCCCTATCCTGGATCTTGCGACAAACTGATCAGTGCGAAGTTGCCGATTACACTCCTGTTCTTCTGTATCTTGTACTTTGGTCCAGATATAAATCCGAATCGCTGCCGATATAATTCGGTTTATCCAAAAATCGGAGTCTGAGATCAGAATATGAATACCAATATCGTATGGCACAATGCCACCATTACTCGTGCGCACCGGGAGAAGCTGAATGTGCACCGTTCGGCGATATTGTGGTTTACGGGGCTTTCCGGTTCCGGCAAATCGACGTTGGCTCATGCGGTAGAGGAAAAGCTTTACGAGTTGAACTGCCGCACGTTTGTACTAGATGGAGATAATGTGCGTCAAGGCTTATGCTCCGACCTGGGGTTTTCCGTGGAGGATCGGTCCGAAAATATTCGCCGCATAAGCGAGGCAGCCAAGCTGTTGGTCGAGTCGGGCGTGATTGCAATGACCGCTTTTATTTCACCTTTTCGGGCTGACCGACAAAAGGCGCGCAGTATTTTTCCTCATGGGGATTTCATCGAGATTTTTTGTGAGGCCAGCCTCGAGGTGTGTGAGCGGCGCGATGTGAAAGGGCTCTATAAGCGCGCTCGGGCGGGCGAGGTCAAGGAATTTACTGGGATATCGTCACCCTACGAGGCGCCAGCCAATCCTGAGTTGATAGTCAGGACGGGCGAATTGGAACTCAACGAGTGTGTTGCGCAGGTAATCGAATTCATGGAGCAGCAGAATATCTTCAAGGGGGTGCCTCGGCTGCGAGGAAGCCTCAGTCACAATAACGCGAAGGATTTTTCCCTCTGACCGATGTTGCCAGGGAATGATAGTTGGCTCTGGGTAAGGCACCACTCGCACTCGGATAAAGGGATTTTTCTTGTCTTTATAACAAAACAAAGTTCAGAGGACGCACTGCAAACATGAGGGATATCCTCGTTACCCTGATTGTCTTCGGATGGCTGCCCATTGTCTTTAAAAAGCCGTACATGGGCGCATTGATGTGGGTGTGGATAAGCGTCATGAATCCGCACACCCAGGGATGGGGATTCGCTTATACATTCCCCTTTGCGGCGATTATTGCCGGAGTCACGATAACAACCCTCCTGATTACAAAAGAGCCGAAAAGTCTCCCTCTAACCCCGGTTATCTGGATTTTCATAATTTTCGTGCTTTGGATGAATTTGAGCACTGTATTTGCCATTTATCCTGACGAGACATACGTACAGTGGAACAAGGTCATGAAGATCATGTTGATGAGTTTCGTGGTCATCATGCTGATTAGGACACAAAAGCAGATTCAGCTCCTAATTTGTACAATAGTTATCTCAGTGGGATATTACGGAGTCAAGGGAGGCGTTTTTACGGTGATAGGGGGAGGGGTGGATATGGTCATGGGACCGCAAAGCACTTTCATCGAGGGAAATAATGAGATCGCCCTGGCGCTCATCATGACCATTCCTCTCATGCACTATGTACAGACGATTTCCCGGAAGACCTGGGTGAAGCATGTCATGACGGCCGCCATACTGCTATCCGCCCTTGCTGCACTGGGCACCTATTCCCGGGGCGCCCTGCTGGCCATTGCCACAATGGGGGCATTTCTGTGGCTCAAAAGTCAGCATAAAGTGCGCATCGCCCTCCTGGTTGTTCTCGCTATTCTCCCGGCGATTGCGTTCATGCCGGAGAAGTGGATGGAAAGAATGGACAGCATCAATACCTACGAAGAGGACGAGTCGGTACAGGGGCGTTTCAATGCCTGGTGGATGGCCTACAATCTAGCGAAGGACCGGCCGCTCACCGGCGGAGGTTTCGAGGTTATTACCCCTGAACTGTTCTACGCATATGCCCCCAATCCGGAGGACTTGCATGCTGCCCATAGCGTTTATTTTCAAGCGCTCGGCGAGCACGGTTTTGTCGGGCTGGGGCTTTACTTGCTGCTCGGATTGCTCACCTGGCGAACGGGTTCATGGATTATACGCAACACCAGAAAGCTCGAAGAGTACAGGTGGGCTTTCAACCTGGCAACGATGATTCAGGTGTCGTTCATTGGTTTTGCTACGGGGGGGGCTTTCCTTAGTCTTCTTTATTTTGACGTACCCTACTACCTCATGGGGGCAATGGTTGCAACGCGCGTCCTGGTGGAAAAAGAACTCAGGCAAAAAGCCTTGTTGGCAGTCACTGCAAAAGCTTCCAGCTCTCCACGCCAGCTTGGACAGTTGAGCCCAACCCGATCGCAGTCTATTGCGGGGGATTCAGGCTAGGATATAAGAGACGAGTCGAAGAGACCATGCCTCTGCGAACTCTCTGCTCAACTTTTGGTTTTTCTCCCATGAGGATCCAGGAATATAACCCTGTGGACGCTCCGGTAAATCGTCCGGCACTTTGGCCGCTGTTGACGAGCCGTGCAATGCTGCATCTGCTGTCTCCGGGAGGACTGAACACTCGCTTATCCATACTGATTTATCATCGAGTGCTGCCCTGCCAGGATCCACTGTTTCCAGAGGAGAGCCACGCGCAGTCCTTCGATCAGCAGATGGAGCAGCTTGCGGCGTGCTTCAGGATTATATCTCTCGGTGATGCGGTTCAGGGTCTCCGTAATGGAAAATTGCCCCCACGTGCCGCTTGTGTCACTTTCGACGACGGTTATGCCGATAACGCGGAAATCGCTTTGCCTATTCTCAAAAAACGTGGCGTTGCTGCCACTTTTTTCGTGGCAACCGGTTTTCTTGACGGAGGGCGGATGTTTAATGATACCGTGATAGAACTAATCCGTCGTGCACCGGGAAGTACCGTTGATCTTGGTAGCCTGGGCTTGGGAAGGTTTTCTATCGGAACTATTTCCGAGCGTCGCCAAGCTATTCACCAGCTATTGGATAAGCTTAAGTATCTGCCCTTCGAATCACGGCAATCAACCGTGGAGGCAATGTCGAAGCTCATTCCCGTCGATCTGCCTCGCAACCTGATGATGACTTCAAGCCAGGTCAGAGAGTTGCATAATGCAGGAATGGAAATTGGGGGACATACCGCCAGTCATCCCATCCTGACACAAATGGAAGACAGCACAGCCTGCGCTGACATCGCTAATGGGAAGGACGCGTTGGAGAGTATGATCAGTGCCCCTGTGCGATTTTTCGCCTACCCTAATGGAAAGCCGGGAAAAGATTATCTACCCGATCACGTGAGAATGGTAAAGAAGCTGGGTTTTGACGCAGCAGTCTCGACTGCCCATGGGGCAGCGCGAAAAGGCAGCGACCTCTATCAGCTACCTCGTTTTACTCCCTGGGATCAACGCCCAATGCGGTTTGCCCTTCTGATGGCGCGAAATATGCTGAAAACTGGAGAAACAGTTTAACGCCTGATCATATAGGGACTCCTGGTTTTTTCTTTACCCTCGAAGTTAATGTTGGCTTCTCCGCAACAGAAGGAAAGCCTGGAATTTGCTCTTCTTTGTGAAGTTCATATAAGTCAAGTTCTCCACGACCAATTGCTCAATCTATGGAAAGACCTATTACAGGATTTGATACCGATAGTGAGGGAGATCCGATCGCAATTCTGAGTTGCGGTCATGCTCAGCATGTACGGCATAATCCGCCGTTTATCAATCGCCCCTGGATCACCTCGGAGCAGGGCCGCGAAGGCATGATGGGAAAGATGCTTAACTGCGTCCGCTGCGATCAGTTCGAGTTGCCCGATTACTTTGTTCCGTACAAGCGAACGTCCGTCTTCACTGAGGAAACGGTGCCGGCGGCGTTGAGAAAAGACCACTCGACCAAAACCGGCGTATGGGGGAAGATCATTGTGGAAGCGGGGAAACTTCGCTACCGGGTCGATATGTTGAACGTGGATACGGAGTTGTCCCCAGAAACGGTTGGAGTGGTTGTGCCCGAAGTTCTTCACAATGTAGAACCTCAGGGTCCTGTCCGCTTTTTCGTCGAATTTTACCGGGCTCCGGATAAAGAAACCTAAGGAG
>DATEEZ010000119.1:0-5250 GCA_035280905.1 Nitrosospira sp.
AACTGAAGAGCGAATGCGTACACGAACGACATAAAAAACAGGACGATGGGTTCGTTCCTGCTGCTCGTTCTGGAATGCAAAAAGATAACACCTGCCATGCCCAGTGGAAAAAACAGCGCGATATTGCCTACTACATCCCCCAGGGAAGTGAACCAGTGGAAGTCCGTAAGAAATCTCTGAACGCTGCCTGCGGGAGGTGCGGAAAAATTGCCGGGGTATAGTGACCCGTAAGCAATCAGTAACAGGATGATCGCAAGGATTCGCATTCCGGAATGTTGCTCAGTCGAAGAAAAGGGTCGATGATTTCTCATGCGTTGCGGGTACAGGCTTGATTTCCAGTACAGGGAGCCACCGAGGGGCTTTTTTTTCAGGGGCGTATGCCCCCATTCCTTGCATGCCGTATGAACTGCCATCGAAATCCCGATCGAAGTCCGGGTAGACGGTAAAACGGGGATCACCTTCCGCGTTCCTTGTTGCCTTGGGCAGGGCAGCCGCCAAGGGACTCAGGTTCATCTCTCCTGGCGGCGCAAACGGGCGAACAAGATAGTTCGAGGCCTCGTCGAATTTGCCGACCAGATTGTTTCCCGCTAAAGCGCTGTTTACAGATGATCCTGAGAAAACGATATTTGATACCACAAATTGAGGATATCCCGAGCCCAATGCTCCGTGGACCAATCTGATACCCGTCCCCTTCGCTAATACGGTGTTGTTGAAAATGCTGATCGATCGGGGCATGTCATCGTGAGGCTGTATGCGAACTGCATCACCAAAATGATTTACAAACACGTTATTGTACAGAGCAATGTTACCTTCACCCTGGAACAATGATTCGTGTGGATTCTGATAAAAGAAATTGCCATAGATGAGATAGAGATCATTTGATCCTGGTCCTGCGAGCGGCCAGTGGCCGACCAATACGTTAGGCCGTGCCCACATCCTCGCTCCCCCGTTTACCTTGCTGAAAACGTTATGGCGAATAATCGTTGTGCTGCGTCCATGCGGCATCCCCGGCAGCACTGGACGAGGCGCTTGATGCTTGATCTGCAAGTTGTAGCCAATCGTGTCAACGATCAGATTGTGCTCAATCAAACCGCCCACAAACGGCGCGCGACCGTCCGAATTACCGAGGTAGAGCCCAGTGCCTGCGCCTTCGATGATATTGTTGCGTATTATCCAGTTCCAGGCCGGGCATTTGGTGGAGATGGCCACTATCTGCTGATTATTGCCATGGCCGCGCACGCGTAACCCCTCAAGGGTAATGTGATGTGCCCATTCGGCATGTCCCTCGCATTTTACCCCGTCAACCGGTAAGTTGTTGCCCTCGATATCGAGATCGCGAAGGACAATGTAACTGGAGTTGAGGATGCTGATTGTGTTGTGATCCGGTCGTGCCAGGAAAATTGCGCGGTTTTTCTCGTTAGATCCGCTAATCGTGATCTGCGCATCCGGGGTCCCATGAAGATGGTGGACTGGCAGCCCCTCCTTATAATCCCCTGGCGCGAGTTGCAGGTGGTCGCCCGGTTTGAGTGCCTTCAGCAGCCCCCGATAATTGGAGGGCGTTCCCATATGTGTCGTGCATGCAGAAGCTGACGCACATCCAAAAAGGATGTGGGCGAGGATGCACGCAAGTGGTAAAAAGAGGACGCGTCCTGATTCCATCGTTACCTGGTACAACTGTCACGCCACCATTTCACCTTAAACACAGTGAAGGCAGTGTGATGATTCATGCCGATCTCGTCGCACGAGATTGCAAACGCTTACCTTTTCAGCTATAGTAAACGCAACTGTGTTGCAAATCCATTGTCTTGGTTGATCTTCAGAAAAAAGCCGAAGAGATGATCCGTCACCGCGGGGAGCGTATTACCTCCGGACGGATTCATATCCTTGCCATGCTGCTGTCGGAGCGGCGGGCTGTCACGCATCACGAAATTGAAAAGCGATTGAAGGACAAACACCGTTTTGATCGGGTCACGCTCTATCGTGTGCTGGATTGGTTGAACGAGAAAGGCTTTGTGCATCGGCTGGTGAGTGCGGATAGAGTCTGGCGTTTTCGTGCCAACATCCACGAACATTCCCAGCAACATGCTCACTTTGAATGCTTGCGTTGCACGAAGGTGGTCTGTCTTGATGACTTCGAGACTGCGCATGACTTTGGGCTGCCGGAAGGTTACCGTTCCCGGGAAGTTGAGCTGACCGTTAAAGGCTTGTGTGCCGAATGCGTATAGTTGATAAATCGTTGCTGTATGCAGCAAAAACGCGGAGTGAATAGCGGTTGTTCGATGATGTTGCGTAGGCAATTATTTTTTGTTCTGGCGCTGGTGCTGGCATGGGTGCCCGTCCTTCAGGCGGCACATGCGTTGACACACATCGGGGAAACCACTGTCAGGTACAACCCCCCCCAACCGGGAACGGTGGACGGTGATACAGTCAAAGGTGTAATCCCTCCCGTTGCTGACGAGGCCGCTGGCGATACCGACAATGACCGGCTTTGTCTCGACTGCCTTGCGCTGACAGGTCTCAGCGTCATTTTTTCTATCCTTGCAATTGGATTTTCGAGCCAGACAAGACGTAAGGTTCGGCCGTATCGAAAATCACAGCCTCTTCTCCTCAATTTTTATACTCCCTACTCCACCCGGGGTCCTCCAGCACAAGCATAAGGCGTAAGACGGTATTCCCGCAACGGTAACTCTGGTCGAGATCGTGAGGTATTTACGATCGATCGGACAGATATCCGGTAAACCGATACTTATCCAAGGTAATCAGCACCCCGCATCCCTGTCGCCTCTTTGCGGCGGTAAAGTTGTGTCGCTCTGATTACCAGTTTCCCTACCAGGTTTAAGTAATCAACATGAGTTGTATAAATTGCGATTTTTCGTGCGCGCCTATCCTCCATGCACACGGAGGGCCGGGATGGGCCGCAGGCTTGGCAACCGCAATGTTGCTGGCTGCACTCAATGCATCCCCTGTTCAGGCTCAAAACGTAGGGAAGATTGAGGTACTTAACCCCGTAGTCGTCACTGCGACACCCTTCGAGGACCGTACTGAGCTGGATATGGCCCAGCCTATCTCTGTATTGAAGGGTGATGACTTGCGGAGGAAACGCGAAGCCAGCCTGGGGGATACCCTCTCGCATGAGCTGGGCGTGGCATCAAGTTTTTTTGGGCCAGGCGCCGGCCGTCCTATTATTCGCGGTCTCGATGGACCACGCGTCCGGGTGCTGGAGAACGGTATCGGTACGCTCGATATCTCTTCGATCAGTCCGGACCACGCCGTCACTGCCGAATCGCACAATGCGTCGCAGATCGAAATCCTCCGTGGTCCATCAACCTTGCTCTACGGCAGCGGCGCCTCGGGTGGCGTGGTCAATGTCGTGAACGGGCTCATTCCAAAACAACTGTTCAAGTCGATAAAAGGCAACATCGAAGCGCGCGGGAATACCGCTACGGAGGAACGCGCCGGCGCCTTCAATGCAAGCGGCAGCATCGGCCAGGCGTCCTGGAGTGTGGGCGGTTTCAAGCGCAAAACCGACGATTACCATATCCCAGGACGCGCGAATGAGAGTGATCCCGGCAGCCGGAAAGGAATTGTCGAGAACAGCGCCATCAATTCCGGCGGCTTGTCAGGGGGCGGTTCCTATGTCGGGGAAAGAGGTTTTGCAGGCGGCTCAATCTCCCGAATGGACAACGAATACGGTATACCCGGCCCTGAAGGCTCGAAGATCGATCTCAAGCAGACGCGCTACGATTTGGCCGGTGAGCTGGACAAACCTGTCGCCGGTTTCGAGAAGCTCAAGGTGCGCATGGGTTACAACGACTACAAGCACAATGAAATCGAAAGCACCGGCGAAATTGCAACTCGTTTCAAGAACCAGGGGCTGGAGAGTCGCGCCGAGCTCTTGCATTCTGCCGTGGCAAGCTGGAAAGGCGTACTCGGCGTGCAGTTTCGTGATCGGCATTTTTCCGCCTTGGGCGAAGAGACCGTAGTACCTGTTACCAACTCGCACTCGGTGGGGGTGTTCTTGGTGGAAGAACGCAATTGGAATCGGTGGCGCCTGGAACTCGGCGGCCGCGGCGAGTACGCCGCCCAGAATCCCAAAGACAGTCATCCATCACGTTCCTTTGGTCTCTACAATGTCTCCGCTGGGGTTTTATGGAAATTCCTGGATGGCTACGGATTGTCATTGACTGGCGTTCGCGGTCAGCGCGCGCCCTCGACAGAGGAACTGTATATACATGGCCCGCACCATGGAACTGCCACCTTCCAGACCGGAGATAATGGATTGAGAAGCGAGACCACAAACAATGTCGATGTGGCGTTGCGCAAGACCAGTGGTATGGTGACGTGGAAGATCAATATATTCCATAACTGGATCGGCAATTATATTTTCGTCCGAAGTGCAGACACGAATGGAGACGGTGTAGCCGATCGCGTGGATCACGAAGGGACGCTCGACCCGGCAGGCGAGTTTCTGGTGCAGAATTTTTCACAAGGCGGAGCCAGATTTTACGGTGCCGAAGCAGAAACCATTTTCACATTGAAGCCGAACGAAATCGATCTGCGCCTGCAGATTACGTACGTGGAAAATTCAATAACGGGGGTAATGTGCCGCGCATCACGCCATTACGCTTTGGCCTGGAATTCAATCACAGAACCGGCCCGTGGACATCGAATATAAGTGCAACCCGCGTTATGCGCCAGAATGATCTGGCGGAACTGGAGACAAGCACGCCTGGCTATACGATGGTGAACATGGAGGTAAGTTACCGCATCAAAGAGACGCGCTCCAACGGCATCCGCATCTTCCTCCAGGGCAGGAATTTGCTCGATGAGGAAATGCGTGTGCATACCTCTTTCCTGAAGAACTTTGCGCCACTGCCGGGCAGGGCACTCGTCGCAGGACTGAGAGGGGAGTTTTAGCGGGCAGCGCAATTTCGACCGGCCGGTCAGACCTGGCTCAGAGTACTGGTACTGTAGCATGTAGGGGACACTGGCATGCGGTCTCTGACCGCACACTCAAGCTCTCCTGTTAACCCCGAGCAGAATGTGGCAAACTTCGGGGTTACGTCCTATTTGGGTATGTCGATCCGTGTCATCGTACGAACTCTTCATCGGTTTGCGTTACACCCGCGCCAAGCGCCGCAATCACTTCATCTCATTCATTTCCCTAATTTCCTTGCTCGGCATTACGCTCGGGATGACAGCACTTATTACCGTTATGTCGGTTATGAACGGATTCCAGAAAGAAGTCCG
>DATEEZ010000120.1:0-12200 GCA_035280905.1 Nitrosospira sp.
CGCCCGCCAGAATTGAACGCGTGAGATCGGGTTTTTCCCGGCGTTCGATCAATCTTACATTGGCACGCTTTTCCCATCCGCGGATTTTTTCCGGGGTTCCATCACGTGAGCCATCATCCACAAAGATGACTTCGAAACTTCCCTCGGGCAAATCAAGTGCGGATAACCTGGTCAATAACGGGTCGATGTTGTCGGCCTCGTTGAGTGTGGGAACGATTACCGAAAATTGGATAGAATCCGCCAGGTGGGAGCTTGAAGGGCTGGGTGACGACGAGGGGAAAGAACGCAAAGACAGGAAGCTGGATGCTTCCGACGATTTAGGTAAAGAACTCACGTAGCTGCTTTTCTTGTACGAGGACGTGCCACAGTTCTTGCTTGCAATCCGTCAGATGATGGTTTCACAACATGCGGAAGCGTAGCACAATTCAGGCGAAAGCGCCCGAATGCTGGATGATTAAGATGAGGGGGAAGCATAAATGCCGATAAGAATCTATTTTGTTGGCTCGACCGCACTTTGAAGCGGAGTGCCCTGCAGCGCGAGGCTCCGCTATAGAGTCTACGTATCCATAAAAATTCCCGCCTTCAGCGAATTTGGCCGCACAAGCCGTGGATACGCAGCCGAGCTCATGAATTTTGACATGCCTTTTCCATATTTCTCAGCGGTATGCTAGTATTAAGTTGGAATTAAATTTTTGTTTAATCTATCAAGGGAGGTATCGATGAAAAATACGTTGAAAACGCTAATGATACTGTCTGCATTATTATTCGTTTCGCCACAGGCAGCACTTGCGCATAGTTATGCGGAAGGCGTGGGTGATAAACTTGCGCATGGCGTTGCCAACACGGTTACGGGTCTAGGCGAAATACCGAAAAACATCATGCTAGGAACTAACGAGAAAGGAATCGGCTATGGTCTTACCGCGGGATTGCTTACAGGTATCGTGCACGGCGTTGGCCGCACGCTTACCGGTGCGGTAGACCTGATTACATTTATCATTCCGACCAAACCCCTTATCTATCCCGACTATATCTGGAAAGACTGGGATAGGGAAACACACTACCATCCGGACTGGAAATTGAGCACGGATGAGCCCAAGGAGAAATCCTATCCCCAGCCTACAGACAGATCTTATCAGCAGCCCGCCCCGGATCAGCGCTATCAATAGTTCCCAGCTGCTGCATTCCATAAAAAGGGAGCTTCGGCTCCCTTTTTATATGGGGATCAGTGTATTTCGGAATAAATGAATGTTCGTGCCGGAGGAATTCCTGATCAGCTGTAGCCTCCCCGATGCACGTCAGCAGCTTTCCAAAAGAATATCCGGTTGTACTCACACGAACTCACACGATTCAGCCCACGCGAGTCAGCTCCTGCTCTGGCACATGAAGCATAATATTCTAGCCCACCGGCCCAACGACTTGAATGCAAGCTGGGCGCAACGGGTACTGAACTGTCACTGTTCCCATGTAACGGTATCGAAAGTAGATCTGGTTTCCGTCGACATAGGAACGACGACACGCGTTCGTATTGCAGTGGAACATGATGGTCCCGCGACACTCTCCCGCAAGTGGTTTGTGAAATTACCCTCGCTGGCGTGGCGACCAAGGCTGATTACCGCCTTGCCAGGATTGCTTCATACTGAAACCCGCTTCTACAATGAAACGGCGCAAGCAGTGCCAGTTATCGTACCCGATTTGCTCGCGGGTCAGAGCAAACCTGGCAGGGGTGCCACCCTGGTTTTGAACGATGTGACAGAATGGGGTGCTACTGTCGGCAACCCCGGCGATGCACTGACGGCTGATCACGCCACACTTGTCATTAAGCAGCTAGCCCGCCTGCATGCTCGCTTCTGGAACAAATTCGATCTCATGCAGAAATATGGCTGGCTGATGGGTCCAGTACGTCAACTCGAGGATCATCTGGGTACTGCACTTGCCGTTCCGCTCATGAAGCGGGGCCTCCGGCAGGCGGGAAAACTCATACCCCCGTCGCTTCATGCACCCGCTATACGTTACGCGTGCCAGCGTCGGCGCGCCATGCGCTTTCTTTCAAATGGACCGCAAACACTTGTTCATCACGATTGCCACCCCGGCAACCTGTTCTGGAACCAATCTCAACCGGGTCTTCTCGACTGGCAACTCGTGCGTTTTGGCGAAGGCATCGGTGACGTCGCTTATTTTCTCGCTACCGCCCTCACTCCGGAGGTGCGGCGAGATCATGAAGCAAATCTGCTGGCGATCTATGCACAGGAGCTCAGGAGCAGCGGAGTCGAAAACATCGATTTCGACACTCTGAAGCAGAGATATCGCGCTCACCTTGTTTATCCATTCGAAGCAATGGTTGTGTCGCTTGCTGTCGGCGGAATGATAAAACCGGAAATCAACCGCGAACTGATTCGTCGCACCGTCGCTGCCGCGAGCGATCTGGATGCTTTTGCGGCAATCCCCCCCTGACCGGGCGATTTTATTTTTGCCGCTCCCTTGCCTCGGGAAATTTACGTTACACTGTCCGCACTCAGGGCGCAGTTCAACCCTTCACCCTCCAGAACATCATGAATGACGATCTAAGCAGCAGGCTCGCAGCAATCGACGCAGATTGTGAGAATGCAGCGAAAGCGGAACTGGATAGTTTATTCGAAAACGCACCTTCCGCTACTGGCACAACTTTGCGGGGCCCCTCTCCTCAGGCCGCCGAGGCAATCTGGCTCAGACTGATCGGGCGCAAGGAGCAGGAGTTCATACAGGAAATAAGGATTGCTAAGCAGAAGACCAGCGGGAATTCTGTTGGCGCGGGCGGAGAAGCGAAGTCTGTGGAGGAGACAATCAATGACCTATTGGCCGATGAACGATACCTCGAGCGGATGCGCGAGTTCTATGCCCAGCTGGCTGGGAAAACAGTCGCGGAAACTTCACAAGCGCAAGCAAAGCGGCTGGATCTTATCGATACCACTTATCGAACGGGAGTCCAGGATGCGCTGCGGCGAACTCGGAAGAACGTTTTCGCCGAATTGAACTTGAGCGCGAACAGAGGAGATGATGCCGCTTTTCTCTCGCAGTGGAAGCAATACTCAACCCTGAGTCCCTGGCGATCGATCTGGACGATTGTCCTGCTAAGCTTGACGTCATACCTTATTGCATTCGTCATTGCCAGCGATGCGTTTCGGGCAATGCTGGAACGCTTTGGCTGGTCTACCGGAACAGGGATGTAAAAACGTAGATGACCCGAATCCTGACAACTGGATAAACCTCTGATGCGATACTATCCCCTTCGAACTGCAAGCGCCGCTACATCGCATTTAAATCCTGGATTGCATCGATAACCATTCCGGTTCCGACCGCAATCAGAAGTATGTCAACTCCAACTCGAACGTAACGGTAGCCTGGGCCGGGGTAGCCCAGTTGCTGCAGCAAAACGCGGGGCAAGTCATAAAAAATGACCTCGCGCGGTAACGGATAACCCGTTCTCCATCTCTTCGCCTGTCCCGGCGGCATACAACCGTTATATTTTTTTGCCAGACCGGGGGGACAGTGGCCACCTTGAAAACGCGGCGCATAATAGTTATGAGCAATAGCGCGGTGCCGGTCATCAAAATAGTAATGGCCGTGGCTGTTGCCATTTCCGAGGTTTTTACCGTTCTTGCCTTTGTTCCACTTTTTTCCTTGATGACCGTGCCGACTGGGATGATCGTCATCTTTCCACTTTTCAGCCGATACAGGCGGGGAGATTAAAAACATCGAGAGCGCAAGAGTCGGAGCCAGGAATGCCAGGAATACCTTTTGCATAATTATCCGGGAAAAATTATAAGTTTTGCAGATGAAAGCTTGCAAGGATCAGTTCTCAAGCCACCTGTCGAGTCTTGGGCGGAAATCCTCAAATGAACAATAGCCCCTGGTCAACACAGCGTAATCCGCGTCATCCTGCCCTATCACAGTGGGAAATCCGTGCACGCCCCACCGGCGTGCCTTCTGAAAATGAGCAAGCGTCAATTCCTTTACGGCCTCGGACTCGAATACCTGAGAGAAAAGTCGCGCATCCAGTCCTGCAAGAACAGCCAATCGCTCCAGTGCCTCTTGCCGGATCACATCCTGCTGATCCACGTAAAACGCAGACTGAACGGCCTTGAAAAATGGAAATACTGCATCAGGACTGATCCGGGAAACCGTGACGATTGCACGACTAGCAGGTTCCGTATCGTAGATAAAGCCTTCCGACATCGCGCCTTCGAAGCTGAAGGGCTGTCCTGTGGCACGCTGCACCGCATGCCAGTGATGGAGAATTTCCTCGCGCTGTTGAGGAGACATGGGAGTTTTGGTCCCGGCACGCAGTCCGCCCAGCAGTAACTCCATTCTCAGGCGAACGCCATACTCCTGCCGGATTCTCTCGACCACGGGCGAAAATCCCCAGCACCAGGAACACATCGGGTCGGCAACATACCAGAGGATCTTTTCGTTCATGACGGATGTACGCGGAATCGCTTCGACTGATCGGATTCAGGGAAGTAATATTCTAATCCGCTGTGAACTGCCACACCTTATTTTTCCGGCTGAACACCTTTTGCCGAAAGGAACCGGGGACAGAAACCGGCTTACGCCGCGCGAGCGGCTTTCCTGCGTTCATGCTCCTGCAACAGGCGCTTTCGAATACGGATGGTTTTCGGCGTAATCTCCACGAGTTCGTCGTCCGTGATGAATTCGATAGCTGATTCCAGAGTGAGCTGGATGGGCGGCGTCAGAACAACAGCTTCATCGCTTCCGGATGCACGTATGTTCGTGAGTTGCTTGCCCTTGATGGGATTGACCACCAGATCATTGTCACGGCTGTGGATCCCGATCACCATGCCTTCATACAGGCGTTCTCCCGGGCTGACAAACATGCGTCCACGTTCCTGCAGTTTCCAGAGCGCGTACGCCACCGCTTCACCCTGCTCAGCGGATATCAGGACGCCATTACGGCGTGCGCTTATTTCAGGCCGCATCGGCGCGTATTCGTCGAACACGTGACTCATGAGACCGGTGCCTCGCGTCATGGTCATGAATTCGGATTGAAAGCCGATCAAACCCCGGGCGGGAATGCGGTAATCGAGCCTCACCCTCCCCCGCTCATCCGAAACCATGTCCTGCAGATCGCCGCGGCGCGCACCCAGCGCCTCCATCACCGCACCCTGATGCGATTCCTCAACGTCAACCGTGAGCATTTCGAAGGGCTCGCATTTGACACCGTCCATCTCGCGAATCACGACGTGCGGTCGCGACACTGCAAGTTCATACCCTTCGCGCCGCATATTCTCCAGCAAAATGGTGAGATGCAGCTCACCCCGGCCCGAAACCAGGAAAGAATCAGTATCCTTCGTCTCCTCCAACCTCATGGCAACATTGGTCAGCAACTCTTTTTCCAGTCGCTCGCGCAGTTGCCGGCTGGTGACAAACTTCCCTTCCTTTCCGGCAAAAGGCGAGGTATTCACCTGAAAATTCATCGTAAGCGTAGGCTCGTCCACGGCAAGCATGGGCAACGCCTCGGGCTCGTCGATATCGGCAAGAGTGGCCCCGATACTCAGCTCCTCAACACCGTTGATCAGGACGATGTCGCCCGCTAACGCCTCGCCAAGCTGGACCCGTTCGATGCCTCGGAATCCCAGAACCTGGTTGACCCTGGCTTTCTTGGGCGGGTTGCTCCCCGCCAGTACCATGACATCCTGACCCGGTTTAAGCCTTCCACGGTTGATGCGTCCAATACCAATGCGTCCCACAAAACTGGAATAGTCCAGCGCGCTGATCTGTAGTTGCAAAGGACCATCGACATCTCCCGCGGGCGCCTTGACATGACTGAGGATCGTGTCGAAAAGCGGCCGCATATCCACACCTGGCTGTTTCAGATCGAGCGTGGCGTAACCGTTGAGCGCCGAGGCATACACAACCGGAAAATCCAGTTGCTCTTCGCTCGCGCCCAGCTTGTCGAACAAATCGAAGGTCTGGTTTACCACCCAATCCGGACGCGCGCCAGGCCGATCGACCTTGTTGATGACGACGATCGGACGCAACCCCAGAGAAAGCGCCTTTCTGGTGACAAAGCGCGTCTGGGGCATCGGACCTTCCACCGCATCCACCAGCAACAGCACTCCATTCACCATGGATAAAACACGCTCCACCTCGCCGCCGAAATCAGCATGTCCCGGCGTATCCACGATATTGATATGCACGCCTTCATAATCGGCCGCGCAGTTCTTTGCAAGGATAGTAATGCCGCGCTCACGCTCGATGTCATTCGAATCCATCACGCGTTCGGCGATGTGCTGATGCGCGGCAAAAGAGCCGGCCTGATGCAGCAGCTTATCCACTAGTGTCGTCTTTCCATGATCGACGTGAGCAATTATGGCGATATTGCGCAGGGAGCGAGGCATAAGATCGTAGGTTTACAATGGCAAAAGGGGCGGAATTATAACAGGTCGACGAGCGACATGCATGATGACACAGTCGCGTCCATGAAGTTCCACAGTTTCGCCACATCCCTGTCGAATTTGATGCCTTGAATCCAGGTGCAAGAAGTAAGCGGGTGATAAACAAAAACCCGCTTGAGCGGGTCTTTGTTAACAGGAACAGTAGTTCTTCCGGCAGATTCATTCCTTCCGGTACGTTATGCTCTACTGCCTGTCCTTGCCGCCGGCCACCTCCATTATCTATCGCATTATCGCAATCTATTATTGCGGTAACATTACTTTCCCGCCGGCTTTGCTCCCACTTTCAAGACGGTCGGCCCGCTAACTGAAACATCCTTGTAGAGCTGCTTCATATCCAGATAACGGGGATGGATACCGTCAACCTTTGTCAGGTCCTCCGCCGTTCTGAATTTGCCCGCTTTCGAGCGGTAGTCGATGATCGCCTTGGCTTTGGCGGAAGTAATGCCGTTCAAGGTCTGAAGCTCTTCCTGGGTAGCGGTATTGATGTTGACGGCGGCGTGGACGCCGCTGGCAAAGATCAGCTGTGCTGAAATAATGATAAGTAGTTTGCGCATGGTTTTCTCCTCTTGATATGAATGAACTGCAGTTGCACGACATTCGGGTAGACGCCCGAATTTTTTCAATAACTCCCGATCCAGCAGGAGGCGGGTTTAAACCGGTATTGACGTCTGGGCTGGCAATCAACCCTCCCTAGAAACCCATTCCAATGTAGCCACCGGCGGTCATGCCATCGATCTTGATGCCATCGGTTCTGCCGCTGGTCAGGTGATAACGGCCATCGATGCCGACAAAGAAGTTTTTCCAGATTTGATAGTCGGCCCCGACACCGAACATGACGCCTGGGATCAACACGGTAATGGATTCGGAAGGCGGACTGATCACATGGAGGCCGAGACCCGCAGGAATGATCCATGGCCTGAAGCGGGAGCCTTCGAGAAACTTGATCTTGGGCGCCGCTGTCAGGGTAAACTAGCTCACATTGACGCCGGAACCGGGGGGGAGGAAGCATATTACCGGCTACCTTGGCGCCGAATTCCTTGTATTCGAACGTCACTTCTGATACCACACTGGTTTTTGGTATCAGACCCCAGACATCGTTTGTCAGGTTGAAATCCGGCCCCGCGCCGATATACAGGCATCCCGCTCTGCCTCACTAACTTTGGAAGGCCGTATTACATGCTTTTGCAGCCCTGCCATCGCAGATCAACCCGCTGTTACCATCACGACGGACAGATATCTGGGAGCGGAATGGACTGAATCAGGCAGAAAAATGTCCTGCCTCAAAATGAAACTCGCAAACGGGAAGACAGGAGAAGCGCAAGAGTTCTCCGGCGAGGATGGGATGACCCGCAAACGGCATCGCCCCAGGCAATCAGCCCGGATTCAGCTTAAACAGATGGTGGAATTGCCCCGACGGTATTGCCGGTGAATCAGGAAAAAACGGAAAGAAGATGATCCCCGACAAGATGGGGACTGACAGGGTCAGCTCTGCAAAACCCGAGCGACCCTGCCTAGAGTCACTTCACTTCAGGAGTAAAGAGATGTGACGTTGGTTTGCCTCAAGGTTTTTTGGTTGGCAATCTGCTCAAGGCGTTTGATATCCTTGAGTTTGACATTACGGTATTCACTGCTGATGATGCCGTCGTCCTGGAACCGGGCAAATATGCGGCAGACCGTCTCCTCCGCAATGCCGAGATAGTTACCGATATCGCTGCGAGACATGCACAAGGTGAATTCGGTGGCCGAACAATGCCGCTTTTCAAATTGCCTCGACAAGTTAAGCAGAAAAATGGCGATCCGCTCCTCGGCATTGTATTTGCCGAGCAGGAGCAGCAATTCCTGACCGTGATGGATTTCGGCACTCATGATTTTAAGAATTTCATACTGAATTGCCGGGTCCTTCTTGGCCAGTTCTTCGAAACGCTCGACGGAAACCTCGCAAACCGAGGTCACTCCCATCGCCCTCGCCTCGCATGTATGCTCCCGGCTACTGATGGCATTCAGCCCCAGCAGTTCCCCGGCTGCATGGAAACCCATCACCTGAACCTGCCCGTCCTCGGTGCTCACGCAGGTTTTGACCGATCCGCCCCGGATAACATAGATATACTCGAGCGATTGGCCCGCGCGGTAAAGCACTTCTCCCCGCTTGAACACCTGTTTCTTCTTTACCACGCGCTCAAGCAGGGATGAATCGCCGGTTTTCAGCCAGAGAGTCATACAAAGGTGATATGCCCCGCAATTCTTGCAATCATTGGGCACATCCGCATGTTCCGTAGAGGAAGGTATCAGCTTGAGTGCGTGCTTTGTCATGTGAGAACCTATAGGCAATAAATTGGATAGCTATGCCGGCAGCTCGATGTTGCCGAGAACCGCCCCGGGAAAATCTGTCAACTGATATTTGCCGCTTACTACCATTGCTGCCAGCATTTCCAGCGTCTGGCCCTGCAGAAGTTTCACGATTTCCTGCTTGATCGGCCACCATTTTGCGTGCATGGGACAGGGGGTGGTGTCGCTGCAAACTTTCAGCCCCAGAACACAATCCTCCATAAACCCGGGGCCCTCGGTGATCCTGACGATCTGCATCAGGTTAATCTTGTCACTACTTTCCCGCAAGCAGAAACCGCCCTGCTTTCCGCGAAAAGAGTACAAAAGGTTGCCTTTGCATAACTCCTGCAGAATTTTTGCGAGATAAGTAGGCGGCGACCTCAGGCATTCCGCTATCGTGCGATTCAGTACGGCCACCCCGGGAGGCTGGGTCGCCATGTAGATGAGCGCCTGAATGGCATACTGGGTCGTACGCGAAAGAATCATCGGGATCCGGAGAGGATACGGTAAATAGTTAGAACCTCTTTTTAAGGATAATTCCTATATCAGCCAGTACACGAAGATGAACAGCCCCAGCCAGACTACGTCCACGAAGTGCCAGTACCAGGCGACGCCTTCGAAGCCGAAGTGATTCTCGGGTGAAAAATGGCCGGCCAGCACGCGGCACCAGATAACGAACAGCATGATGGAACCCAGCGTTACATGAAAACCGTGGAAACCGGTCAGCATGAAAAACGAGGCGCCGTAGGCTCCGGTGGACATTTTGAGGTTCATCTCCGAATAAGCGTGGCTGTATTCGTAAGCCTGCAGGCCCACGAAGAGAAACCCGAGCGCGAATGTAAGAAACAGGCCCAGTTTGAGCTGCCCGCGCTTGTTCAGCTTCAGTGCCCAATGCGCCCAGGTGACCGTCACACCCGAGGTCAGCAGGATCAGGGTATTCAGCGCGGGGAGACCCCAGGGCCCCATGGGCATGAATTTCTCGGTGATGCCGGGACCTGCCGTGGGCCAGTCAGCGGTAAAGTCTGGCCACAGCATTTTGTTCTCCAGGTCGGCGAGATCCGGCACGGAATGCATACGCATGTAGTAGAGAGCGCCAAAAAAAGCGCCGAAAAACATGACTTCCGAAAAGATGAACCAGCTCATTCCCCAGCGAAATGATTTGTCCACCTTTTTGTTGAATTTGCCGCTCTCGCTTTCGCGGGCAACGGTGCGGAACCAGCCGAACATCATGTAGACGAGTATGGCAAAGCCCGTTGCCAGCAATCCATAGCCGAGAGGAAGCCTGTTGACGGAAAATGCGGCGCCGAAACCCATGAATAACAGTGCGATCGCACCGGTTATAGGCCAGGGTGAGGGCGCCGGGACGTAGTAATGACTCGCTTCTTGACTCACTTTTTTCTCTCTTTATAGTTTGATCGATAGGATGTCGACTGGTTTGACAGCAGCTATTGCCAGAAATATTGCATAAGGGGCACCACCAGAGAGAAAGCCAGCGCATAAAGAGCCGTTCTGATTGCTGCAAGCTTCCTCTCGATCTCCTCGTCTTCCGACAGGTTCACGGGTTGCGGCATATCCATATTTTTCAACATGACGATCTCCTGTTTATCGATTGGCGGATTACTTCACGAGCGGCGGTGTTTCAAAGCTGTGATACGGCGCCGGAGAGGGCAAGGTCCACTCCAGTGTTTTTGCACCCTCCCATGGTTTCTGCGGCGCCTTTTCTCCCCCGCGAATGCACTTCAGCACCACATAGAGGAACAACAGCTGGGTCATACCGAATCCGAATGCTCCAATACTGGAAATCATATTGAAGTCGGCAAATTGCAGTGCATAGTCGGGAATACGGCGGGGCATGCCTGCGAGTCCCAGGAAGTGCTGGACGAAGAAAGTGAGGTTGAAGAAGAACATCGACAGCCAGAAATGCCACTTGCCCAGTGTCTCGTCGTACATGTAGCCTGTCCATTTCGGCAGCCAGTAGTAAGCGCCGGCGAAGATGGCAAAGAGCGAGCCGGATACCAGCACGTAGTGGAAGTGCGCGATCACATAATAGGTATCCTGCACCTGCACATCAATCGGGACAATGGCGCAGACCACGCCGCTGAAACCCCCGATAACGAACAGGAAAATGAAGCCTATGGAAAACAGCATGGGCGTCTCGAAAGTCATGGAGCCGCGCCACATGGTAGCCGTCCAGTTGAACACCTTCACACCTGTCGGAACCGCGATCAGCATGGTGCCATACATGAAAAACAGCTGCCCTACCACCGGCATGCCTGCAGTGAACATATGGTGCGCCCAGACGATGCAGGAAAGAATCGCGATGGAAGCGGTTGCATACACCATTGAGGAATACCCGAACAACGGCTTGCGGGAAAAAGTGGGAATCACCTCGTTGACGATACCGAATGATGGCAGAATCATGATGTAGACTTCCGGATGCCCGAAGAACCAGAAAACATGCTGGAACAGCACGGGGTCACCGCCGCCCGCGGCATTGAAGAAATTGGTGCCGAAATTGCGATCGGTCAGCAGCATGGTCACCACTCCCGCCAACACCGGCATGACCAGCACCAGCAGATAGGCGGTAATCAGCCAGCTCCACACGAACATCGGCATCTTCATCAGAGTCATGCCAGGCGCCCGCATGTTAAGAATGGTCGTGATGATATTGATTGCGCCCATGATGGAGGAAGCACCGAGAATATGGATAGCAAAAATCATCATGTCCATCCCGATGCCCATTTGCACAGACAGCGGAGGATAAAAAGTCCAGCCCCCGGCAGCAGCGCCACCGGGCGCGAAGAAAGAAGTGATGAGCAACAATGCCGCGGGAGGAAGCAGCCAGAAGCTCCAGTTATTCATTCGCGCAAAGGCCATGTCCGGAGCGCCGATCATCATCGGTATCTGCCAGTTTGCAAAACCGACGAAGGCCGGCATGATGGCGCCGAATACCATCACCAATCCGTGCATGGTTGTGAGCTGGTTAAAAAACTCGGGATTGACTATCTGTAAGCCCGGCTGAAAAAGTTCGGCCCGGATGGTCAGCGCCATCACGCCCCCTGTCAGGAACATGATGAAGCTGAACCAGAGATACAATGTGCCGATATCCTTGTGGTTCGTGGTGGTCAGCCAACGCATCAGGCCAGTGGGGTGATGCTCGTGCGCGTGATCGGCATCATGCACGACATCGTGATCAGGTATTGCTGCCATGATTTCTCCTGGGTGCTGTTTCTTGAATATTTTGGTATCTCTGTCGACTGTTATCCCAACCGTCAAGGGAGGATAGCGATCACCCTGTCATCCTGCTGTAATGTCATGTTGGGCAACATCGAAAACTCAGGTTCAGGATCTCTCCTTGAGGCTATTCTATTATCTGAGTTGGTTGATTTCTGATGGCTGGACCGCATCCCCTGTCGAGTTGCC
>DATEEZ010000121.1:0-8232 GCA_035280905.1 Nitrosospira sp.
TCCTTCGCCTCCCCTTTGCCCCAGTAGTGCATGAACAAATAGTGCGGCTTCTCATGCGTCATGTGTTGATGAATTGCCACAATATTCATACCACCTGCTCGCATTGTTCTCAAAACAGCCTGCATTTCATCGGCAAGCATGGCGAAATCTCCATCCACAACTGCCTCGCTATCCGTACCTGCAAACGCTGCCCAGGTGTTTACCCCCATTTCTTTTCCCACTGATACGCCATGCATGGTGGCGGGGCGACCGAAGACAACTTTAAACATGCCGTCTTTTGAGCTTCCTTTCATTCCAAGGATCTGTTCCAGAGGCTGGGCGGAGATCTTGTTCTCCGTAGGGATTGCTCTACCAAACTGGGACGAAGGCATTGGCTTTGCAGCGCGAATTTCCGCTACTTTGTCATAAATCCTTTTAACGCCGGCTGCAAGTTTGGCAGAGCTTCCAGTGCCGCCGATATGCATGAAATACACCTTGGGTTCATCAAAGAAAAAATGATTATGAAGAGCCGTGACTTCCAGTCCCGCCTCGAAAGCCGCGCTTATGACGGGATTAACCTCATCCTCGAACAGCACAGTGTCGCCCATCATCATCACCTGCCCGTTCTGCGTAGGAGTAAAAGCAGCCCATGAGCCCAAGCCCATGAAAGGAGGCATTGCCCATTCATCCACCTGTATTTTTACATCGTTTCGCGGCTTGGAGACTTTGAAAACATTTTCTTCCTTGGAATAGGTTCCCTTGAGCCCGGTCAACCGCTCGATCTCCGCTGTATCCAAGGTGGCTCCAGTGTCCGCGGCATGAGCGATTGCGGCGATGAGCGCCAATGAAGCAGCAATAAGACAATGCTTAAGAAACCCTGAATAAGACATCGTGATTCCTCCTCTGGCTAAATGAAGTTGAAAATAATCATTCCGGGAGTCAGCGAATTAGAGCCATGCCCATCATGCTGCAGCCTGGAATGACTGAGTAACTCTGCCTTGAAGCGAAATAGCACAATCATTGACGAGATCTTGGTGCACGGTCGCGATCTGCCCGGCGCCGCAAACTGATGAATCTGCGCCTCAGTGAATACAAAGCGGCCGAGGTAAGAGTAGCAGGAGGGGATGTATCTAAATCGGGTACCTTGGTACCCTTGGCTTGAAGTGTCCATCCATTCTCCTCCACAGGGAATTCAACCCTTAAGATTGGAGCAGGCCTTGGACGCAAGCGTCTTGAATGGGGAGGCTGCTAAATCCCCCGAGGATATTCATCATAGTTATTCCCACCCGAAAAGCCAAGGCAGAGGAAAGCGGCCCAAGCATCCGGATAAATTGTTTACTGCTTAACAATGCCGAAAGGAAGCCCTATCTTTCCTTATTTTTGAAGGTGAGCATCCAACCTTTCGGTATTGATACTGTGCGCCGAGCAGTGCTTGCTCAAAAAAGAGAAGGGCTCGTGGCCTGAGGGGGAGGTGCGACGAGCCCGAATGAAAGGAAGACAATACGTCAAAACAACGTGGTGCTACCAGCTTCTGACAACAGACGAAACAGATGCCTCTTGCGGCATCCTGGCAACTTCAATAAGAAGTTGTTGGCAGAATAATCGATTTTTACCGTTGCAGGAATGTGGCAAATTGTCGCGCGACAACTTGTCGCAGAGGTTTCGGGAGATCGGGGGCGAGTAGGATAAAGGAATCTCAGCATTTGCCATCAAGGAGGGGATACCTGAAGCTCTTGCTGTCTGTGGAGCGAGGGAATCCTCGTATTCATGCCTCTAGACGCGACGGCTTGGCATTGATACGCGTTGGCGGAGGAACTTCCCCGTAAGACCTTCCGATATTTCCTGGATGGTTAAAGTCCTGTTTTCACGCATGCGAAAACCCCCTGGTTCCCGTTCCTGCTTGTCACAGACCCTGCCAGCCGCTGGCGCTTGACCTGTTATGCCTGTGATCCTGCCGCAGTTCACTTGAATTCCCTCTCCGCCGGCAGGCCCAGTAGCTTCCCGCGCAATCCCCCTAGCAAGCCCCCCATCCCTCTGCGAGGGGGATCACGCCCTGAGTTGATCCGTCAAGGTCCGTTAAGGCGTGAATGTTCATGGATTCTCCCTTTCACGGTTTGTAAATTTTGGTTCCGTGTTCTCTGTGCCGAGGAGAGCCTTTCGCCCGTCTGCGGGAGCGACGGCAGCGAGTGGGGTAGCGTACATACAAAAGATTGTATCGAGCGTAGTTTATCGTGAGACCACATCGAAATTTTCTGACGATTTAGCAGGAGAGAATTATGGGTTATCGGTGGACTGCGATAACTTGTATTGGGATTCTGCTGCTCCCAAGCAGCGTGGTAAGTGCGACAGCGGAACAACCTATTGAGATAGCGGCGCTGGATAGCCCGAGCGGCCCGCCTCCTTGCGGACAAGATGGGGTATGCAATGCGGCGGCATGCGCGCAAGACCCTGACTGTCCAAAGAAACTGCCAGGCAAATCCAGTTCCACGAGTCCGACACCCGACCGGTCTGTTCAACATTTGTTAAATAAGCCGGTTCCCACGTTGACATCCGGCAAGGCACCGACAAACAAGACCTTGACTAAGGCGGCCTCGGCTAATGGTGCGATCTACGGCGTGACTATCGGCGAGGACACTGACGATCCATGTTATATGGAAATCAAATATCGGGACGTAGCAACCCAGGAAGCGCAAACATCGTTAAAATTTTCAGAATGTGCGGGGCATAAAGTCGGAGATCCGCTTACGCCGTCGTTGCCGAGCGGCGCTTTCGTAACTGGCGTACAGATTTGCTTGAATTCGGCTGGCAACAAATTAAAAGGTATCGAGTTGATTGGTAACTATGATGCTTGCATTCTTGGTGCGGAGACCGTTACAGTAGCCGTACCTCCTTGCACGCCCACCTCTGGCGGGGTTGAGTACAATATCTGCGATCCGGACGCTCCTGCCTTCAAAACTGTCTCCTGTGATCGATCTTTGACTTCCTTCGTCAAACGTCCACATTGCCCCGGTCCAAGGCGTGACCCGCCAGATGAGGACTGGGAAAGAGAGGTATCGTGTCCCGCCGGGATGGTGGCAACCGGCATGAAGCTCAGAACTATCGATGGCAGTGGCGACCGCAAGATGATAGACGGGGTAGCCTTGGTATGCGACACACTGGTTCCAGCCCGTTGAAGGGGTTTCGCAGACTCGTTCACATACTGCCAGTGGGACGATTTCTATGTGCTGCGCACACCGGGCTTGAAGTCTCGGCCTTGCGGTAACGATCCCTTTTGCAACGACTCTATCAGCAGCCTCGTCATCAGACCAAGCCGGCCCAAAAGGATGTTACCGAATATATGCGATAAACCGATTCACCCAAGACGAGAAAAGACTGGCACAGGCCAGGCCAGCCGCTGCGCGGTTCGCTCTGCTTGTCATGCCTTGTGATCCGCGAGCTTCGCTTGCGGCCCGCAGCCGCACTTGAATTCCCTTTAAATCCCCTTTGCGCTAGCACGGACAGTGCTCCCCGCGGCAATCCCCCCAACAAGCGCCCCCAGCCCTCTGCAAGGGGGACTCCTGAGTTGGTCCATCAAGGCCGTGAATATTCGCGGATTCTCCCTTTCACGCTTTTGCCAATTTCGTATCTTCGATAGGCACAAACCACAACAGCGGAGTCTTCGTCCGCTTTCCACGTCCAACGCTTGAACTAACCAATGCGCTCAAAACCCGCATCCCAAATGAACCTTTCTTTGACCCGGAGAATGCAGCATGGAGGCCAGTAATCGCTGGGTTTGAGGTTCAGATCGATGACAACGCCGGCGGAGATTTGGGGACTGGTGCCATATACAAGGTTAAAGCCGGTGCGCGTGGACCCGCACTTGTTCCCGGTGTCTGGTTTGAATACGAGATTGTGGTACAAGACAATAACTACAACGTTTTTCTAACCAATACACAAACTGGCGTGCGTCAGCAGACCATCTCATCATTTGAGAATACAGATCGAGAGCGTAGTCAAGCTCCTGGTTTTATTGGGATACAGTCATATCCTGGTAGCACTGTGGCTTGGCGGCATATACGCATCAAAACGCCATAATACTGTCGAGATGAGGGTTTTGTGTGGGCAGAACCGATCATGGGAGAAAATCCCGACTCCACTGATTTTCGCCTATGGACAAGAAAATCCTCAATTTTGGCTTAATTCGGAGCCAGTTGATTCACTTGAGTTTCCTGCGTTGATCAGGATTGTGGCAGGAAAGCCAGAGAGGGCAGAATCGGTATCCCTCAAGCGCGATTATGGACGACCACGTAGCGTTGTGCCTCAAGTTGATGACTGGGCAAGTCACCACGCGCCCCATGGCAGGTTGAGGTGAAAAGCCTCAATCTGGTTTACGTGCCGGTTAGTGACTGAATCAGCTATTCCTGCATCGCGGGCAAAAAATAATATCCCCTCACCCACCTTTCTTCTTTAAACCTCCGGACAGATTCCGCAGTAACCGCAGATCGCTCTTCAGGCTTTCCGGTTGACCTATCCGGATTCTGCGAAAATCGGGATGCACCGGGTTGAGCAGCAGGTTTCGCTCGGCGGGAATTACGGCACTGGGAACATCCAGCACGCAGTATCTGGCCTCACGCAGCCATTGACTGCCTATTTCCTCGAGGTTTCTACGGCTCTCGAGGGTTCGCCAGTTCTCAGGAAGTTGTTCGGCAGCGATTTCCAGTCTGGGGATATCGCCAGGAATTTCCGCGGGAATGAGGAGATAGTTGGCGCGCAGCGGCTCGTCCTGGACGAGCATTTCGAGAAAGGCCAATGACCTGCTCTGCGCCGTGTACACTACAGACTCGCCCTTGCGGTTCCAGCGGCCGCCAAACAACCGTGCACCTTCGCCGGAAAATGCAGAAGCGGCGAAGCGGTGTGTGACTATACGCCACACCGCCAACTTCAAGTGAAAATACCGTGCTCGATCCGGCCAAGAATAG
Organism: Nitrosospira sp.; assembly: GCA_035280905.1. Lineage (GTDB taxonomy): Bacteria > Pseudomonadota > Gammaproteobacteria > Burkholderiales > Nitrosomonadaceae > Nitrosospira. Next base: position 4,938 of record DATEEZ010000121.1, read on the forward strand.
TCATCACTGAATCGGCGCCAAGATCAGTATCCAGCATGGACAGGGGTGTGGCGCCGCCCAGGCTGGCGTTGGGCGACTTGATCCAGTCCAACGCCAGGGACCCATCCTCAAACACCTCGCCGGCACGTTCAACAACTCGCGCCAAGCGCAGCAATTTGCCGGATTCCTCGCAATTGAGCACTCCTTCCTTTTTTCGCCGCACCAGCGTGCGCTCAGGAATATCCAGCGCGCGGGAGAGTTCACCCTGCCGCAGGTCCACAAGCCCCAGGACTGCATCAATCGCCGGGGCGGGAATACCCTTGCGCACAAGCTCTATCCACTCGACCGCCGAACGTGGATCAGTGTGGAGTACCTGCTTGCCACCCAAAATATTTGAGGCGGAAAACGGCTTATGGGCCACTGATGAGGAGAAAGATGTCATGAAAATGATGATAAAGCGGTATCGAGAAGAAAGCAAGCCATATGGCGTTTAATATATACAAACTTGGCGATTTTAATTTTTTATGGTCCTAAGATGATCGAAGCAGGAATTTTCAATATGCCCGGATGAATTACAAATAGCCCCGCGCAGGCAGTCAGTCTTCGAACGTTGGCACGGCTTATTTTCGCTGTACCTTTGATCACCCAATCTCCTGCGTTTGAGAGTCGTTGAATGAATTGGAAATCGCCCGGGTCCTGGTTCGAAGTTCGCTCACCGTTCGACCGACTCTCCGGCGAAGAAGGGTGCGCAAGGTTGCACCATCTGCATAACCCACCTGGGCAGCAATCGAGTCTACATTGTCGTTGCTCGTTCCCAGGAGATATACGGCACGTTCAATACGAAGATCCTGAAAATAAGAAAGCGGGGATTTTCCCAGGACGGCTTTTAGTCGGCGCGAAAGTGTTCTCTCGCTTGTACCTGTCGCACTGGCTGCTTCGCTAAGCGAGAAACGTTCACCCAGCCTGCGCCGAGCCCAGTGTTCGAATCGCTGGACCAGTGCATCTGTATGTGCAAGGTGATCAGGAATTGCAAAAGCTGCCTGTGACGCTCGCGGCTCAATCAACAGATAACGCGCTGTCATTTCTGCGAGTGTGGGGCTGCTTTGGCGTATAAGCCAAAGCGCAAGATCAATATGCGCCAGTGCAGCACCAGCAGTAACAAATCCGGGCGAGCTTACTACCATACGTGATTCCTCCAGACGCACGCGAGGATAACGTTCACGAAACAAGGGAGTAAGCCACCATGATGTGGTAGCACTTCGGTCATTGAGAAGCAAAGTATCGGCGAGAATAAAGGTTCCAGTGCAGGCAGCGCCGACCAGAACGCCATCTCTGGACCACTGTCGCAAAAGGTCGCCCGCCTCGCATACATCCGGCCGCTCAAGCGCCAGCCGCAGCGTTTCCGGCATTTTTGCCCCAAGCGCGGGAATCAATACCACATCCGGAGGGCCGCATCGCGTCGCTGACACTACCGGTACAGAAAATCCCTGACTGGTACGAATACTCCGGCGCATACCCACGATTGTCAGGTCAAATCGCGTCAATGCGTTGGCAGAAACTGCGAGATCATTCGCGATACTCAGTGTGTCCAGGAGCGTTGATAATCCGGTGTCAAAAACCTGGTCGAGCGCAAGAATGTGAATACGCATGGCGTGAATTATATCAAAATTGTCAATATCGCCACTTGGCAGAAATCCTCCTGATATCTAGAGTCTGAGTCTTATTGTTCGATATTAGAAAGGAAATCAAGATGGTAAAAGTTGCACTGTTTGTGCGGTTACAAGCTAAACCGGGAAGGGAAGTGGATGTAGAAAGCTTTCTCAAGCAAGGGCTTTCAATGGCAAATCAGGAAACCACTACACCGATCTGGTTTGCGCTGCGGCTCGGCCCATCGACTTTTGGTATTTTTGATGCATTTGTGGACGAGGCTGGAAGATCAGCGCATTTGTCCGGCCCGATCGCTGCCGCACTGATGGCAAATGCAGCGGATTTGCTGGCTGAGCCACCGCAAATCGAGCATGTGGATATCCTTGGCGTCAAACTCCCCAGCTGAACTCAAAGTGTGGAAAAATAAAAAGAAAGCGGGGAACGCGCCCGTGTTCACCGCTGCGAAGGAGGCAGGGCAAGCTCTGCAGTCAAGGCCTTTGCACTCCTTCATCAGCGCCTGGCGCTTTCAATAGCATTAAGACCGGACTTATATGGCTTCGCCAGCTCCGCTCTGTCTGGATACCTGAAGTACCGCGATGCAAATATCCTGATTGCCACTGCAAGTCGGCGCGGGCTGCTTCAGCCCTCTCTCATTCGAGACTACAAAAACCAGCATGCTCCGGGACGCATCATCTTGCCTTGAATACCTCGGCCAGGAAACGTTCCGTCTCCTTCCACGAAGCCTTGTCAGCTTGCGCGTCATAAGCGAGCGGCAAATTGAATTTGCGGCCATGTTCGTCGGCTTCGGGATTGGTAAAGCTATGCTTGGCGCCAGGGAACGTGACCGCCTTGTAATTTACCCCGGCGTTTTCCATTTCCCGCTTGAATGCCGTTACCTGCTCCGCCGGTATCATGGGATCAGCCGTGCCGGTAAAAGAGATAATCTGCGCCTTTACCTTGCCCCTTTGGGCGGGATGCTCGGTCGCCAGACTGCCATGAAAGCTGGCCACCCCTTTCAAATCTTCCCCCTGGCGAGCCATTTCCAGGGCGACGCTGCCACCGAAACAGTAGCCCAGCGCCGCGATGTTCTTCGAATCGACATTCTCCTGCTTCTGCAGGAAATTCAGGGCAGCTTCAAAACGTTTTTTGGCCAAGGGTAGATTCTTCTTCAGTTCGCCCGAATATCTGGAAGCCTCGTCCGGATGGTGAGCCTGCCTGCCCTCGCCGTACATGTCCAGGGCCAGCGCGGTATAGCCCAGATCCGCCAGCATCTTTGCGCGTTTTCGCGCGTAATCGTCGAGGCCCCACCATTCATGCACCACCAGCACCGCGGGGTGGTTATGTGTTATTGCATCATCATATGCAAGATAACCTTTGAGTGTCGTGCCATTGGCGGTATAAGAGACTTCCTTCCCCTGTACCGCGGCATGGGTCAGGGAACTCAAGAAAAACAATGCAGCGGCTAATATGATTTTTTTCATGATGAACTCATTGTGCGGGTGGGTTGATTAAATTTATTGATGATGTGAGTATAGTTGAGCACTGCGAGCCACCCAAATCGAAAAATAACGAACGATGGAATTCCCGCACAGGCACAACGCGATATGCTTGTTCATTGACGCAGCATAAGGTGATAAGGTGCAGGTCATGTTGCCACGCGGTGCTGTGG
>DATEEZ010000122.1:0-11985 GCA_035280905.1 Nitrosospira sp.
CGCAAGTATCAGCCCTATGAAACCCTTGCCGCTCCAATCAAGAAATGCTCTAGAAGGCAGGACGTCGATTTGACTCGAGCTGTCTTTAGCGGTACAACGTAGGCTGAAACCTCAGCTTCTACAATAGCCCGAGCGGACTACATAGATGAAAAGATGGTATTTTTGAAGGACATGAGGCGCAACATTGATGAGTGGTGGCAGTAACTATGAGTAGAGGCGTCCCACTCTGCATTGCAATGGGTAACGCACGCTGAATTCGCCAGCATGGCAAGGGAACCTTGTCTGGCAGCAAGAATGATCGTAATAGGCATGGAACTGGCTGTGTTCCTGATTGCCATGCAGCGCAATGTCGGAGGCATCGACATCCATAACCAGTTCAGCCGTGACGTCTTATGCGCAGCAATGACTTTTAGTGCTGAGGAATCACTCTGTAACATAAAGGGCTGGCACTTTGTAATGACTTCAGCTTTTGATAATGACTTAACGGTAGTCCACGTCGTACCGCAGCTACGGAAGAGTCCATTTATGAGAAAGCTATGTGAGGATACTGCTTAAATGAGCCCAGCAATCCCGGTAGACTCAGCTCAAGCTCCTACCTCTAGATCGGCCGTTCTTCTTATAGAGTGAGGAGCAGCCGAACAATGCAGCTACCCCTCTCCCATATTAGCTTCCTAATTTTTTGCCTGATCGACCAGTTTGTTCTTTTTGATCCAGGGCATCATATCGCGCAGTTTGGCGCCCACCTGCTCGATCTGATGCTCGGATGCGAGGCGGCGGCTGGCTTTCAGCATGGGTGCGCCGGCGCGATTTTCAAGGATGAATTCGCGGGCATATTCCCCTGTCTGAATCTGGCGCAGAATCTTGCGCATTTCGGCCCGGGTAGCATCGGTGATCACACGGGGGCCGCGCGAAATGTCTCCATACTCGGCATTGTTGGAAATGGAGTAGCGCATGTTGGCGATGCCGCCCTCATAGATCAGGTCGACGATCAGCTTGACTTCATGCAGGCATTCAAAATAAGCCATCTCTGGCGCATACCCCGCTTCCACGAGGGTTTCAAAGCCCGCTTGGATCAAGGCCGTAAGTCCGCCGCATAGCACGACCTGTTCGCCGAACAGATCGGTTTCGGTTTCCTCACGGAAATTTGTTTCGATCACGCCGCCGCGGGTGCCCCCATTGGCTGCCGCATAGGAAAGCGCGAGGTCACGTGCCCTGCCAGACTTATCCTGATGCACTGCAATAAGTGAAGGCACGCCCCCACCCTGGAGGTAGGTCGAACGCACCAGGTGACCGGGCCCCTTGGGAGCAATCATGATGACGTCCAGATCTTCCCTGGGTGAAACCTGGCCGTAATGAATATTGAAGCCGTGGGCAAAGGCAAGGGTGGCGCCTTTCTTGAGATTGGGTTCGATTTCGGTTGCGTAAACGGCAGCGATCTGCTCATCGGGCAGCAGGACCATCACGACGTCTGCATTTTTTACCGATTCAGCCACCTCTTTGACGGTAAGTCCGGCCTTTTCCGCTTTGCTCCAGGAAGCCCCATCCTTGCGCAAGCCAACTGTTACCGTCACGCCGGAATCGCTCAGATTATTGGCGTGAGCGTGCCCTTGCGAGCCGTATCCGACAATGGTGACTTTCTTGTCCCGAATGAGCGACAAGTCAGCGTCTTTATCGTAATAAACGTTCATGATTTCCTTTATGTTCAAAATAGAAAAGCGCCGTTAGCCGCCGAGCCCGAAAAGGCTTGGCTCTCTCGGCGCAACCGTTGCTAAACCTTCAATATCCGTTCGCCGCGCCCGATGCCGGATGCGCCGGTGCGTACAGTTTCCAGAATGGTCGTATGGTCCATGGCCTCGATGAATGCATCGAGCTTGGAACCGGTGCCTGTCAATTCGATTGTGTATGATTTATCGGTGACATCGATGATGCGGCCGCGGAAAATATCGGCCATGCGCTTTATCTCCTCGCGGTCGTTGCCCACCGCTCGCACCTTGATCAGCATCAGTTCACGCTCAATGTGATTGCCTTCACTCAAGTCAATCACCTTGACCACTTCAATGAGTTTGTTGAGTTGCTTCGTGATCTGCTCGATCACGTCGTCAGACCCGGTTGTGACCAGGGTCATGCGAGACAGGGTGGAATCTTCAGTGGCGGCAACGGTAAGCGATTCGATATTGTAACCACGTGAAGAAAACAGGCCGGCGACGCGAGATAAAGCGCCTGCCTCGTTTTCCATCAAAAGTGAAATGATATGCCGCATATTTATTTTTATACCAGGATCATTTCAGAGAGACCCTTGCCGCCCGGCACCATCGGGAATACGTTTTCGGTCTGGTCCGTGACGAAATCCATGAACACCAGCCTGTCCTTGAGCTTGAATGCCTCCTGCAAGGCGGCTTCGATATCGCCGGGCTGCTCGATTCGCATGCCGACATGTCCGTAGCTCTCCGCCAGCTTTACGAAATCAGGCAGCGCGTCCATGTAAGACTCCGCGTAGCGATTGCCATGGAAGAATTCCTGCCACTGCCGCACCATTCCCATATAGCGATTATTCAGGTTGATGATCTTGAGCGGAAGGTGATATTGCTTGCAGGTCGACAGCTCCTGAATGCACATCTGGATACTGGCTTCACCGGTAATGCAGGCTACGGCTGCGGCCGGATTAGCGATCTGCACGCCCATTGCTGAAGGCAGGCCGAAGCCCATTGTTCCGAGGCCTCCCGAATTGATCCACCGCCGCGGCAGGTCGAATTTGTAAAATTGCGCTGCCCACATCTGATGCTGGCCTACATCCGAGGTAATGAAGGCATCACCGTTCGTTACCTTGTAGAGCGTTTCCACCACCATCTGCGGTTTGATGATTGCGCTTGTGCGGTCATACCTGAGACAGTCGCGTTCGCGCCATGAATCAATCTGGGCCCACCAGGCATCCAGGGCGTTCTGATCGGGTTTTTCCTTGCGCAGTTTAAGCAGCTTGATAAGCTCATCCAGCACGTCGGGAACATTACCGACGATAGGTACGTCCACCTTGACTCGCTTCGAAATGGATGAAGGATCGATATCGATGTGGATGATCTTGCGATCCGGATTGTAGAAATGCTTGGGATTGCCGATAACTCGATCATCGAAACGGGCGCCTACCGCCACCAGTACATCGCAATGCTGCATCGCCATGTTGGCTTCATAGGTGCCATGCATGCCCAGCATGCCAACAAAGTGGCGGTCTGTTGCGGGATAACCTCCCAATCCCATCAATGTGTTGGTGCAGGGAAAGCGCAACAGACGCACGAGTTCCGTCAACTGTGCAGCGGCATCGCTGAGAATGACACCGCCGCCCGTGTAGATCATCGGACGCCGGGCTTCCAGTATCAGTTGAACTGCTTTTTTGATCTGTCCGGCGTGCCCCCGGATATTCGGATTATAGGAGCGCATTGTGACACGCTCGGGATAAGCAAATTTCGTTTTCTGCTGGCTCACGTCCTTTGGGATGTCGACCAGTACCGGACCGGGACGTCCTGTCGAGGCGATATAGAACGCTTTCTTGATGGTGGTGGCGAGCTCTGTGACATCCTTCACCAGAAAGTTGTGTTTCACGCAGGGACGCGTGATGCCGACAGTATCGACCTCCTGGAACGCGTCCAAGCCGATGGCATGGGTGGGTACCTGACCGCTGATGATGACGAGGGGAATCGAATCCATATAGGCAGTGGCAATGCCGGTCACGGCGTTGGTTACGCCGGGTCCGGAAGTGACCAACGCCACTCCTACCTTGTTGCTGGAGCGGGCATAGCCGTCCGCGGCATGTACCGCCGCCTGTTCGTGCCGCACCAGGATGTGTCTGACTTTATCCTGCTTGAACAATTCGTCATACAGGAACAGCACAGCGCCCCCCGGATAGCCGAAGATGTGTTCTACCCCTTCTTCTTGTAAACAACGCACCGTAATTTCGGCGCCCGTCAATTCCGCGCTCATGCTTTCTTGCATTTCAAGATCTTGAATATCGGCAATATATGTTGGGTTTAACATTGAACAGTAACGGTTAGGTGACTTTTGGTCAACAGCTTCAAGTACGGAATCAACGGGTATGCGAGGCAATCTTAAATGCGTTAAAAACCTTTATCCGCTGCACAACTTGCAAGCGGATCAGGAATGACAGTCAGGAAGCTATGAATCAGAGCAGGGCGGTCTCTAAACCCTGCTCCTGAAGAAGGTGCATATACCACCGCCGCATCGAGCTGTAACGTCACGATACCTGAATCTGCGCTTCATGAAGGAATGAAAAGCTTAAGTTTTACTATCCTTTTCATCCCCTTTTCGATACGGGCATGACGGCTTGATGCAATCCGCGTAAAGTGAAAGTGAGTGTTCGTGTATGGCAAATCCGCGCTCACGGGCAATTTTTATCTGACGCTTCTCGATTTCGGCGTCATAGAATTCTTCCACCCTGCCGCATTGCAGGCAGACAAGATGGTCATGATGAGCGTCGCTGGCAAGCTCAAACACTGCCTTGCCGCCTTCAAAATGGTGACGCTCGAGCAGCCCGGCCTGTTCAAACTGGGTCAGTACCCGGTAGACTGTGGCCAGACCGATATCATCGCCTTCGCTGATGAGCGTTCTGTAAACATCTTCCGCAGAGAGATGCCGAACAGGACTGCTTTCGAACAGGCTCAGTATTCTAAGGCGCGGCAGCGTCGCCTTCAAGCCCATGGTTTTAAGATTGCTCGGATTACTCATAGCGCGTCCAACCGTCAAGTTATTTGCTGTATCATATAACGTTAAGTTTGCTTTGGAAACCTACGTCGCCGCGATGCGCGCAAGAATTATCACGTTGGCTGTTCTGCTGCTCGCGGGGTGTTCATCGGTTCCTTCCTTGCTCTACAAGATAGAGATCCAGCAGGGTAATGTCATTACCCAGGAAATGGTGAACAAGCTGAAGCCCGGCATGACTCGTTCGCAAGTACGCTTTGCGCTGGGCTCACCCATGATCAGCGATGCGTTTCATGAAAATCGCTGGGACTATCTATATCGGTTTGAGCAGAGGGGGCGGTTGATCGAGCAGAGAAAGCTCACGGCTTTTTTTAAAGACGATCATCTGATGCGTATCGACGGTTCGTTCGCTACTCCGGTTGCCTTTCTTCAGCCTCAAGCGCTGGAAGCGGGCAACCCGTCTGAGTCGGCTGCATCGCTCGAGAACGAGGCTAAAGAAAAGAGTGCCGGTTTGATCCCGGCCCAGGTGCCCACTGAGGCGCCTATGGAAGCGCCCCATTCGGTGCCCCTTTTGCCACCCGTTCCGGCGCCCATTTCGGCCGGCACTGAAACAATGGGCACTGTGCCCGCCTTGCCCGCTTCTCCACCTCCTTCCCCGGCGGCATCCCTTTCAGCCGGTTCGGGCGGAGTTTCTTCGAGTGCTGCTGCAGAAGCAGCCGTGCCGGAAAAACCGGGACCAAGGCAAGTACCCTCAAGGGCGACGGATACCGGAATTATGGATGCAGATCAGCCAAAAGAATAGGATGACTTTGCAAAGTCAGTTTATCAGACAAGGAATGCCGACATTGAATATTGCTGTGGCCGGAAGCTCCGGACGAATGGGACGCGCCTTGCTGGAGGCGGTTGAACGGGCGCCAGACCTGTGCTTGAGCGCTGCTCTTGAGCGGAGCGGGAGTCCTTATCTTGGAAAGGATGCAGGAGAGTTGATCGGCGCTCCCTGCGGTATTGAGATTACCGATAATGTTGATACGGCGCTTGATGGAAGCGAAGTGCTGATAGACTTTACCCGCCCGGAGGGGACGCTGGTTCACCTTGCCCGTTGCCGTGAGAAAAACATAAAAATGGTAATCGGCACAACCGGCTTTTCCCCCGAGCAGAAAGAAGAACTCAGGACTGCCTCCAAAGATATTGCTATCGTAGTGGCGCCTAATATGAGCGTGGGCGTGAATGTCACCTTGAAACTGCTGGAGACGGCAGCCAGGGTCCTGAATGAAGATTATGATATCGAAATTATCGAGGCCCATCATCGCCACAAGGTGGATGCCCCTTCCGGCACCGCGTTGCTGATGGGTGAAGTGGTGGTAAAAGCCCTGGGTAAAGAGCTTTCCGACGTTGCTGTTTACAGCCGTGAAGGTCATACAGGCGAGCGGGTTGGCGGCTCCATCGGCTTTGCCACCGTTCGCGGCGGAGATATCGTGGGTGATCATACCGTCATGTTCGCGGGAACCGGGGAACGTATCGAAATTTCGCATAAGGCAAGCAGTCGCGCAACATTTGCCGAGGGTGCGTTGAGAGCTGCCCGCTTTCTCGCGGATAAACGGAACGGCATGTTCGACATGCAGGACGTGTTGGGGCTGCGCAAGTAAGCGTCTTTAGCCCTTACATTCCAATTCTGTTCTCTTTTGACCCTCAGAGGTGTTGAGGGGATCGAGTGCCGTATACGCCGGGTGTGCCAGGAATTACTCTACTCCGGCTTCGTTGAAGCAACGTCCTTTTGGACGTATAATTTCCAGATTTGAAGCGGCGCAAACGGAACCTCGCGCTGTTTCTGCCTTGTTTCAATTCCCAGGAGCCTTCGTGTCACAACATTCGTATGCCGTCCTTGCGCTTGCTGACGGCACAGTTTTTCGCGGCATATCCATCGGCGCGGAGGGCATGAGCACAGGAGAAGTGGTCTTCAACACTTCGATGACGGGATATCAGGAAATTCTTACGGACCCGTCCTACTGCCGCCAGATCGTTACACTCACTTATCCCCATGTGGGCAATACGGGCACCAATCCGGATGATGTGGAGTCCGGCAATATAGATCGGATATATGCTGCCGGGCTGGTGATAAGAGATCTGCCGTTGGCCTCCAGCAACTGGCGCGAAACGCAGACGTTGCCGGAGTATCTCAAGCAACAGGGGGTGGTGGCCATTGCCGACATCGATACCCGTAAACTCACACGCATTCTTCGGGAAAAGGGTGCTCAGGCGGGTTGTATCATTGCCGGTTTGCCGGACGAAACAGAGGCGCTGAGGCAAGCCAGGGAATTTCCTGGCCTTGCCGGGATGGACCTCGCCAAAGTGGTAAGCTGTCTACAACCTTATGAGTGGAACGAAGGTGAATGGCGGCTTGGGCAGGGTTATCCGGTTCAATCGTACCCTCGTTTTCATGTTGCAGCGATGGATTTTGGAATAAAGCGGAACATCCTGCGCAAGCTCGCGGAGCGTGGTTGCCGGGTCACCGTATTTCCCGCACAGACAACTGCCGATGAGATTCTGGCATCACAACCTGACGGAATATTCCTTTCGAACGGGCCGGGTGATCCTGAGCCTTGCGACTACGCTATCGAGACGACCAGAAGGCTGCTGGAAAAGGAAATACCGATTTTTGGCGTGTGCATGGGTCACCAATTGCTGGGGCTGGCTACTGGCGCCAAAACCGTAAAAATGAAATTTGGCCATCATGGCGCCAATCACCCGGTTCAGGATCTTGAGACGGGAAAGGTGATCATAACCAGCCAGAATCACGGGTTTGCGGTGGATACGGCTACTTTGCCGACGAATGCAAGAGTTACGCATTTATCATTATTCGACGGTAGTTTGCAGGGATTTGAGCTGACAGGAAAGCCCGTATTCTGCTTTCAGGGGCATCCTGAAGCGAGTCCGGGTCCACACGACCTGGACTATTTGTTCCACAAATTTGCAGGATTGATGGAGAGAAAACAGGCGAAAGCGATATGAAGCGGGGAAGTTATCCATCCTTTCCCATTTTCGCCCCTCCAACTTATGCCTAAACGTAACGACATCAAGTCTATCCTTATTATCGGCGCGGGTCCCATCATTATCGGACAGGCGTGCGAGTTTGATTATTCCGGTGCCCAGGCGTGCAAAGCGCTGAGGGAGGAGGGTTACCGGATCATTCTGGTGAACTCCAATCCTGCCACGATCATGACGGATCCCGAAACGGCCGATGTTACCTACATCGAGCCTATCATCTGGCCCATGGTCGAAAAAATCATTGCCGTTGAACGACCAGATGCATTACTGCCCACCATGGGTGGGCAGACAGCGTTGAACTGTGCGCTGGACCTGGCAAAGAACGGTGTGCTGGACAAATATGGGGTCGAACTGATTGGCGCCTCGCGCGAAGCAATCGACAAGGCCGAGGATCGCGAGAAATTCAAGCAGGCCATGACGCGCATCGGTCTGGGTTCTGCGCGCTCCGCAATTGCCCATAGCCTGGAGGAGGCGCTGCAGGTCCAGGCAATGGTGGGTTATCCCGCCATTATCCGTCCGTCATTTACACTGGGGGGCAGTGGCGGCGGTATCGCCTATAACCGTGAGGAATTTCTCGATATCTGTGAGCGAGGACTGGAAGCCTCCCCGACGAGGGAACTGCTGATCGAGGAATCGGTTATTGGTTGGAAAGAGTTCGAGATGGAAGTCATACGTGACAGGAAAGACAATTGTATTATTGTTTGTGCCATCGAAAACGTCGATCCCATGGGGGTCCACACCGGTGACTCCATCACGGTTGCACCTGCGCAAACGCTGACTGATAAGGAATATCAGATCATGCGGGATGCCTCGATAGCGGTCTTGCGCGAAATCGGGGTTGAAACCGGCGGTTCCAACGTGCAATTTGCCATTAATCCGGAGGACGGACGCATGCTCGTGATTGAAATGAACCCCCGGGTTTCACGCTCATCTGCACTGGCTTCAAAAGCCACCGGATTTCCCATTGCCAAGGTGGCGGCCAAGCTTGCCGTGGGTTACACATTGGACGAACTCAGGAACGATATTTCGGGCGGCGCAATGCCGGCATCTTTCGAACCGTCCATAGATTACGTCGTTACCAAGATACCGCGGTTTGCCTTCGAGAAATTTCCCCAGGCCAACGATCGCCTCACCACCCAGATGAAATCGGTAGGGGAAGTCATGGCAATCGGACGGACTTTTCAGGAATCTCTGCAGAAAGCGCTGCGCGGGTTGGAGATCGGGGCTGATGGACTGGACGAAAAAACGATCGATATTGAAACTGTCGCAGCTGAATTGGCAGATCCCGGCCCTGAACGAATCTGGTATGTTGCGGACGCCTTTCGCTGCGGCCTGACATTTGATGAGATACATGCGCACACTCACATCGATCCCTGGTTTCTGGCACAGATAGAAGATTTGATACGACAGGAACGGTCGATCGCCGGAACAGCGCTGGAAGCGCTTGATTTTTCCACGTTCCGCAAGCTGAAACGCAGTGGTTTTTCCGACCGGCGGCTGGCCAGGCTAATGAACACAACACCGGAGGCGGTACGCTCAAGGCGTCATAAGCTGAATTTGCGCCCGGTGTACAAGCGGGTCGATACCTGCGCTGCCGAATTCGCGACGTATACCGCCTACATGTATTCCACGTATGAAGAAGAATGCGAAGCGCTGCCAAGCGATAATAAAAAAATCATGGTGCTGGGAGGGGGACCCAATCGCATCGGTCAGGGTATCGAGTTCGACTACTGCTGTGTCCACGCCGCCCTGGCTCTGCGCGAGGATGGTTTCGAGACCATCATGGTCAACTGTAATCCTGAAACCGTCTCGACTGACTACGACACGTCGGACCGTCTTTATTTCGAACCCCTGACGCTGGAGGATGTGCTCGAAATCGTGGCTGTCGAGAAGCCTGCGGGTGTAATCGTGCAATTCGGGGGCCAGACCCCACTGAAGCTTGCGCGCGATCTCGAAGCAAATGGCGTGCTGATCATCGGCACCAGCCCGGACATGATCGACTGCGCGGAGGATAGGGAACGTTTTCAGAAAATGCTGCACCAGCTCGGACTGAAACAGCCGCCCAACCGTACTGCGCGCACCCCGGAGGAGGCCCTCGTCGCGGCAAACGAGATTGGCTATCCGCTGGTGGTACGTCCCAGCTATGTGCTGGGCGGGCGGGCCATGGAAATCGTCCATGAGCAGGCGCACCTGGAGCGTTACATGAAAGAGGCCGTAAAGGTGTCGCACGACTCACCGGTGCTGTTGGATCATTTTCTGAATGACGCGACGGAAGTGGATGTGGACGCGGTTTCGGACGGAGAGAACGTCCTGATCGGGGGCATCATGGAGCACATCGAACAGGCAGGCGTACATTCAGGCGATTCGGCTTGTTCCCTGCCCCCTTACAGCTTGTCCCCCCGTTTGCAGGACGAGTTGCGCCGCCAAACTTCGGCGATGGCGCGCGCGCTCAACGTGGTGGGCCTGATGAACGTGCAATTCGCCATCCAGAACGATATCGTCTACGTACTGGAAGTCAATCCGAGGGCGTCCCGCACGGTGCCTTTCGTCTCCAAGGCGACTGGCATTCCCCTGGCAAAAATATCCGCTCGCTGCATGACGGGGTTGAGCCTGGTTCACCAGGGCGTGGTTCGTGAGGTAATTCCGGACTATTATTCGGTCAAGGAAGCTGTCTTTCCTTTTATCAAATTTCCCGGTGTGGACACCATACTCGGACCCGAAATGAAATCGACCGGTGAAGTGATGGGAGTGGGGCAGACATTTGCAGAAGCTTTCGTCAAATCCCAGCTGGCTGCGGGAGTGAAACTTCCCCGGAGTGGCAAGGTCTTCATAAGCGTACGTCAGACGGACAAACCGCGCGTGGTTGAAATCGCGCGCAATCTTGCTCAGTTGGGGTTTGCGCTTTATGCTACCCGTGGCACTGCTGCGGTCCTCAGCGCGGCAGGATTATCCGTGACGCCGGTAAACAAGATGTCGGAAGGACGTCCCCACATTGTAGACATGATCAAGAATGGGGAGATGGACTTGATTATCAATACGGTGGAAGACAAGCGGAGCGTCCATGACTCCTACTCGATTCGCCATGCGGTGTTGCAGGCGCGGGTAACATACTATACTACGTTAGCCGGAGCACGAGCCGCTTGCATAGGCATGGCAGACATGCAGGAATTGCGTGCCTACGGGTTGCAGCAACTCCACGAATCGCGGGAAGGGGTGTTGGTGAACGCCGCTTCCTGAATAAAAGCTTTGAACCCACGTTGAATTGTCCGAGGAGGCCATGCTTCGGCATAGAAATATTGAACAACAGGCACAGCCGATCCAAAACAGTTAGCAGAAAAGACTATGAGTACAATTCCCTTGACAGTGACAGGCGCGGGAAAACTGCGCGCCGAATTGCATGAGATGAAAACCGTTCACCGTCCCGCTGTAATTGCGGCTATTGCCGAAGCTCGAGCCCATGGTGATCTTTCCGAAAACGCCGAATATGAAGCGGCCAAGGAACGGCAAGGTTTTATCGAAGGACGTATTGCAGAACTGGAGAGCAAGCTCTCCAACGCACAGATCATTGATCCCACATCCCTGGATGCGGATGGAGCCTGCGTATTCGGCGCAACCATCGACCTGGAGGATGTCCAGACTGCCACGACCGTCACTTACCAGATCGTTGGGGATGACGAAGCAGATATCAAGGAGGGAAAGATTTCCATCAGCTCCCCTATCTCTCGCGCCCTGATAGGGAAATATCCGGGGGACGTGGCCGAAGTGATGGCGCCGGGTGGGGTGCGGGAGTACGAAATTCTCGATGTGAGATACGTTTGAAGAAGTTCCTCGACGAGAGAGCGAGAAGTCCTTGCACTTTACCTTGAATTCGAATATATAGATCCTGTCCGAATGTGCTCTCTGCGGGATGTGGACCAAGGGAGCTGTACAGTATAGGGGACTTATATTAGCCCACCATCGAAGCGGCCCCGTAAGCACTTTCGGTTAATTCATTTCCGGTTAACTTATCCCCGTTTATTTTCAGTTCTTTATTTTTCCGGTTCAGGGCGGTAAATCACCAGCATCTTGCCGATGTGCTGCACCGGTGAAGCACTGAGGCGCGTGCAAATCTCCTCCAGTAACGTATTTCGTATTTCCCAGTCGTTACTCGCCACCTTGATTTTGATCAGCTCATGGCTTTTAAGTCGCTGATCCAGTTCGTTCACCACGTTGTCCGATAAACCCGCTGCGCCT
>DATEEZ010000123.1:0-15455 GCA_035280905.1 Nitrosospira sp.
GTTCTATCCAAGGGCAACGAAAACAGTGTGGTGATGACCACAGCCCCTGCTTCGGAACGTGGCCAGATTCTACTCATGAAAGGACGTGATCTTTGGATATTCATGCCCGAGGTTTCCCAGCCGATCCGCCTTTCATTGTCACAGAGACTGACTGGCCAGGTTGCCAACGGGGATCTCGCGCGGGCCAACTTCTCAGGGGACTATAATCCAACGATATTGCGCACCGATACCATTGACGGCGAAAAATACTACGTACTTGAGCTCATCGGTGTCGATCGGAGTGTTACGTATCATAAAGTCTTATATTGGGTACAGCAATCGAATTTTTGGCCATTCCGAGCCGAGTTCTACTCACTGTCCGATCGCCTGCTTAAAACTGCCCGCTATGAAAACTTTCAACCGATATTGGGAAAGCAACGGCCCACTCGTATCGTAATGACGGATGCGCTTCGCACCGGAGAGGAATCAATCCTGACCTATTCAGAGATGAAACTGCGCGACCTTCCCGATAAAATCTTCACCAAGGATTATTTGAAAAAACTGGAACAGTAAGGCGCTATCATGCAAGGGAATGGACAATGTATCTGAAGGCTTCTTAGTTTGCGAAGCACCGTACCATTCTCTGGACATCGCCAACACAGCTGAGGGTATAAAACAGGACGTGCCAGTCTTTAAATCTCCTCCACCTCCCTGGCCCTCTGCTTCCCCATATACCAAACCACCGTTTCCCCGCTGCTATCACATTTTGAGCGCAATTTTTTCCATTTCCCAGACCGGGCGAAGAGCATTACGGAAAGAGCCAAATCCTGATCGAGCAGGAGTATTTTTTTGCTCGCATTTGCCCCAGGTATCCTCCTGGCAGAACTATACCGTCCTGCTGAAATCACTATCCCCGTAGAAAACAACCGGTCTCTACCAGTTTTAACACTCAAGTTCCCGCCGACCCTCACCCCCCGTTTACCGCCTGATTTATCGCTGCTGTCTTGCTGAGAGTCGCATGACGCTCACAAAAAAATGCGGGAACAATTGATGAAAATACTCAAGATAGCAGATCAATTTCCGTTAAATAGTACGGGCAGGAAGAAGCTGGCGAAAAAGCGGATGCTATCCCGACAACTTGCGCCGCGCCTATATCACGAGAAATATGACTGGTCGAAAAAAGACCTAGTTAAGGCTGCTGATTTCGACGTGGTAGCCGAATGAGGTACGGCAATTGTGTGCCATGTACCCCCTGGGCAAGCCTTTCAAATGATCTTGGTCTGAAAAATTTCTATTCCGCCAGATAAAAAGCGGTTGCAGAGGCAAAACATGTTCTCACCCGAAAAATTTAATCTGGGCAATGCCTTCAAACAATACTTCGAAATCATACCGGCATTCTCCAACGTATTGAAAGACGAGGTTTATCGCATTCGGCACCAGGTTTATTGCGAGGACCTCGAATTTGAACCCATCCGCGCTGACCAGCGGGAAATCGATGAGCACGACGTTAATTCACTGCATCTTTTGATGCGCAGTGTAAAGACGGACGAGTTTGTCGGCTGTACCAGAATCGTGCGGAGCCGCCCCGAGGAGCCGCACTATAGGCTTCCCTTTGAAAAAACCTGCGCTGCAGTGCTGGACCGCTCCATCGTCGATCCCGCAAAACTGCCTCGCGATAACATCGCAGAGGTTTCGCGCCTTGCTGTTGTCGCCGGTTACCGCCGCCGTAAAGGGGAGGGAAACAGCCCGGTCAGCATTTCCAGTGAGGATTTTGGCACTCCGAGTCAGTCCCGTTTCCCGTTCATTCCGATCGGACTCTACCTCGCAACAACCGAATTGGCTCGTCTCAATGGGATAGAGACAGTTTTCGTCCTGACAGAGGAACGGCTAGCCAGCCACTTCGCCAAGCTGGGCTTCAGCCACAAGTATATCGGCAGTCCCATTGAGCACCACGGCATGCGCGTTCCCTCGATGATGAGTGTCAGCGGAACGATAAAGGGCATGAGGCCAAACCTGCGGCCGCTCTATGATGTTATCGCCGCGGATATAAAAAGGAACCTTCCGGAAACGGGAAGCGGTCTGCCGCGGATAGAAAATGAACATTCGGGAAGCGCGCTGCTCGGAACCAGCTAGGCATTGCTGCGAAACCTGCTACATGAGAATCAAGTCATATTGTTCCTGGGTATAAGTCCCCTCCACCTGAAGGCTGACAGGTTTGGCGATAAAGTCGGCAAGTTGCGCCAGGCTTTGGGATTCTTCGTCGAGAAACAGATCAATTACCTGCTGTGAAGCCACGATGCGGAATTCGCGCGCATCGAACTGGCGGGATTCCCGCAGCAATTCCCGCAGAATTTCGTAGCACATGGTCTGCGCCGTTCGCACTTTGCTGCGACCCTGGCAGGTCGGGCAGGTTTCACACAAAATGTGCGCCAGACTCTCCCGCGTCCGCTTGCGCGTCATTTCCACCAGTCCGAGGGCGGTGAAACCATTCACAGTCATGTGAGTCCGATCTTTCATCAACGACTTCTTGAATTCGCTGAGAACGGCATTCTTGTGTTCCGCGCTCTCCATATCTATGAAATCGATAATGATAATGCCTCCCAGATTTCGCAGGCGGAGTTGGCGGGCAATGATCTGCGCTGCTTCAAGATTCGTTTTGAAAATGGTATCGTCAAAACTGCGTACGCCGATGAATCCCCCGGTGTTCACATCGATAGTGGTAAGCGCCTCGGTCTGATCAATGATCAAATAACCTCCGGACTTCAGCTCGACCCGCCTCGCCAGGGCTTTCTCAATTTCATCTTCCACCCCATAGAGCTCGAACAAGGGGCGCTCGCCCGCATAATGGTCGAGCCGTTCCACTACGTTGGCCATGTACACGCGTGCGAACACCGCCATTTTCTGGAAGGTCTCGCGCGAATCCACCAGGATGCGGGTCGTATCATCACTGATGAAGTCGCGCAAAACGCGAAAACTGAGATTCAGGTCCTGATACAGCAGCGCGGGCTGGGCAGTCAGGGATTTTTCCTTGATGTCGTGCCACAGCTTGTGCAGGTACTCAATGTCCGTTTGCAGATCCTGTTCACTCGCCGCTTCTGCCACGGTACGGATAATGAAGCCACCCTTTTCACCGGGCGGCAGCAGATGTTTCAGTTTTTCACGTAACGACTTCCGTTCGGTTTCATCCTCGATGCGCTGGGAAATGCCAATATGCGATACCTGTGGCAGGTAAACCAGCAAGCGGCCCGCAATACTGACCTGAGTCGACAGACGGGCGCCCTTGGCGCCGATGGAATCCTTGATAACCTGGACGAGGATATTTTTTCCTTCGTGCAACAGCTGTTCAATCGGTTTATCAGCGTCTTCGCTCTGCCGCACGCGCCAGATATCGGCAAGGTGGAGAAAGGCAGCGCGTTCAAGGCCGATATCCACGAAAGCGGACTGCATGCCGGGCAGCACCCGGATCACGCGCCCGTTGTATATATTTCCGACTATACCGCAGTTGCTGGTGCGCTCTATATGCAGTTCCTGGACAGCGCCGTGCTCGACCACCGCCACACGCGTTTCCTGGGGAGTAACATTGATAAGAATTTCACAGGACATGAGAGGTCTGGCTTTTATTGCGGCTCACTGAAATATTCTTATACCCGACTCTTCAAGCAATTGCGCCGTTTCAAACAGCGGCAATCCAACCACCCCGCTATAACTGCCGAAAATCTCCGAGATAAAAACCGCCGCTCTGCCCTGAATTGCATAAGCGCCTGCCTTGTCATATGCTTCGCCGCAAGTAAGATAATGCGCGATTTCCTGCTCGCTGATATTCCGGAACCGCACCCTCGACCTCGACAGGTTGACTCGGGTCCCATTTCCCGCAGCCACGGCAACCGCAGTCAAAACCTCGTGAACCTGTCCGGACAGTGCCCGCAGCATTTCCTTTGCATGGAGAGGATTTTCCGGCTTGCCAAAAATCCTACCGTTCGATACTACCGCTGTATCCGCCCCCAAAACCGGGAAAGCTGCCCAACCTCGCTCGCTCGCCCGCATCCGCCCTGTTTGCGCTTTAACGCACGCGATACGCTCGACATACTCCTGCGGCGGCTCCTGCGGCAGCGGGGTTTCATCCACGTCCGGTATCCGCGGCAAAGCTTCCCGCAACGGTAAAACCATGAAATCCACGCCGATCTGCTTTAATAATTCCTGCCGGCGGGGACTGCGGGAAGCAAGATAGATGCGATTTTCCGCAAAAGTCATGACAGTGAAAGCTACAGGAGCATGCTGCTATCTCTGTTAGCTCGTTATTTTTATGCGCGATGATACGGATGGCCCTTGATCAGGGATATCGCCCGGTAGAGCTGTTCCGCCAACAGTATTCGGACCAATCCATGGGGAAGTGTCAGGGCAGACAACGCCAGGACTTCATCCGCCGCATTCCTGAGTGCCGGGTCCAACCCGTCGGCGCCGCCAATGAGGAAAGCGGTATCACCTCCATCCTTCATCCAACCGCCAATGGAGTGTGCCAGCCTGGCAGTGGTCCACTGGCTCCCGCGCTCATCCATTGCCACGAGTCGACAATTGGAAGGCAGCAACGCGCGGATACGTGCACCCTCGGCAGCCAGCAACTGTTCCACTTTTTTGCCGCTGTCCCGTCTCTCAGGTTTGATCTCCAGAAGTTCAATGCTCGCCTCACGCGGCATGCGTCGGGCATATTCCCGAAAACCCGCCGCAATCCATTCCGGCATTTTATGCCCAACCGCATAAACAAGGAATTTCATGCGACAGGCAATTTCATGCTCAAAACGCGCTTGTTCAGTACTTTGAGGAGAGCTTGTTCAAGAGGCTTCCACACGGGGGGTATTTGGCACTTGCTCCCATGTTTCCCTCACCTCTCATCGTCCGGGTTCGCCTTCGCTCTGGTGGTTCTGGTTTTTTTTGCCGTGGCGGCGGGCGTGGGCGCGCCTCCCCCCTCTTCAACAGCTGGCAGCCTTACGGTCGGCTTCTTCCTGCTCGAGCTTTCGGATATTTTGTTAATCCTCGCAGCCTGGGCCCACAGCTCCTCCAGGTTGTAATGGGCGCGCACCGCAGTCTGCATGACGTGCACCAGCACGTCGCCCAGGTCAACCAATATCCATTCGCCGTTTTCCTCGCCTTCCACACCGTAAACGAGGCCGCCTGCCGCCTTGACTTTCTCCACCACATTGTTCGCAATTGCCCGTGTCTGCCGCGTGGAATCCCCGCTGGCAATGATCATCCGGTCGAACAAGGCTGTCAGCTTTTTGACATCGAATACTTCTACGTCGCGCGCCTTGATTTCATCCAGCGCTGCAACAACGGTTTTTATCAATTTGGCCGGTGTCATCGTTATTCCCGGTACAGATCATTAGCAACAATATAATCCCGAGTGTCCTCGGGAACCAGATAGCGGATACTTTTTCCTCTGGCAACGCGTGTGCGGATGGCCGTTGCCGAGATATCCAGCAGTGTCGTCTGCGCGATAAAGATCAGGCCCCGAGATGCATATTTAAGGCTCTCCACATTCGATATCCAGCGATCTCTGCATTCCTCTTCCAGTTCCTGCGGTAGCGCTCTGGGCAACGCTCTGTCATCCTTAAAAAGCAAGTGGCCGGGACGAGCCGCAATAATGAAATGACATAACTCGAACAGTTCCCGCCACCTGTGCCACTCGGCAAGCCTCGTGAATGCATCCGCTCCGGTAACGAAGCAGAGTACGGCATCCTTCCCCAGTTCCTGCCTGAGTTCGCGCAACGTATCCACGCTGTAGCTCACACCTCCGCGTCTTACCTCTCGTTGGTCGAGAATAAAACGGGAGTTTCCCTCGATGGCCAGACGAACCATTTCCACCCTGTGTTCCAACGATGCTTCCGGACCGCGGCGCAGCCGGGGAATTGCGGCGGGAATAAAATGCATTTCCTTCAACCCGGCCAGTTCGGCAATTTCTTCCGCGATGCGCAAGTGTCCGTAGTGAACGGGATCGAAGGTACCCCCAAAAACACCGACAAGAGGAACAGGGGAATCATTCATTCTCGGCGAAAAAAACATTGAATACGCGAAGCTGCTCAAGTGGACAAAACGCGGCGCCCGCTGTCTTCACCTGTCTTCCTCTTCCCTGTCTTCCCTGAGTAACCTGTTTTTACAACAGCACGCGACGCAGATCAGCCAGCACTTCGACCAGGTGTGTGGTAAAGCGGGCTGCTGTCGCCCCGTCGATTACTCTATGATCATAGGACAAGGATAATGGCAGCATCAGGCGCGGGACGAATTCACCATCCTGATAAACGGGCTTCATTACTGCGCGCGAAACACCGAGAATCGCCACTTCCGGCGCATTGATAATGGGCGTGAACGCAGTGCCACCGATGCCCCCCAGGCTGGAAATGGTAAAACTGGCTCCCTGCATATCAGTGGGTTTGAGTTTGCCCGCTCGCGCCGAAGCTGCAAGATCAGACATTTCCTTGGCAATAGCGATTACCCCTTTCTTGTCCACATCCCGAATCACCGGCACCACCAGTCCATGTGGTGTATCGGCTGCAAAGCCAAGGTGGTAATAGTTCTTGACCACCAGATTCATTTCATCGCCTTCGCTGCTCAGCGAGGCATTGAACTCGGGAAACTTCTTTAAGACCGCTATCGAAGCTCGCAACAGGAAAGCGAGCAGGGTGACTTTCACACCTTCTTCTTTTGAAGATTCATTTGTTTCCTTGCGCAGGGCTTCCAGCTCGGTGATGTCCGCTTCGTCAAACTGTGTCACATGGGGAATCATGACCCAGTTGCGGTGCAGATTCGCCCCGGACATTTTTTTGATCCGCGACAGCGGCTTCAATTCCACCGGACCGAATTTCGCAAAATCGACTTGAGGCCAGGGCAGCAGATTAAGTTCGGCGCCCCCGCCGCGAGGCTTGGACAGCTCAGTCTTCACAAAAGCCTGCACGTCCTCCTTGAGGATGCGCTGCTTGGGACCGCTACCCTTAACCAGGCCCAGGTTCACACCGAGTTCGCGCGCAAAGCGCCGAACAGAGGGACTCGCGTGCGCTTTGGCGAAGCCCGCTTCATCTATTGGCGGGGGAATGAAGACTGCCCGGGAAGAAGGCGCTGAAGAAAGTTGAGGCTGCGGGGCTGGTTGTGACGTGGGTCCAGGCGTCTGCTCAGGTGGAGCGGCGGTTGGGGCGGGAGCCGGGGTTGGGGCGGGTGTCACTTCTCGTTGCGCAGCAGGCGCTGCCTGCTCGGCTTCTGAAGTTTCCAACGTCAGAATGGGTGAAGCTTCCGACACCTTGTCGCCCACCTTTACGGATAATTCCTTGACTATGCCAGCAAAAGGAGAAGGCACTTCTATTGCGGCCTTGTCCGATTCAAGAACAATCAACGAGTCTTCCGCCTTGATCGAATCACCGGGCTTCACCAGCACTTCTATCACAGGAACGTCTTTAAAGTCGCCAATATCGGGAATCAATACCCGTTTAGTCTCTGCCACGCCTCTTCCTTCGCTCGTATTAGATAATCCCGACTTTCAACAAAAAATGATGGCGGCAGGAGACCCTGCCTTTCAGGCTCCCTGACTCCTGATAGTTGCAGCTCGCCGTTCCCAGTTCCCAATTGGCGGCTACGATGAAGAACAAGGCTAGACGAAGCGCTCCAGGCTTCTCTCTATCTCTCCGATCGCGATGGGCAACAAAAGTTGCTGCTACCTTTTGGCCTCCCTTTCGCCTTTATACAGTGGCCGGATTGGGTTTATCAGGGTCGAGGCCAAATTTGCCTATGGCCTGTGCCACCATTTCCGCCTCGATTCTGCCATCTTCGGCCAGCGCTTTCAGGGCGGCTATCGTAATGTAATGACGGTCGACTTCGAAGAAATGGCGCAATTGCTCGCGCGTATCGGAACGCCCGAATCCGTCTGTACCCAGTACCTTGTATCGCCCCGGGACAAATTCACGTATCTGGTCCGCAAAAATCTTCATGTAATCCGTTGCCGCCACCACCGGCCCTTCCCGGTCCTTGAGACACGTGCTCACGTGTGACACCCTTGCCGGTTGGGTTGGGTGCAGCATGTTCCAGCGGGTTACCGCCAGCGCTTCACGCCTCAACTGCGTAAAGCTGGTTACACTCCAGATATCGCCAGTGACGCCGAATTCCTTTTCCAGTATTTCAGCCGCGGCGATCACCTCGCGCAGAATGGTGCCGGAACCGAGCAGTTGAACGCGCAGGCCGGAATCCTTTTTCCCAGCCGGCTTGCCTTCACGGAACAAATACATGCCTTTCAGAATTCCTTCCTCCGCCCCGGCAGGCATTTCCGGGTGCGAATAGTTTTCGTTCATCACCGTGATGTAGTAATAGACATCCTCCTGCATTTCGTACATGCGGCGAAGTCCGTCCCGGATAATGACCGCAAGTTCGTAGGCAAAGGTCGGGTCATAGGATATGCAATTGGGAACGGTCGATGCCGCCAGATGGCTGTGACCATCCTCATGCTGCAATCCCTCCCCATTCAGGGTGGTGCGGCCGGCAGTGCCGCCCAGCAGGAAGCCACGGCAGCGCATGTCTCCGGCTGCCCAGCAAAGATCCCCCACCCGCTGGAAACCGAACATCGAATAGAAAATGTAGAACGGGATCATCTGCACGCCATGAGAACTGTAGGCCGTTGCTGCGGACATCCAGGATGACATGGCCCCCGCCTCATTGATGCCTTCCTGGAGGATCTGGCCGTTCTTGTCTTCCTTGTAGTACATCAACTGCTCGGCATCCTCGGGCGTGTAGAGTTGTCCGGTAGAAGACCAGATGCCCAGTTGCCGGAACATACCTTCCATGCCGAATGTGCGCGACTCGTCCGCCACAATTGGCACGACTCGCTTGCCGATATTCTTGTCTTTTATGAGAATATTGAGGATGCGCACAAAAGCCATGGTGGTGGAAGATTCTCTTCCCTCACCGCTGGCCTTGAGCAATGTGTCGAATGCGGACAGCGGCGGTATCTGCAGCGGTTCGGCGGTGCGCTGGCGACGGTGGATGAACCCCCCCAACGCCTCCCGCCGCTGGTGCATGTAGATGGATTCCGGCGAATCCTTATCGAATTTCAGGTAGGGTACCGCGTCGATCTCATCGTCACTGATTGGCAGGCCGAAGCGATTACGAAACGCTTTGAGTGAGATCGTACCCATCTTTTTCTGTTGATGAGTGATATTCTGGGCTTCGCCTGCTTCACCCATCCCGTAACCCTTGATCGTCTTGGCTAGAATTACAGTGGGTTGGCCTTTGTGCTTCACCGCCGCCGAATATGCGGCATAGACCTTGTGCGGGTCGTGTCCGCCCCGATTCAGGCGCCATATGTCATCGTCGGACATATTCGCCACCATTTCGAGCAGCTCCGGATATTTGCCGAAGAAATGTTCACGCACATAGGCGCCGTCTCTTGACTTGAAAGTCTGATATTCGCCATCCACGCATTCCATCATGCGTTGCTGTAGCAATCCCTTGGTGTCCTTGGCAAGCAGGGGATCCCAGTATGAGCCCCAGATTACCTTGATGACATTCCAGCCGGACCCCCGAAACGCGGCTTCCAGTTCCTGAATGATCTTGCCATTTCCACGCACAGGGCCGTCGAGACGTTGAAGGTTGCAGTTGATGACGAAAATCAGGTTGTCCAGGTTCTCGCGTGATGCCAGTGAGATGGATCCCATCGATTCCGGTTCATCCATTTCTCCGTCACCCATGAACGCCCACACCTTGCGCCCCTCGGTCTTGACCAGTCCGCGGCTATCCAGATACTTCATGAAGCGCGCATGGTATATCGCCATAAGCGGCCCAAGTCCCATGGATACTGTTGGGAACTGCCAAAAGTCGGGCATCAGCCACGGATGCGGATAGGAAGACAAACCCTTTCCACCCACCTCCCGACGGAAATTATTGAGCTGCTCCTCGTTGAGTTCCCCCAGCAAAAAAGCATAAGCGTATAGGCCCGGCGACGAATGTCCCTGTGCGAATATCAGGTCACCGCCGTGATTCTCCGATCTGGCATGCCAGAAATGATTGTAGCCCACATCATACAGCGTAGCAGCCGACGCAAAGCTGGCGATATGGCCACCCACATTGGAGTTTCTGTTGGCGCGCAACACCATGGCCATGGAATTCCAGCGGACATAAGAGCGGATGCGATGCTCCAGCGCGTGATTTCCGGGGGATCGCTCTTCCTTTCCTGGCGGAATGGTATTGATATAGGCCGTGGTTGCGCTATAGGGAAGATAGGCGCCAGACCGGCGCGCTTTTTCCACCAGTCTTTCCAGCAGGTAGTGCGCCCGCTCCGTCCCCTCGTGCGTCAGCACGGATTCCAGCGCCTCCAGCCATTCCTGCGTTTCAGTTGGGTCTATATCGGGTATAGGTTCCATGTCTTGTCTCGAAATTGTCGGGCGCCTGCCCGATGTGATGGAGGCGGAATTAACTCCCCTGCAATCGGGCGTGCGCCTGCTCCGCGGCCACAACGGTGTTGCATAGCAGCATCGCAATGGTCATCGGTCCTACTCCCCCCGGCACAGGCGTGATATAGCCCGCCTTCTCCTTGACCGATTCAAAATCCACGTCCCCCGCCAGCTTTCCATCGGGCAGACGGTTGATGCCGACGTCTATTACTGTCGCTCCCGGTTTCACCATCGCGGCAGTGACCAGGCGCGGTTTGCCCGCAGCAACTATCAGAATATCAGCATGGCTGGTGTGTTCCGACAGGTTCCGCGTCTTGGACGTGCAGACAGTAACGGTTGCACCTTTGTGCAGCAGCATCAACGCCATCGGCTTGCCCACGATATTACTGCGTCCCACCACTACCGCATACTGTCCTTCAATCGGAATATCATATTTTTCCAGCATTTTCATCACACCGTTGGGCGTGCAAGGCGGAAAAATGCTGCTACCGGTTACAAGTGCGCCTACATTATAAAGATGGAAGCCATCCACGTCTTTTTCCACGGCAACAGATTCGATGACTCTGCTGCTGTCAAAATGCCGTGGCAGAGGCAATTGAACGAGGATGCCGTGAATTCTGGGATTCCTGTTCAGCTCCTGAATGCGCCCAATCACTTCATCCTGGTCGGTGCTTTCCGAAAATTCGTGGATTTCGGAATAGATGCCCGTTTCGCTGCAGGCCTTGGCCTTGTTTCGCACATACACAATGGAAGCCGGATTGTCTCCCACGATAACCACGGCCAGTCCCGCCTGCGTGCCTTTTTCCGACAAGCGCGCCGCCCGCGCCTGACACTCTGCCCTCACCTCCTGGCTCAGCCTCTTGCCATCGATGATCTTCGCGCTCATTATGATTGTGACGCGGCGGCACAGAGAACGAGCAGATGACCGATGTTGCTCGGCCCGTTCTTGTCTTTCACCTTAGTGAATCTGACAAAACCTCCCATTTGCTCATGCGCGCGCAATGCAGGGCAGCTCGCCGAAGTCCTGACTGGAATCCGTGACCAGGCGCAAAAACAGGCCTTTTCGTCCAATCATGATCGAGAAGACGCAGGGGAGCCGGATTTTTTCAGCTTCATCCGGTAAATCACCAGTCCGATCAGGAATGTCGGAACGACAACCAGGGCGGCAGCCAGAAGGCCGGCTGCCAGTATGTCGATTCCCTCGGTTTTCGGCAGAAAGACGGTCACGACCCAGATCGTTATAAAGGCTGCCACTGCGCCGCCGATAAACATGATTTTTTTACCGCGCTCAAAAAGACGCCATAGCGAACCGGATACCCGCGTCTCGTTGCGGTACTCATCAAAAAGGCGAGTCATGCTGTCATCGTTCAGAACCGCCTCATAGCCAGTAGATACGGCGAGAGTGTCGGTTCCATCTTCCACCTGTGACATGTTGCGCAGGAATACGATACGCTGCTGAGCCTCTTTCTTTTTCATGCCATCCGCTATGAGCATCGATTGCATCGCTTCAAAAGCATGATCGCGAGCATCTCCCGCCACTCCGAGACTTTCGCTGCACCGCCACATAACGCCCACCAGATATAGCTGGATGGTCATCTGCCTGAAGAGAGGCGCAAAATCGTACCCTTTGTCTTTAACTTGCGGAAGCTGAGACGCCAGTATCTCGCGCGCGTGCTGTACACAAATATCAATTGTGCTTGCTTCTGAATCCGTTTTCACTTCAGTCATCGTTCAATTTTGGGGCATGCCCAGCTTGGCTTTGAATTTATAGAGGAACCCATTATATACTGGCGTGAGGATTGTTGAATAATGAGGCACAGTCTCTCTGCGATCTATCGGGCAATGGGACTAGTCCTGCTGCCGGCCTATCCTTGTATGCACAGGCAATTTCCTCTTCAAGGAGGAACAAAAGTTACATGGGTTTCATGAAGTTTCCGATCTATTGGATAGGTCCCCTATTACAGAGTTCCGCCATGTGCCAGGGCAACATCGTACATCAAAGGTTTCGGAACATAACAACGGGTCAATTTTTAACCTGGGCTTCATATCCTTACAAAGGAAACGATCATGAAACATCATAAATACCTTATTGTCGGGGGCGGGATGACTGCCGATTCTGCTGTTCACGGTATTCGTCAGGTTGATCCCGATGGCGCAGTCGCCGTCATCGGGGAGGAGCTGCATCGTCCTTACAACCGTCCGCCTCTTTCCAAGGCACTGTGGAAGGATTCGCCGTACGAAGCGATCTGGCGGAGCGAGCATGGACTGAACGTTGCCTTGCATCTCGGAAAAAAAATAGTAGCGCTGGATTCGGCAAACAAGACGGCTACGGATGATACAGGCAACGTCTACACCTATGAAAAACTTTTGCTTGCTACGGGTGGGGTAGTGCGCCGCTTTCCCCATTTCGACAGTGGCATAATCTACTATCGGACGGCGGACGATTACCTCAAGCTGAGGGAATTGTGTAAGCAGGGTTCGGATTTTGTCGTGATCGGCGGCGGCTTTATCGGTTCGGAAATTGCCGCCGCCCTTGCGATGAATGATAAACGGGTCACTATGATCTTCCCGGAGCATGGCATCAGCTCGCGCATTTATCCGCAACCCCTCGTCGAATTTCTGAATTCCTACTATCGCGAAAAGGGTGTAACTGTACTCGCCTCCGAAACTGTCACTTCGATAAGGGCGGAAGGGGCAAAAAAAGTCGTTGCCACCGGAAACGGAACCGAAATTTCGGCCGACGGAGTAGTAGCAGGACTGGGTATTCTTCCTAACACGGAACTGGCTGTCCAGGCCGGGCTCACGGTTGACAACGGCGTTGTGGTGAATGAATTCCTGTGCAGCAGCAACCCCGACATCTACGCGGCAGGGGATGTCGCCAATTTCTATAGTCCCTTGCTTGATAAACGCATGCGGGTCGAGCATGAAGACAATGCAAACAGGATGGGAGAAACAGCGGGGCGGAACATGGCAGGCAGTTCGGAACCCTATCATCACCAGCCCTTCTTTTATTCCGACCTGTTTGACCTCGGCTATGAAGCAGTAGGTGAACTCGATTCCAGTCTCGATACTGTCGAAGATTGGGTAGAGCCCTTCCGCAAAGGCGTGATTTATTACCTGCGCGAGGGGCAGGTACGCGGTGTCCTGCTCTGGAATACCTGGGGGCAGGTGGAAGCCGCAACTGAGCTGATTGCGGAAAAGAAGCCCTACACCAGCGAGACGTTGTTGGGGCGAATCAAGGACTAGAACAGGGACAGTAACGGCAGGATGGTGGAGGCTGCAAGCCGAATCCATCATTGCTGTGATGCGCTTCCCTTACCCTTCCTGCAATTTCCAATGAATTAATCCAGGAATAGCCTTGAGTCCTCAATAGGAAACTCATGGTATTTTTCTTGCTAGTTAAATAAAAAACAGGTGCCGCAGCTATCTTGAACACCCTCACGCTTACCCGCCCGGACGACTTCCACCTGCATCTCCGTGATGGCGAACACACGCGGGCAGTGCTGCCTGATACTGCGCGCTGCTTTGCCCGCGCCATCATCATGCCCAATCTCAAGCCGCCGGTCGTCACAACGCAAATGGCGCTGGCATATCGCGAACGCATTCTTGCTGTACTGCCCCAGGGAATCCGCTTTGAGCCACTGATGACCCTCTACCTGACCGATAACACTCCACCTTCGGAAATCATCGAAGCCAAAAGAAGCGGGGCAATCTACGGCGTCAAATGCTATCCCGCCGGCGCGACCACAAACTCCGCCGCCGGAGTCACCGACATTGCCAGATGTTATGAAACTTTGGAAGCCATGGAGCAAGCGGATATGCCCCTGCTGGTGCACGGTGAGGTGACCGATCTTGAGGTGGATGTATTCGACAGGGAAAAAGTCTTTCTGGAACGAGTGCTGATCCCGGTGACCCGGCGCTTTCCGCAGCTACGTGTGGTATTTGAGCATGTCACCACGCTGGAAGCGGTAGAGTTTGTCATCAGCGCACCGGAAACCATCGCAGCCACCATCACAGCCCACCACCTGCTGCTCAATCGGAATGCCCTTTTTCAAGGCGGTATTCGACCTCATCACTATTGCCTGCCTGTCCTCAAGCGGGAAACCCACCGGCAGAAGTTGATCGAGGCCGCCACTAGTGGCAATCCGAAATTTTTCCTCGGCACCGACAGCGCCCCCCATGCGCAATCCGCCAAGGAAAACGCCTGCGGCTGCGCTGGCATCTATACCGCTCACGCAGCGATCGAGCTTTATGCGGAAGCGTTCGAACAGGCGGGCGCGCTGGAAAAGCTGGAAGCCTTTGCCAGCTTTCATGGCGCGGATTTCTACCAGTTGCCCCGCAATCAGGACAAGATTACATTGAAGAAGGAAAACTGGCAGGTACCGACGCAACTCGAATTCGGCGGCGGAAGCCTGATTCCGTTCCGGGCCGGGGAAAGCGTTACCTGGACTTTGGCCAACGCCGAGGATTAGCTAGATATTTCACCAAACCTGCCAAGGTGGATCAGGTTCAGATTGGTCGACGCGGAAGGCTTGAGCAGTCGAAGGTCAGAAATGAAGCTCAAGAAAAGCCGGGGATCAGGAGTGGAAGCTTTGATACAGGATAGATAATCTTTCTAAAACTCTGGTTTGACATTTTAAATTCCATCACCTAGTTTTAAATAATCGGGCTCTTCATTACCTAAAACGCCACCTTGCGGAGGATGCCATTCCGCTTAGCCAATGCTTCAAAGTCCGCCATCTCATCCTGGCCGCAGCCCTAACCACTAGCCTTGGTTTTATCACTCATGCCAAAGCCCAAATACGGGGCGTCCTTATCGACGCCAACACCAGAACTGTAACTCCCCTGGGCACGCTCGGTGGGGACTGGAGCCAGCCTTTGGACATCAATAATGCCGGGCAGGTGGTCGGAGAGTCCAGAACGAGCGATGGTAGACATGCTGCGTTCATAACCGGCCCTGATGGAGAAGGTATGGCCGACCTCAATTCGCTGGTTGACCTCCCGCAGGGGGTGGTTCTAATCCATTCACGCGATATCAATAACAGTGGCGCAGTG
>DATEEZ010000124.1:0-4182 GCA_035280905.1 Nitrosospira sp.
AAAGGGCGATAACAGAACTTGAAACGAGGTTGAAATGAAATGAATAGCAGACCGCACATCATATTGACATCCCAGGACCTGGACAGGCTGGAAACCTTGCTCGAGTCGCTTCCAGCCAACGCGGTTCCTGGCAGTGCGGAACTGCAAGCGGAGCTCGAACGCGCCGAAATCGTCGAGCCCGAGCAAATACCGCCCACGGTGGTAACCATGAACTCAACTGTACGATTCAGCATCGATTCCTCAGGCCAGGACTTCCGCCTGACACTGGTCTATCCGAAAGATGTTGACGGGTCCGGCGACAAAATTTCCGTGCTTGCGCCGGTTGGCAGTGCCCTGCTGGGGCTTTCCACCGGCGACGAGATAGAGTGGCCCCGTCCGGGCGGAGGTACTATCAAGGTACGGATAGAGGAAATCATCTACCAACCGGAGCGCGAGGGGAAGTTTTACAGGTAGGTCCGCAGTACCTAAATCTCAGTCTATCCATCGGAAGCCGATGATTCGCTACGATGCTGCGCCACGGCCTGCAATTCAAATAACGCAGGGGACCAAAATACGCTTTGCTCATCAGTTCAAAATAGATGCTGACTTTGCTATAGTTGCAGGCATTTTTATCTGAAGTCTCTGAAATTCTGCTATGCGTCTGCCCGATTGCCTGCCTGCTTCATTCACGCCTGCCAAGAACAACCCCAACTGCTTTTCAAGCTCTATACAACGCGCATTGGAATCGTTTGTGAAATTCGGCCTCGCAGGCGTGCTGGGCCTTACGCTCCAGGCTTCTGCGGCGGAACCTGCTCCCGCCGGCAGCACCACCGTAGCCCCGACAACATCGGAAGCATCAGGACCTGCAAAGAACAGTGACGGGAATAGCAGTCGCTTCGACTGGTCGAAAGTGCCGCCCGTAACCGCCCCTTCCCGCCCCGGCATGTTCGCCATCGCGCCCTCGGGGCCGGGATACTACTCGCTTTGGGATCATCTAATCGGAAACAAGCGTGAGAACCCGCCCGTTTCTCCCTATGCTCCCTATGCCCTCATGACCACGCCGGCTTTCGATATCGATTTCCGCTATCTCGAAAAGCCCGAACATGAGAAGGATATTTTCGACCCCATCAAGCGCATCCATCTTGGCGATGACTTTCTTTTGTCATTTGGGGGCAACTTCTGGTACCGGTACATGCGGGAATCCGATGCGCGCCTGACCAATACCAACGACAACTACCACATGATCCGCAGCCGGTTTCATGCTGACCTCTGGTACCAGGATCGGGTCCGGCTGTTTGCGGAGTTTCTGGATGCGCGCACTTTCGGCCAGGCATTGGCGCCGTTAGCCACGGATGTCAACCACACGGATATGCTGAATGTTTTTGCGGACATCAAGGTTGCCAACATCAAGGACGGGCCGGCTTATCTGCGCGTAGGGCGGCAGGAATTGCTTTACGGCTCGCAGCGGCTGATTTCGACCCTGGATTGGGTCAACACCCGCCGCACTTTCCAGGGCGTGAAGGGATTCTGGCGTACGCCCACGTTCGACCTGGATGCATTCTGGGTGCGCCCGATGGTGACGGAAAGAAACAATTTCGATAACTGGGATGAGAAGCGCGAATTCTTCGGCTTATGGGGAACATACAAGCCCATGAAAGGGCATCTGGCCGATTTCTATTTCCTGAGCCTGGATGACAATCGCAACCTTGCCGCGGGCAGAAACGGTGTCAGGGGCGATTCGATCACGCATACCCTCGGCAGCCGCCTGGCGGGAGACTACAACCAGTTTCTGTACGAACTGGAGGGGATGTACCAGTTCGGCCAATATTCCAATCAGGATATCTCGGCCTTTGCCGTTGCCTCCGGTGGTGGCTACCACTTCAAGGGAAAGCCGCTGAACCCGCAATTCTGGCTGCGCTACGACTTTGCCTCCGGCGACAATAATCTGACCGATGGCAGCCACACAACCTTCAACCAGCTTTTCCCCTTCGGCAACTATTACCTCGGATGGATCGATCGCGTGGGCAGGCAGAACATTCACGACTTCAACGCCCAACTCAATTTGCACCCCCTGCCCTGGGCCAATTTCACCGCCCAGTACCACCGCTTCTATCTGGCGAATAAGCGTGACTTCCTGTACAACGCCGCCGGGGCTGCCACCCTTCGGGACGCAACCGGTCAATCCGGCAGTTACGTCGGGGATGAAATCGACTTCCGCTTCAACATACACGTCGACCGGCACGAAGACGTGCTCGTGGGGTATTCGAAACTGTTTGCCGGCGATTTCCTGAAAGCGCAGGCGCCGCGCGTCTCGCCTGACCTGTTCTACGTTCAGTACAACTTCCGGTTCTAGAAAGCGGAACGGTTGGCAGCGGGGGAGCAAATCCAGTAATGATCCTGGGCTGTGATGTTACCGTGCCACTGCCCCCGCTCCTCTCTCATCGCCTTCGGCATCAATGCGATAACTCAGCCTGTCACCTCTGATGGTGACGTAGTTTACGCAAAAAGCATCAACCGCCGCGGGGCAGGGAATTCATTCAGCCCTTCCGGCAGAATGATAGATTTCTGGTGAAATTTGATATTGCGGGCAGGCGGCCATTTTTTTCCCGGAGTACAGCCCAATAGCGCGCGCCACCCCTGGTTTTTTTATCCCCCTTATAAGAGGCTATTACCCGGTCAGCACTGACCCATGTAGACAATATCTTTACCGCACATGGAAGATGAACGGCGGGATCGTGTAGATGTTTTGCTTTCTTGATGCCACAGCTATAGCCCGGCTGGTTTGCGCTTTCTTTTGATATTTGCAGCAGCCCTCGATTCATACCCCGCCTTCTGAACCTGTCTTTGGAGGGTCCTCTGGCAGCCGCTTCAGGATTAAAATTACTTTCAAATTCCGCCATGGACGAAAGCAACCCCACCCAGAACTGAATCCTTTTTTTGCGTGGCAAGCGTTTATAGGTCGGACAAAATTTGCCGATATCTTTGGGTACCGCAGAGGGAAGAGATGAGGTGGCAACAGCAATCTCCGTAGTCCGCGTCCACGAACCATCAAGGTTCTTTTTTGACCACGCAGCATAATCCTGAGCCTGAGCGGCCAAGGATGCAGCCGGTGCCAGTATGAAGATTAGTAACAGGACAACACACACTATGAGTACCCTTCTTAACCATAGATAATGCGTTTATACGAGCCATTATAAGCTCCATCCCAGCCAGAGATCAGTTCCCTTCAAACTCGCACAGCGCAAACACCTTGAGGCCCTGATCTTCCAGCCGTGCCCGGCCCCCGATGTCCGGCAGATCGATGACAAAGCCGCACTCCACCACCTCGCCCCCCATCTCCTGTATCAAGCCAGCGGCAGCCTCCGCCGTTCCACCGGTAGCGATCAGATCATCCACCAGCAGCACCCGGTCGCCCTTCTGAATCGCATCCACATGAATCTCGATGCGGTCGCTGCCATATTCCAACTGATAATCGCGCCCGCGCGTTTCGGCAGGCAGCTTGCCCTTCTTTCGCACTGGCACGAAACCCACGCCAAGCTCGTAGGCAACCGGTGCGCCGATAATGAAGCCACGTGACTCGATTCCAGCCACTTTATCGATTTTCATGCTTTTGTAGCGGGTGGCGATTTCCTGAACCGTCGCGCGCAACCCGGCCGGGTCTTTCAAAAGCGTGGTGATATCGCGGAACATGATGCCTTCATGAGGGTAATGCGCGATGGTGCGGATGCGGGATTTGATCTGCATGCAACTTCCTGTTTCTTGTTTTTTTGGATTAAAGGATTCGAGGGCCGCCGATACGGATGAGCGCTTTCGGCTATACTACCGTAAAGTTGCCGGGGATAGCGTTCTGGTGTATCCTTTGCGCCCTTTGCGGGATTCCTTTCCTGGAACCCTCGACAGGAGAGATGGCCGAGTGGTTTAAGGTACACGCCTGGAAAGCGTGCGTACGGGTCAAACCGTACCGAGGGTTCGAATCCCTCTCTCTCCGCCAATTATTGCGTAAGCACGTGGTTTTAGCCTTTTATTTTTCCTTACCCCCCTTTAAACCCCCCATTTCTTTTGTGATTAACTGACGCGGTTTGAGCCGCGAAGCGATGATCCCTTCGTAAATTGGAAAATTGCCGGTTGAACATATCGGTTACGATATAAAGATGTTAATCCGCAGGTCCCAG
The DNA here is from genome assembly GCA_035280905.1 of Nitrosospira sp. Lineage (GTDB taxonomy): Bacteria > Pseudomonadota > Gammaproteobacteria > Burkholderiales > Nitrosomonadaceae > Nitrosospira. The sequence goes on from DATEEZ010000124.1 coordinate 4,152, forward strand.
GTTCGAGCCCTGGTCGGGGAGCCAAATATCA
>DATEEZ010000125.1:0-5672 GCA_035280905.1 Nitrosospira sp.
CTTCATCCTACTTCGAGCATGATGCCGATATCGGCATTATCGGACGTGGCAATACCCTGGAGCAGGCATTCGAGACAGCCGCTCAAGCAGTGTTCGGTATAGTCACGCCTCTGAATAAGGTGAAGCCACAGACTTCAGTCAAGATAGAGTTTGAAGAATCGGATCATGAACTGGCGCTGGTGACATGGCTGAATCTGCTGCTTGGGAGGGCGCGTGAACTGGGCATGGTTTTTAGTCGCTTCCATGTGCAGCGCCAGGACAATCTGTGGTCCGCCGAAGCGCTGGGCGAAAAGTGGCGGGAAGGTCTGGAGCGCGGGGTAGAAGTCAAAGGTGCAACGCTGACCATGCTTTCAGTCAAGCAAACCGGAGCAATGTGGGAAGCGCGCTGCGTAGTGGATGTTTGAATTTCCGCCTCCACATCGCCCCAGTAAATTGGAATTAAACAGCGAGCAACGGCAGGAGATGATATGAATCTGGAACGCGTACGCCAACTGCAACCCTACCTGTGGACACTGCCGCGCACAACAGGGGAAGAACGCGCGGACGTTCTCCTGTACGGCGGCGCACCTTTGCTCGTCAGCATGGACGACAAGGTACTCGAGCAGATCGCCAACGTTGCTTCCCTGCCGGGTCTGGTCGGGGCGGCAATGACCATGCCGGATGCACATTGGGGATATGGCTTTCCCATAGGAGGCGTTGCAGCTTTCGATGCAGACCAGGGCGGTGTGATTTCGGCAGGCGGTGTCGGCTTCGATATCTCCTGCGGTATTCGCTGTCTGCGCAGCAATCTCAACCTAGAGAATGCAGTGGAGCATTTTCCCGAACTCGGGAACGCCTTGTTCCACGCCATCCCCGCAGGTGTGGGCGAAGAAGGCGAAATCAAGTTGAACCCGCAGCAACTCGACCAGGTGATGCACGGCGGTGCACATTGGGCGGTACAACAAGGCTACGGCACGGCGGCGGATCTGGACTATATTGAAGAACATGGGCGGGTTGCGGGGGCAATCCCGGATAACGTATCCGAGCTCGCCAAAAAGCGCCAGCGCGGGGAGATGGGTACGCTCGGCTCAGGCAATCATTACCTGGAAGTACAGGTGGTGGACCGCATTTTTGATCCTGCTGCGGCGCTGGCCTTTGGTCTCCATGAAGGGCAAATCCTGATTTCGATACATTGCGGTTCGCGTGGGCTGGGGCACCAGATCGGTACCGATTACCTGGTGCTGCTGGCAAAAGCAGCCAGCCGCTTGGGCATTCATTTACCTGATCGTGAACTCGCCTGTGCGCCTATCAAATCCCCAGAGGGCCAGCAATATATTGGCGCGATGAATGCTGCGATCAATTGCGCGCTTGCTAACCGGCAAATCCTGACGCACCTTACGCGTTCCGTATTTACGGAAATTTATCCTCAGGCCGAGCTTGAAACCTTGTTTGATGTTTCGCACAATACTTGCAAGGCGGAAACTCACCAGATCGACGGTAAATCAAGGTTGCTCTACGTGCACCGCAAGGGCGCCACACGCGCATTCGGGCCGGGGCACCCCATGCTGCCTGAACGTTACCGCCAGGTAGGACAACCTGTCGTTATCGGTGGAAGCATGGGGACAGGCTCATACATTCTCGTTGGCGCCAGTGAAAACCCCGCCTTCGCCTCTTCGAGCCACGGTGCAGGCCGTGCCATGAGCCGGCATCAGGCGCTCGCGCGATGGAAAGGACGCGCGCTGGTGGACGAGCTGGCGCAACAAGGCATACTGATCCGTACCCGCTCCATGCGCGGCGTCGCGGAAGAGGCTCCAGGCGCCTATAAGGATGTAGATCTGGTGGCTGAGGCGACGGAAGAAGCGGGGCTCGCCCGGCGAGTCGCATTTCTCCGGCCGAAAGTCTGTGTGAAGGGTTAAGGGTTAACAATATTAAAAACATTTTTTCAAGAGGTGACATGTACCAACGTATCCTGGTTCCAATAGACGGCAGCGCAACCTCCAGCCTTGCACTCCAGGAGGTCTCGAAACTTGCAAAGCAGCATAGCGCCCAGGTGGAACTGGTATATGTCATGGCTGATATTCACTTGATGGATGCCAACAGCTACATCAATTACGACGAGATGAAGGCATCCATGGAGAGAACCGGCGGGAGGATATTGACGGAGGCGCAAACCTTGATGCAACAGGCAGGGGTTGCAGCCGAAGTGAAATTGCTGGAAGCTAGTGGCGAGCGCATCGCCGGCGTGATACTCGAGGAAGCAAGGCGCTGGTCAGCCGAACTGATCGTAATTGGCACTCATGGCCGTTCCGGTTTCAGCCGCGTCCTGTTCGGCAGCGTTGCGGAAGGGGTGGTGCGTATGGCGCCTATCCCCGTACTGCTTATTCGCGGCGACAAAAACCAGTTGCGTGAAACGGAACGCGGGGCATAGTTCTGGCAGTTTTAGCGCGGGCTCCTGTCTTTCAGTTTTATCTTATGGCTGGATGCAATATGAATTTATCATCGAGAGGATATAAGTCATGAAATTGCAACTTCAGATCACCACACGCGATATTCCCCATTCCGAAGCACTGGAAAGCCATGTCCGGCAAAAAGCGGAAAAGCTCGAGACTTTTTATCCCCACATCATGGGATGCAGGATAGTTATCGAAGTCCCCCATAAACATAAACAGCATGGGCGCATGTTCAATGTACGGTTGGACATTACAGTACCGGGAAAGGAGCTTGTGGTGACCCGCGAGCCGAACGAGGATGTGTACGTTGCCCTGCGTGATGCGTTCGACGCCGCAAAGCGCCAGCTCGAAGATTACGGGCGGCGTCAGCGCGGCGAAATCAAGGCACATGCTCCTGTCCTGCACGGCAAAGTGGTGAGGCTCATGCCAGAGGAGGGTTATGGTTTCGTCCAAACTCCCGATGGACAGGAACTGTACTTTCATCGCGAGAATCTTGCCAATAACAATTTTGAACAGCTGATGGAAGGGAGTGAGGTGCAGTTCCTCGAAGATATTGGCAGCGAAGGTTTTCAGGCAAAACGCGTCAGCACGGGCAGGCATTCTGTAGAAGAACCCGAAGAGGCAGAGCCGCGAATAACGGGTCCGGCGCGCTAGACTGAAGAATGTAAAGTGCAAGGGGGCAAAGGGAATAGGAGACTGCCATGAAAGTGGACATTGGTACCGGTGACGCCCTTATCATAGTTGATGTGCAAAACGACTTTCTACCCGGCGGGAGTCTTCCTGTTCCGGCGGGAGACGAGGTCATCCCAAGCCTTAATCGTTATATCGCAGCTTTTCTTTTTCGCGAGTTGCCCATTTTCGCTACCCGCGACTGGCATCCGCCCGATCACTGCTCCTTTCATCAGCAAGGGGGGCCGTGGCCTCCACATTGTATTGCTGAAACGCAAGGTGCGGCATTTCCGGCGAGTCTGGAAATTCCCTGCGAGTTGCATATCGCTTCCAAGGCTACCTCCAGCGAGAAAGATGCTTATTCCGGTTTTTCGGAGACAGAGCTGAACCCCATGCTAAGGTCCGCAGGAATTTCCCGCGTTTTCATCGGTGGCCTGGCTACAGATCATTGCGTCCTCAGTACTGTACGGGATGCCTTGAACTATGGATATGACACCTTTGTTCTCAGGGATGCAGTGCGGGGGATGGATGAAGACGCGAGCAACGCGGCGCTGGAGGAAATGGCCCGTCTGGGCGCAAAACTCATCGATTTCGAGGCCGTCGTCCCTGAGTGAACCCGCTCTTCAGCCCGCTGCTGACCGACCATTACCAGCTCACCATGCTGGAGAGCTACCTTCAGCAGGGAATGCAGGAAACCGCGGTATTCGAACTGTTTTTTCGCAAGCTTCCCCCGACCCGGAATTTTCTGGTGGCGGCCGGTCTGGAACAGGCGCTGGAATTCCTTGAGAACCTGCACTTTTCAACCGAGGAGTTGGCATGGCTTAAGCCTCGGTTTGGACCAGTCCTTATAAACTACCTTGAACAATTCCGCTTTACTGGGGATGTACATGCAATGCCGGAAGGTACCCTTTTTTTTCCGGATGAGCCCATCCTTCGGATAACGGCGCCGCTGCCGCAAGCCCAGTTTGTCGAATCCCGCCTCATCAACCTCCTGCATTTCGAAACCCTGATCGCCTCCAAGGCGGCGCGCTCAGTGCTGGTGGCGCCCGGCAGGTTTCTGGTGGATTTCGGCATGCGCCGGGCGCATGGGGCGGAGGCTGCGTTGCTAGCTGCCCGCGCAAGTTATCTTGCCGGTTTTTCCGGCACGTCGACCGTGCTTGCGGCATCCTTGTACCGCATTCCTTCATTCGGCACGGTTGCTCATTCCTACATCCAGGCACATACGGACGAGGCTGTCGCCTTCGAACATTTCGTGCGTTGCCATCCGGAAAACTCGATTCTGCTCATCGATACCTACGATACCGAGGCGGCTGCAACCAAGGTCGTCAACCTGGCCCGAAAACTTGCGCAGGATGGCATTCAGGTGAGTGGTGTCCGGCTGGATAGCGGCGACCTGGGGATGCATGCACGTCGCGTGCGCCAGATACTCGACGAGGGGGGGCTTGAAAAAGCCCGCATCTTTGCCAGTGGTAATCTGAACGAAAATCGGGTGCATGAATTGATTTCATCCGGCGCTCCCATCGACGGCTTTGGCTTGGGCACCGCATTAGATGTGTCGAGCGACGTGCCGGCGCTGGATTGCGCCTACAAGCTGCAGGAGTATGCCGGCAAGGCGCGCCGCAAACGCTCCGAGGGAAAAGCCACATGGCCGGGTCGCAAGCAGGTGTATCGCAGATACGCGGATTCGGGCCGTTGCATCGCAGGGGATGTCGTTGCGCTGGAAAAGGATGATCCGCAGGAGGGTGAGCCACTGATCCTCCCGGTCATGCGGGCAGGGCAGCGCCTCTCTGGCAAGGATGGTCTGGAAACGATCCGCCAGCAAACCCTTGCGAATTATGCCCGCCTGCCGGAACCCCTCAGATTGCTTGAGAGAGCGCCTGCTTACCCGGTCGAAATCTCCACCTCGCTGCGAGCATTGGCAAAACAGGTGGATGACGAGTGCGGCCCCATCACCTCTGCCTCGAACCTTGGCTCCTGAGCGGGTATACGCTGACCTCCTCATATTTCCTGCCGATGCTCGAGGATACCTTCAGATGAGTATGGATTGGCTCGTGCAACAGCCTCGTTGAGTGTATCAGCCAGCAGGCTGCGTAATGCATGCCATCGCCAGCCGCCCTTGAGAATGTGTTTCTGGTTGACTTCCAACTCGATGCCGATGTAAGCATCGGCAGGAAACCGGCGCCGCAGGTAAGTGGGAAAACCGTTTACCGCCCCTGTGTAGGGATAGTTGCGGCGTACCCTTAAATCGGGTGCATGCGCGCCGAGGCATGCCCGCCAGCGGTTGCACAGTTCTTGCTCGAGATTGCGCGAGGGGTCATAAAGCAGCCCGATATCGGTATTGCGAACCTCCCCATTCAGTTCTGGGGTGAAGCTGTGTGAGGAGATGTGGATTACCCTCAGGCCGGAGCGGACCGCATCCGCAATGCTCGCCTCCACTTGGGTGCGATAGGGCAAGTAGTGATACTTTAGAATCTCATCGCGGATAGCGGCAGGTGTATGACGGGTCGCTTCCGAGTAGAGCCGGGGGTGACCGATCGAGCGGTTAAGGTCGATCAGCAGGCGGCTTGTTGTGGC
>DATEEZ010000126.1:0-3725 GCA_035280905.1 Nitrosospira sp.
TCAGAGTGGTGATATAGGTAACGAGCCCTTCCCCTTCTACATCCGACGCCGTTGCCCTGACTGTTGCTTTTTGCCCGACCTTGACTACATCCAGATCTTTTGGATAAACCGTGATGGCAGCCCACACTGTCGAAACGTCGGCAATAACAAAAATATGTTCGTCTTCCTTCAGCGTCTGGCCCAAGGCGACAGCCTTGTCAATGATGAGCCCCGATATTGGTGCACGGACTTCGTAACGGGCAAGATTGCCGGAAGAAGCTGCTTCCGGCTGCACTCCGAGCGACTGCAGCTTGACCGCAGCCAGGTCCAATGCAATCTCCGCCTCATTCAGCAGCTCCTGGGCGACGAGATAATCCTGTTTGGCGGAGATTTTTTCTTCCCACAGCTGCCGTTCGCGCTTGTAGGTTGTCTGCGCCAGCGCCAGCCGCTTTTTGGCTACCCGGTACTGACTGCGCAGTTCAGCCAGCATCTGGCTCTCCATCACCACGAGAACCTCTCCTTTCCGCACCTGCTGACCGTGGTGACGCTTCACCGCGGTGACTATTCCAGGGAGGCGGGGTACTACCTGCACGATGGTATGCTCGTTGAAAATGATCTCGCCAGGCAGCTTGAGCATGGGTTTGATGATCGCCGGTCCGGCAGTGTGTATTTCGATGCTGGCGCCTTTCAGCATCTCGTCCGGCATCTCGACTCTGGACTCCACCTGGCTGTATTCCCAATGAATCGTTTTGCCTTTCCATTGAACGGTAATCACGGCATCAAACGAATGCGGCTCCTTTACTATTTGATCGCTCACCAGATAATCGGTCTCGGGTGTGAATTTGAATACCTGCGCGGGCGCCCCGAGGCGCGACAGTGTCATGGTCACTTTGGCAGCGGCGGGCGGCGAGGATTTACCTTTTTCATATAAATAGAGCCTGAAGCGTGGGGCAACGCCTGCTTCAAAGATTGTTACCTCCACGGCAAAGCCATCGCCTCCATCGGAGGTAAATAGCCTGCCCCCTTTGGGTCCTTCCCTGTACTGCGACGATCCGGATGCGGATGCCTCTGCAGGCGCTTCATCGCTTGTGGAAGATGTCGAGGGAGGCCGAGAGGTTTTCTCCCAGCCGAGTATCAGACCGCCCAGCAGAATTCCTATGGCGATTACGGTAAGGATCGGGACAAGTTTCCTATTTTTCATGGTAATCCCTTGATACGCCGTCGATGGACTCATCCAGCGGGGCAGCGGTTAATCGCTCGATTTCATTTGCCAGACGGTGATAATTGGCAAGCGCGCGCATGTACAACATGCGGTTCTGGAACAAGGTGCGCTGGGCATCCAGCACTTCCAGAAAACTGAATTTACCCAGCTCATAACCTTTGTTCGTGACTTCGAAGGCGCTTTCCGCGCCCGGCAGCACTTCGTTACGCAATATCACGATCTCGTTCTGTGCCGCTGAAAGAGATTCATACGCCTGCGCCAACTCTGCTCGAAGCCTCAGTTCCGTGGCGGCTTGCTCGTCCAGGGCTTTGTTCAGTCTCTGGTTGGCCTCCCGCAGGTTTCCCTGATTTCGGTCAAATAACTGCAAGGGCATGGAAATGCCGACAATGCCCGTGGTTCCTCCCGATTCCCAATGCTTGATCATTCCGCCAGCCAGCGTGATGTCAGGTACCCGGCGGCTTTGTTCCACTTCGAGCAGCGCCTTGCGGTGTTCTATCCCTTTTCTGGCGCGATCCGCAACGGGGCTGATCAGAACGCGTTCCGTGAGCGCTTCGAAAGTTGGCGTTGCCACCGGCGATTCAAGATTTCCCAGCACCTTTACGAATTCCGGCGATGGATTTCCCCATAACAGAGCCAGCCGCTTGCGTGCTGCTTCCAAATCACGCTGCGCCTGCACGAAAGCAATCCGCGTGCTGGAAAATGCAACTCCAACCTTGGTTTCTTCAATGGGAGGCACTTTCCCTGCCTCGACGCGACGTCTGACTGTATCCACCACCCGTTGCGCCAGCTGCAGGCTTTCTTCCGTGAGGCGTAGCTGTTCCTGGCCGGCGAGAACTTCGATGAATGCGTTCGCCACGCGGGCAATAATTTCCAGGCGTTTCGCCTCATAATCTTTTATGGCCAGCTGCCGCCCCAGAGAAACTGCATTTACCCTGGCAGCCCGTTTTCCCCCGAGCTCGATCAATTGACTGATGCGAATGATTAAATCCTGCTGCTCGACATTCTCCTTGATGGTTGTGCCCGGAGGAGCACCTACGGAGCGGCCATTTCCAGTGCCCATATTCCCGACGTTGTCCACATTTACGGATAAATCGGGATTTCGCAACAAGCCGGCCTGCAATGTTGTCCCCTCCAGCGCGAGTATCTCTTTGTCGAACGAGGCTAGTTCGGGGTTGCGTTGAAGTGTGAGTTCAACTGCTTCCCGCAAGGTCAAGTTGTTATCCCCACGATTCGCGATGAGAGGGATGGCGGTAAAGGTGTTGCCGGCACTTGCCGATGGCTGGCAAACGATTGCAAGAACGAGCATGGCCGCAGCAGGCAGGTATTGCCTGATGATGAACAACGCATGAAAGTTCATGGAGATTCCTTCGGGTAATCAAGGGAAATATTTGACCTGTAGTTGATGGGCAAATATTGTCTGCTCCCCTTTTATTCTGTTTCGCTTCCTGCCAGAGTCCACCCTCGCGGCACTCACAAGTGGAGGTGGATCATCATTCGCACCGAGTCTGTTCCCCGCTCGATGCTCAAGCCGACCACAAGACGTTGAACCAGACCAAGGAAGTGTTAGTTGCCGTCCAGCAGGGCCGTGAAGGACTTGCTCGTGCCTTAAACGAGTTCAGGCCCGCAAATGGGGATTCGAAACAAAGCCGGTTCAGGCCAGTTGCTACGACCGGTGTCGTCAATCTTGCGAGGGCAAGCTCAGCCGATAAAGAATGCCTGATTCCGGTTCAGGACGAATGGCTCGTTTACTGAACCTGACTTAGGAGATTATCCGAGGTGGATGAAGAGGTGAATCAAGGATGGATTCAGGGATGCTAGCTGCGACGGGACTCGTTACGCATTCCTCAGCAATGGAAGGCGGTATGACCAGGGGTGCCGTCAGGAAAAAGGGTTGATACTGTCCGGCTGCGTGCAGACACAGATGAGTGGCTGCATCCAGATGACCCTCATCATTCCGTAAGGCGCGCTGATGGGCTTCCAGATGAGCCGTCGGGTCGAGAGATAGAACGTGGTGCGCGTGATCAAGCTCATGAGCAAAGACTTCGCCATTAAATGCCCAACTCAAGGCATTTGTCATCATACTGATGAACAGCATGAGCATGACGAAATGGATGTTGCGGCTGTGCACGATTTTATACATGGAATAAGGGAATTTTATACCCTTGCAGCGGGTAGTGCCAATGTTTGTTCGGCGCACCTGGTTTGACTTTGGTCCCATGCTGCTTCTTCCAGCAATAAAACTCCTGCTCCACAATCCGATCTTTGTTCTCATTGTGCTCATACCTTTGCTTGACATTCGCTGCTCATGAACTAGTTTTAATAACACAAAAAAATGATGGTATAGAACACAGCTATGCGTCGGAGGATAAAAAAACAGAACGCCAAGGGATCGTTGAGTGGAGATCAGAACTAGAACTGTAGCTGTATGGTGGTCCTGTTCGATAGAACGGAGAAATTCTAGGGATATTAAATATAGGAGCAAACGGCCATGCCGCTTATCGCCCCCGACTACAACACAGCCTTT
>DATEEZ010000127.1:0-4731 GCA_035280905.1 Nitrosospira sp.
ACCTGCAGCCCACGCCCGCTGCACAAGCGCTACTTTGGTCTCTCCACTTAAACTCAGGATTGCTGAATCAGGGTAGTTTTTATGGAATTCAGCCGCAAGATCGATGCCGCAATTAGGCTGTATCTCCTTCCCATAGGAAGGGGGCAAGCGAATATCCATTATGAAAAGATTAACCTCGCGGCCCATGCGTTGCCTTGCCTCGTCGGCATACTGAGCCGTTGCTACCACTTTATACTCCTCATTCATTTCCAGAGAAGTGGAAAGCCCACGGATGATCCAATCATGATCATCAATAATCCTGATCTTATAGGGAGCGTTCGGTGACAATGCCGATTCCAATACAGATTGGTGGGTGTTGGTCATAATGATATCCGACTAGGTAAGAGGGAGAATGCCTGTGAGGCAGGTGCCCGCAGGGTGAGAATTAATTGTCAAACTTCTGCCTGCTGACTCCAACCGCTCTTTCATATTGCGCAAACCATGCCCAGCCGGGTTATTGTCTACATCGAACCCTCTGCCATCATCACAAATCTCAAGTTTTACAAGCTGGGGCGAACTTTCCAGGCGCATTTCTATTTGATGGGCATCAGCGTGCTTAACAATATTAACCAATGCCTCTCTGGCGAACAATTCGAGGACTCTTTTTGAGTCGACCGTTATATTCGTTATTTCTCCATCGACAGTGACTTTGATTAATCTCATTGGCTGAGACATTTCAAGGGCAAGTTTTTCCAGGCCGGCCTTGAGATCAAGGTCAGGATCAACGATACCATTCACGATCTTGCGAAGCTCTATCCCCATTTCATTCAGAAGTTCTTGAATTGAGTTAAGCGCGCGCGAGGACTTTTCGGGGACGTGAGGGAGCGTCCTCATAGCAACGTCCAGTTGTATATTTGAAGCAAACAGCTTTTGCTGGACTCCGTCATGTAACTCGTCCTTGATTCTTTCGCGTTCCTTACCACGGGCCGTCATTATTTCTCGAGCCAGCGCGGTAAGTTCCGCATTCGTCAAGCTGAGCTAAGCTTATCATCCAGTACGGTTCGCTCCTTAATGTTCAACATTAGGCCCAGAAATATGGCAACCGCGCTCAGTTGGTGATGTACAAAATAGCTGGGAATCAGGCAGGCTTTGGTTTTCGAACGAAACGAGGAGCTAATCCTGTCGTTGATAGCGCGCGCGAATTGCTGGAGGTTAAGGAGCTTTTTGCGGGTAGTGATGAACTCGCCCGAAGTGTATGACTGGTATAAACTAGTGTTGCACACTAATTGAAACATATGAAACCCAGTATTCACGAGGTCTATAGCCTGATCATAAGTTCCATCAAGAGCGCTTCACTACACTAGGCGAAATATTCAAATTCATGTCATAGAACGGCCGGGGTGGGAGATTGAATTGATCAAACTATGAAAGCCTTCAATGACCAGCCAGGATAAAAGGCACGCCAGTTACGGCCATCCCCTTTTGGATGAACATGCTGGGGCAGCTCAGGCGCTGCGCGAGCGTCTGAAAGAAATCACCTGTCTCTACGAAATTCGACGTGGTATGGGGCCGGAATTATCGGTGGATAATGTTTGCCGGCAGATTTTTGAGCACTTGATACCCGCGATGCAATTTCCGGAAATTGCCACCGCCATGATCGAGCTCGATGGCAGGCGCTTCACTTCAGAGAATCACGACGAGGGCCCTACGCACGAACTGCAATCGACGATTAACGTCAACACCAATCCTTGCGGCCAGTTGCGTGTCTTCTATCCCGAAGATAAACCATTTCTGGTGCCGGAAGAACAGCGGCTCATCGACGCAGTCGCAACTGATCTGGGGAGGTGGTTTGAGCGCAAACAGATCGATGAGGCGTTGCGCGAGCGTCTGAAAGAAATCACTTGTCTCTACGAGATTCGCCATGGCATGGGGGTGGAATTATCGGTGGATAATGTCTGCCAGCAGATTTTCGAGCACCTGATACCCGCCATGCAATTTCCGGAAATTGCTACCGCCATGATCGAACTCGATGGCAGGCGCTTCACTTCTGAGAATCACGGTCAGGGTCTTACGCACGAGCTGAAATCGAAGATTAGCGCCAACAACAATCCCTGCGGCCAGTTGCGTGTCTTCTATCCCGAAGACAAACCGTTCCTGGTGCCGGAAGAGCAACGGCTTATCGACGCGGTTGCGAGTGATCTGGAGAGATGGCTTGAGCGCAAACATCTCGAGCAGACACTGGTTTCCATAGCGGAAGAACACCAGCGTTCGATCGGCCAGGATTTGCACGACAATCTCGGGCAACAGATTGCGGCGATTGGTTATCAGGCCAAGGCGCTGCAGAAAAAAATGTCCTCATCGGGGAGTATGGATGCGGCAACGGTCGCTGCTTCCATCGCGACTCAAGCGCAGGTCGCTGTGATGCAATGCAAGCAGCTTGCGCAGGGGCTGCTTCCATTTGAACTGGAGACCAATGGCCTGATGGCCGCGCTACGGGCATTTGCCTCGAGAATCGCAATCACTTATAAGATTACTTGTGATTTTATATGCAAAAATGAAGTCATTATCAAGGATAAGGATCTTGCGCTTAATATTTACCGGATTGCCCAAGAGGCTACCAATAACGCAATACGCCACGGCGGCGCACAGCATGTGACAATTTCGCTAGGTTCCGAGGAAGAAATGCTCCGTCTGTCGATACGCGACGATGGCGGCGGCTTTGCCGGCTTTAACACAAAACGCGGGGCGACGCCAGGAATGGGCATTAAAATTATGCAATATCGCGCCAGGCAGCTTGGCGCGGCACTGGAATTCGTGTCGCACCCCGAAGGCGGAGTGGAAGTGCGGCTCGAAATGCGAATGATGTAGGAGCTTCCCGATATGCCAGCTTTGAAAGCACAGGTAATGCTGGTGGACGACCACGCCATGTTGCGGCACGGCATGGCGATGCTTATCAATCTTGAGCCAGATATGGAGGTATTTGCAGAGGCCGGAGACGGCGACGAAGCGCTGGCCACCCTCAAAGCGGGACATCATGCCGATATCGTTTTAATGGATGTGTCTCTCAAGACCCTCTCCGGTTTCGAGGTCATAAAAAGCATACACATCCTGATCCCCACACTACCCGTACTCGTCGTCTCCATGCACGATGAAGGCGTGTATGCGGAACGGGCTTTGCGGGCCGGCGCGCGTGGTTACGTGATGAAGCAGGAGCCCGGTGAAGTGCTGGTAACCGCTATCCACGAGGTATTAAAGGGAAATATTTATTTGAGCAAGCCAATGCATGCCAAGCTATTGAATCGGGTGGCAGCCGGAAATTCGGAGGCTGAGCCTTTGATTAGCAGTCTGACCCCCAGTGAGTTTGAGGTGCTGCATTTGATTGGCTCCGGACATAGCAGTCAGGAAATTGCCAAGTTGCTTAGCCGCAGTATTAAAACTATCGAAACGCACCGCTTCAACATTCGTACCAAATTGAACTTGAAAGACGGCGCCGATTTGATACGTTATGCCACCCACTGGAGCGAAGCTCAATAGCAGGCATTTTGACTGGGCGTTTTATGTCAGGTTGTCAGGATGCTTTTCGGACTTTTGCCATATAAACTTGCATAAGGGTTTCCCTTAGTAAAAAACCAGGGTTTCCCCAATATACTCAATAGTATGGACTGAGTTAGGATGAAGCTGCTTTCATTCTATTTGGGTTCATTACTATCGTGAAAACAAAATCAGGAACATTTGTTGCGATCTTGTCCGCGATTGCTCTATTGGCTTCCTGCGCGCAAATGGGTCCTCTCGAAGCGCAGAATGATGATATTCACAAGGCTGTAAAGAATGCGAGAACCTATACCGACCACGATAATTTGGCGAAGCAATATCGAAATGCCGCAAAAGAAATGCTGATAAAGGCAGAGGATCAAAAGAAACTGCTTCAGCATTACGAAGAAAAAAGCTATCTTTATGGTAGACAGGCGCAAGATAAGCAATCGCATACTTTGGCTTTATTGCATAAATACGAGCGAGCGGCGGAGGAAACTTTAAAGCAGGCTGCCTTTCATCAGAAAATGGCATCGGAACTTGCCCAGCGCGATTATTCCACCTCAGCGGAAACACCGCACGAGCGAAACTACGAGAATAACGCCAAGATCGGATCAGACTCCAAAGACCAGATCTGAAGTTCTGGCAACGCCCTAAAGTGGCGTGGATATGCAATGAATCAGTCAACATGACCGGTAGCCCGGTTTAAGTCCCCTGCATGAGAAACCCGTTTTTCAACGCGCAGCGGATAGGATATGACAGCTAACCGGGGATGGAGGATCGCATCTGGCGCCAGCGTTCCAGAATGTAATGGCCCATAGCAATGGGGCATCCGACAGCAACATTCGCCCCCCACGCCGCCAAACTCTCGGCGGCTTTTGCCTTGCGCGCAGTCCAGAAATAATATTGGTATTGAGCACGAACATCAGGTCAAAATCCCTCGACCAGGAAAGGTTACCGGCGCCCGTTGGTCGGTAACAGGGCTTTGGTCATGGTACAGACTGGCTGAATGCCACAACATGATCCGCTTCCAGCCTGATTCCTATTTTTTCCCCTATCGCATGATTATGATGGCTTGGGACGAGCGACAAGGCAGTGCTGCCACCCGGCAGTTGCAGGGTATACAGGATATCGGCGCCGCGGAATGCTTTTTGCATAACCTTGGCTTGAACGGGACTGGCATCGTCATGCACGATATCATCGGGGCGGATCAGCACATCC
>DATEEZ010000128.1:0-5209 GCA_035280905.1 Nitrosospira sp.
GCATGTCTTATTTTTTCCACCCACTTTTCCGGTTGTTCTACTGATAGCTCCAGATGTTCGGGCGCGATGCGGTTGGCGATCTCACAGGCTTCGTCCAGATCACGCACCTGGATCAATGCGCCCCGGTTTTCGAGCGAAGCCCGGATTATCTCCTTACGCGGCATTGCTTCCAGTTGCCGTGCGATACTCGCGGCAACTGCTTCGATAAAATGGAGATCGGGTGACAGCAGGATCGCCTGGGCCAACTCGTCATGCTCTGCCTGGGAAAACAGGTCCATCGCAATCCAGTCCGGATTTGTTTTACCATCGCAGATGACCAGGATTTCGGAAGGTCCCGCCAGCATATCGATGCCTACCACACCGAAAACATGCCGCTTTGCTGTAGCCACATAAGCGTTTCCCGGGCCCACGATCTTGTCCACCGGGGGCACGGTGTGGGTGCCATATGCCAAGGCCCCCACGGCCTGGGCGCCGCCTATCGTGAAAACTCGATCAACCTCACATATGGCTGCAGCAGCCAGCACCAGGTCATTTGTTTCGCCCTCTGGAGTGGGGGTCACCATGACAAGCTCATTCACTCCTGCCACCTTGGCAGGAATTGCATTCATCAGTACTGACGAAGGATAGGATGCCTTGCCGCCCGGAACATATAAGCCAGCACGATCCAGCGGGGTGATTTTCTGCCCAAGTTGCGTGCCGTCAGGCTCCACGTAGCTCCAGGATTGCGTCAACTGTTTCTCATGGTAGGTGCGTACTCGCTCCGCGGCCTGTTCCAGGGCGTTACGTGGCTCGGCAGCCAGGTTATGGAGAGCTTCCTGCAGGCGCTTTCGGGGCAATTCCAGATCCGCCGGCGATTTTACATCCAGACGATCGAAACGAAGGGTGTATTCCAGCAAGGCTTTATCTCCCTGCTTCCTGATATCCGCAAGAATGTCTGCGACAGTCGCCTCCAGCTTTGCATCCTGGGCGTTTTCAAACGCAAGCAGTTCCGACAGCGCCCTGTCGAAGCCGGCCTCGGCAGAAGAGAGTCTCTTTATCGAAATCATGAGCGATAGGGGATAAGGGAATGGTTTGCAGTTGCAGTTCTGGGCGCCGCTCAGGTTGCTGCTCCAAGGGGGTAAGGGGATAGAGGGTTAAGGGGTGTAATTGCAGCCGAGAAGGCTTCCAGCATCGGCTGTATTGCATGGCGTTTCAATTTCAATGCTGCCTGATTGATGATCAGCCGCGATGAGATCGGCATTATTTCTTCGACAGCCTTGAGATTGTTCGCCTTAAGCGTATTACCGCTGGAAACCAGATCGACGATTGCATCTGCCAATCCTACGAGCGGAGCAAGCTCCATTGACCCATAGAGCTTGATGAGATCGACATGCATCCCTTTTTCCGCGAAGTGTTCGCGCGCCGTCTGTAAATATTTCGTGGCCACTCGTACCCGCGCGCCCCGCCGGACCGCGGATTCATAGTCAAAATCGCTACGTACGGCCACCATCATCCGGCAGCGGGCGATATTCAAATCGAGAGGCTGGTAGAGCCCCGCGCCACCATGCTCCAGCAGCACATCCTTACCTGCGATGCCCATGTCCGCCGCGCCATACTGCACGTAAGTCGGCACATCCGAAGCACGCACGATGATCAGTCGCACATCGTCACGATTGGTGGTGAGGATCAGCTTGCGTGATGTTTCGGGGTCATCCAGCGGGACAATTCCCGCAGCTTTCAGCAGGGGTGCGGTATCGTCAAAAATCCGTCCCTTGGAAAGGGCAATGGTGATGCTCGTCATGAAGAATTCGCAAAGGCCGCATTTTACCGCAAAAGTCATCGAGCCGGTTTCCAGGACAATTTAAGGACGAATGACAACGTGGTAATTCCAGCAGCAGGTTCCTGAAAATGACTTTGGCAAGTCAGGGAAATGACATCAGCAAGCCAGAATTTCCCGGGTTGCTGAACAAGATGAGATGCTGATGAAGTGCCAGGATACTCCCCAGGACTCTGCTCAAGGAGCTTCTTCACAGTTTCTTAACAAATTCACAACATTAATCTCACATATCCATAACGTATACTTCACACCTGTTTCACAATGGCTTCACATATGGTTCACACCAAGTTCACACTTCGTGATGTTCCGTTGCAAGCATGTACAAAATTCAACGTCAATACAACAAGAAAGAGAGTTGTAAATGTCAGTACTACTGAAAGCAAGTAGCAGGGTCAACACAATTGTATCAAGGGGAAGGAAGAAATACCTGGGCCTTTATCTGTTTCTCGGCGCCGCATTTATGTCATCCAACGCACTGGCACTGGCGCAAACAGAAGACGAGCTCAGGAAGAAACTGGAACTGCTGGAGGCGAGAATCGCTGAGCTGGAAGGGCGGTTGGAGAATCAGGAGGCTCAGGACGTTCGCGGCAAGGGGCACCATGGGGGTGTGAACCTGAAGAGGACGCCGTCCTCTGGCGCTGCGCATCCAGCCGTTGCGCAAACCGAGGGCGAGCCCAGGAAGTCCGAAGTCAAGGAAGCCCAGGAAGCCGACGTGGCCCACATGAAAGGACATGCAGAAGGCGGATGGCAGGCTGCTCATGACAAGGGTCATGGCTTCGACAAGGAGAAATTTCATGGGGGCGTGACCTTGAAGCAGGACGCATTCTTTGGTTTCCAGACCATACTCGATGCCGGTTATGAAGTCGCCGATAACATCGACTTCACCTTTTATAGCTGGCTCTGGACAAGTCCCAACTTCGGCCGCAGCCGAGTGGTTGCCGGCCCCAACGGTATGCAGGTCGATGCTGGCGGCAACGGCTTGTGGACCGAAGTGGGGATTGGTTTGAATTTTCGCTTTCTGAATGACACACTAAGCATCAATCCTCAGATCGGTCTGCTAAATGGCGCTTTGCTCTCCAGCCAAATCATCGGCAGGGGTATCCGGGCTGGAGAAGGCGTGGTACCCAGTATAACCTTCAATTATGACGATGGGTTTTATACCGGGCAGGCGTATTCTTGCCTACTACGCAGCTGTTCGCGATGAGCGGGCGAGGGACTTCATTCATAACTGGATCAGTGCCGGTGTCAAGCCAGCCCTGTTCAATTTTAAAAACGTACCGCTCAATTCTATCGGCGTTCACTGGGAGCACCTGAGGTTTCACGTAGACCGGATTTCGGGAAATCCCGGTACGCTTTACAACTGGATCGGCCCCTACGTGGAGTTCGCGCTGCCCATGCATCTCGCCCTGCGTTTCGCCGCAGGTGCTGACCTCAAGGGCGATGTATCCAATGAGTTCTATCAGGCCAGTATCAAGATGCATTTTTAAGATCGAAGGCGCTGTTAGGTCCTAATGGTCACTTCGGGCATAAAAATGAAGCAGAAGCTGGAGCATATGACAAGCTCGGAATTGCGAGCCTTGATAGCAGAATTGCGGCCGCTGGAGGTGTGCGATCTGGTGGAGCGTGAACATCAGGTACTGGGTGCGCGGCAAATGCTCGAATCCTTGTCGGAACAACTGCGGCGCGCCAAAACCGAAGCAAGGGCAGCTCACCGCCAGTTATGCAACTGGCGCTTGGCGCACCCGCTGCGCACGCGGCTGCATTATTGGGGATGGATGCCTTCCCGGTTTCTTACCGAGTGCGAGTCGAGCAAGTCCGCATTGGAGACAGAAGTGCTGCAGTTGACCGAGCGTGCCTGCCTTGCTGCCGAACATGTCAAAAAAATAGAGCGTGAGGTGGAGGCGCGGATTCAGTTGGAACAGGCGCCCGTAAGGGAGCGTATTGCCGAGCTGGAATACCTGTGGCAGGAGAGGGTTGCCCAGGAACAGATGGAGCGGAAGCAAACACAGGGGCCGGGCAGTAACCTGTCGCCATTCATGGTGTACAAGCTCAGGCGGGAGATGAAGGCACAGGACCTTCGTCTTGCCGCGGCTGGTCGCACTCTGGTCGACTCGCTTCACAAAACCGGTACAGCGACTGAACCGAGAGAGTTCTGGAAGGTGGTCAGCAGGATAGGCAAAGGATAGGCAAGTAAGGGGGAATTCTCCGGAACTTGCCATTCGCTTGAGCTTGTAAAAGGGTAAAAGGGTAAAAGAGTCAAAAGGTCAAAAGGGCTCAAAACCTGCCCGTAGTGATGGGGTACCTGAAGGTCACGGTTGAACACCGCCGTGACCTTGAAGTACTTCCCGGTCTTTCTTGGGACCCTTGCCCCGCCCTTAAATATGTATCGCCCGTTTGTCCACTGCCAGTGCGGCCTCATGCACGACTTCTGACAGGGAGGGGTGCGCGTGAACAATGCGCGCGATATCTTCACTGCTCGCCGCAAATTCCATGGCTACTACAGCTTCGGCGATCAGTTCGGAGACATAGGGACCGATCATATGAATACCCAGAATACGATCAGTACCTGCATCCGCGAGCACTTTGACGAATCCGCCGGTTTCTCCCAGTGCGCGTGCACGTCCGTTTGCCATGAAGGGGAACTGTCCCGCCTTATATTCCGCGCCCCCTGCTTTCAACTCCTGCTCAGTCTTGCCGACCCAGGCGATTTCGGGGGAGGTGTAGATAACCCAGGGGATTACGTCCAGATTGACGTGTCCTGCCTGCCCGGCAATCATTTCTGCAACCGCCACACCTTCTTCGGAAGCTTTATGCGCCAGCATGGGACCGCGCACCACATCTCCCACGGCATATATATCAGGCAGATTGGTTCGGCAGTGGGTATCCACCTCGATATATCCCCGCTCGTCCAACTTTAATCCCACGTTTTCTGCGCCCAGTCCGGTAGTGTTAGGTACACGCCCGACAGCAACAATCAGTTTATCCACCTCAAGTTTTTGCGGGTTTCCATCGGCATCGGAATAATCCACGGTTATGTTACCCTGCCCGGAGGTAATGCTGCTTATTTTGACGCCAGTATTTATAACGAGACCTAATTCCCGGGTGAAGATTTTTCGCGCTTCCTTCGCCACCTGTTCGTCCGCGCTCATCAGAAACCCGGGCAATGCTTCGAGAACTGTGACTTCTGCACCCAACCTACGC
This sequence comes from Nitrosospira sp., assembly GCA_035280905.1. GTDB lineage: Bacteria > Pseudomonadota > Gammaproteobacteria > Burkholderiales > Nitrosomonadaceae > Nitrosospira. The sequence continues at coordinate 5,018 of DATEEZ010000128.1, forward strand.
CATACACTTCCCATTTCCAGGCCGATGACGCCTCCACCGATCACTCCCAGACGTTTGGGCGTTTCGGTCAGCGCCAGCGCCCCGGTATTGTCCAGTATCCGTTCATTGTCCACGGGTGCGGAGGGCAATTGACGAGGCACTGAACCCGTCGCGATGATTATATGCTGGGCCCCGATAGTCTCAATCTTGTCT
>DATEEZ010000129.1:0-21815 GCA_035280905.1 Nitrosospira sp.
GGTCGTCGGCTCTGTTGAGGTGCACTCACCCGATGGCAAGATTGAACGTAAATTTGGGGAGGTCAGGGAGAGCATTTTTGAAGTGCTTCTTCCGGATAACCCTGAAGCCGAATCCATTGCCCTGATGGGTGAGTCGCTGGACATTTCTGCTCTTTCTGCTACGCGCGCAATGCAACGCCCCGCCTCAACCGAGCTGGCGCGATTTGACATACCAAGGGGAGAGAGAGGGAACATGCAATGAGTGCGAGTGACGGATATGTCGTGGGCGCCACGAAGATCCTTGATCACGGCCCCGATAGTGCGCGGTGGAACCTGGTCATTCTGGGTGACGGATACCGTACGACTGAACTGGCGCAGTACCATGCAGACGTACAGAACTTTGTTACAGCCCTGCGCACTACTCCACCCCTGGACGAACTCTTCTGCGGAATCAACGTGCACCGTATCGACGCGGTGTCGAACGAAAGTGGCGCGGATGATCCTGGATGCGCTGGGGGAACTCCAACCACGGCTAATACCTACTTTGACGCGACATTTTGCAGCATCTTTGCCGGAACACCCCTTGATCGCCTGCTCACCGTGGATACCGCGCTCGCGTTGTCTGTTGCATCCACCCAGGTCCCGCTCAGGCATCAGGTGCTTTGCATAGTCAATTCGAGCAAGTATGGGGGATCAGGCGGAACGGTCGCCACGTGCTCTACCCATGCCCAGGCAACGCAGATAGCGATCCACGAGATCGGCCACAGCGCTTTTGGACTGGCGGATGAGTACGGGGGGAATGGCGTAGGCACACCAGCGGGAGAACCCTCTCAGCCGAACGTAACGCGCGACACGAACCGGACCACCAACAAGTGGCGCGACCTCATCGCGGCGGCCACTCCCATGCCTTCGCAATGCGACCCCGGTTGTGCGGCATCTGCTTGCACCCCTCCCGCAACGCCTCCCGCGCCTAATGCGGTAGGCACCTATGAAGGTGCAATTTATTCGGACTGCGACACCTATCGCCCTCTGCCAAGTTGTTATATGCGGGATTACGCACCCTTCTGCCCCGTCTGCGCAGGCGTAATCCGGCAAACGCTGCAACCGTTTCTTCCCCCTGAATCGATCACCCTGACCACTCCAAGTATAAATTTCCTGAATGTTCCCGCTGGCATGGGCGGGGTTGGCGTAACGACACACCGGGCAATCGTATGGGAAGTGGTGTCCTGCCGAAGCCTCACATTTGAGATTACCGCAGGCCCTACCGGCGGATTCGGTACACCGAATGGCACCTCCGTTGCGGTGGGGAGCGACCCGATTCTGCCGGTCGCCTATGCACGGCTGTGGCTGTCCTACACCTCCACGAATCCAGGCGATACTGCTAGCGGCAATATTACCGTGCGCTGCGTCCAGACGGGGGAAAGCTGGGTGATCAACATCGCTGCCAACACGATTGCGCGTCCGCGCTCCGCGGTGGCGCTTGTGCTTGATCGCTCCGGCAGCATGAACGAAGATGCCGGCGATGGCGTCCCCAAGGTGCAGAAACTGCGTGAAGCCGCCAATGTTTTCATCAGTGTCATGCAATCAGCGGACGGCATCGGCCTCGTCCGCTTCAACGAAGCGGCACAGCGCCTGATGGAAATCCAGGAGGCCGGCGCTCCTCCGGGCGGCGCGGGGCGGACCATTGCCATCGGACATATTGCCGGAAGCGATATCGATCCCGCTGGCGCCACCTCCATCGGCGAGGGTGTGGTGAACGGAAAGCAGATGCTGGATGATGCGCAGGCGGCCGCAGCTACCCCCTACGACGTTACGGCCATGGTGGTGCTCACCGATGGAATGTGGAACCGCCCCCCGCCTCTTGCCGACGTCACGGGTAGCATCACGGCAAATACCTATGCGGTCGGCTTGGGGCTGCCCTCCAATATCAGCGTTCCCACACTGACGACGCTATGCCAGGGACATAACGGGTATCTTCTGGTGACCGGCGCACTCTCGGGCGATCAACCCATGCAGCTCAGCAAGTATTTCCTGCAAATTCTCGCGGGAGTATCGAATGCCCAGATCACCGCCGATCCACGTGGTATTCTCGATAGGGAATCGGAGCATCGTATCCCGGTTTCGATCTGTGAAGCGGATTATGGAATGGATATGGTCGTGCTAAGCCCTTTCCCGCGAGCGATCGATTTTCAGCTAGAGGCGCCGGATGGATCAAGTATTACCCCGGTTTCACCGCCGGGGACAACCAATTCACAATTCATCCTGAGCCAGTATGCATCTTATTACCGGTGCGCATTGCCGGTGCTTCCGGCCCAAGCTTCCGGAAGCCATGCCGGGCAATGGCATGCAATACTGAAGTTGCAGGGTGGAACATCGGTATCTGCTGCGCAGCACGCGGCGTTACCCTATGAGTTTGTGGCGCACATCTATTCCAGCTTGACCTTTATGGCGTACGTCAAGCAAGCGAGTTTCGAGGTGGATGCAATCATTCATTTGATCGCCGCACTATACGAGTATGATGCGCCGCTTCAGGGAAATGCAAGCGTCTGGGGGGAGATAGTGCGACCGGATGGAGTTTCTGAGCTTATCCCGCTCAGCCAGGATTCGCAGGGGCAATTTACTGCTGCCTATCCACTCAAGGTGCAAGGCGTCTTCCGCATCCGGGTGCGTGCACGCGGTGAAACAGCGCGGGGAACGCCTTTTGAACGGGAACGCACACTTACTGCGGTTGCGGCCCAGGGTGGCGATGTATGGAATCCAAACGAACCCAAAGTGAACGATTTCTGCAACCTGCTGCACTGCCTTCAGGAAAAGGACGTAATCAGCGACGAACTCATACACAAGCTGAAGGAACAGGGGATCGATCTACCGGCGCTGTTGAAATGCCTTGGTGAACGATGTGGTACCCGGATAAAGCCTGGATAATGCCGGCTGAGGAATCGGTCGGGGATTCCTGGCCGTGAGCCTTTCAATCACCCGTCCGCTTTCCACTCTTTCCCATTAGCACCATCGCAAACTCATCCGTGTCCCGCACTCAATCATCCTGCCCTCTTCAGAAGTTTCATCACTCCATTCAAAGGAACCAGACATGATCGTTAAACCCGTACCTGGCGGCTACCACAGCATAACTCCCTACCTCATCATCAATGGAGCAGCCGAGGCGATCACATTCTACAAACACGCTTTCAGTGCAATGGAATTGTTCAGGATGGATACGCCGGATGGAAAAGTCGGCCATGCGGAGATTCAGATCGGCGACTCACGCATCATGATGGCGGATGACTGCGGCGAAGAAAGCCTTTTCCGTAATCCGCAATCGTCCGGTAGCTCTGCGGTCGGCCTGCATTTATATGTGAACGATGTGGATGCAGTGTTTACCCAGGCCGTGGCGGCAGGAGCAAAGGTCATCAAGCCGGTGGAAGACCAGTTTTATGGCGACCGGTCAGGCGCGCTGCAGGATCCTTTCGGGCATATCTGGTTCGTTGCAACGCACAAGGAAGACTTGTCGCTGGAGCAGATCAGGCAAAGAGCTGAAGTAAGGTTTCGGGAAGCCGGAACAGCAGCCTGAAGAACTCCTGTGACAGGAAGCGCGAGAACATTAAGCAGGCGATTATTTCGGCTGCTGCTGCACATCGGGAAGCAACCATGCTTTTAAGAGTCTGGCGTTTTGCTACAGTCATGCTTGCGGGCTTGACTCTAACCATGACCTCTGCGCATGTGCTGGAACTCCCGCAAAAAATGCAGTATGACGCTCAAATGTACTCGGCGGTTAATACCACACTTTATCGATATTTTGCCGTCGTAGGCGGCGCCTATACAGTCAGTTCGATTCTGGCCGCATTTGTACTGGCATTTCTGCTCCGTAGACGCCGCCAGCCCTTCCGTTTAACGCTGGCGGGGGCCATTTGTCTGCTCCTGGCTTTCGGCTCATGGCTTATACTGGTCGCCCCGGTGAATAATGAAATAGCGCAGGCTCTAGCAACAGCACCGGAAAATGTGCCCCTATTATGGATGCAACTGCGTGAACGGTGGGAGTATGGGCACGCCCTCGGGTTCATCATCACACTGACAGGATTTGGCCTGCTAGTCTTCTCCCTGCTTATTGAGATTCCGGAGCATCCCTCCGGAGATGTAGAGATGTAGGGCTTAATAAGAAGACCGTTACACCTGTTAGATTCTCCGCATACACGGGAGGGCTGATTATCGCCAAGTAAAACGGCAGGACTTTCCTCACTTCCTCACCTCACCTGCCCCCTCTTACGCTCGATCATATCTAAGGTCATCCGCTGATCGTTACGCTATAATGCTGGCTTTTTTGGCGACCGATAATGCCCACGCTGGAAGGAATTGACCTGACATGCATCCGCGGTGATCGCAAGCTGTTCAGTGGCGTCAATTTTTTGCTCGAATCCGGTGGGCTGATGCAGGTTCAGGGCCCGAACGGCAGCGGTAAAACGAGCCTCCTGCGCATGTTGTGTGGACTGGCTTCGCCGGCCGAGGGCGAAATCCGCTGGGACGGTACCCAGATTCGCTCTCTTGGCGGAGACTATTTTGGCGCAATGACCTACCTCGGCCATTTAGGCGGGGTAAAAGACGATCTGACCGCCGTCGAGAACCTACGCATCTCCAGTGCGCTGGGTGGGGTTGACCTCGATGAACGCAAGGCCCATGACGCTTTGCAGCATATGGGATTGGGCGGACGCGAACTGTTGCCTGCCAAGGTATTGTCTCAGGGACAACGTCGCCGGGTGACGCTAGCGCGCCTGCTGGTATGCGGTACTGTGCTCTGGATATTGGATGAGCCTTTGACTGCACTCGATACGAGCGCAGTCAAACTGGTACAAGGTTTAATAGAGCGACACCTGGAACATGGCGGCATGATCGTAATGACTACTCACCAGGAAATCCAGATAGCCGGCGCCGCCATCCAGCGGTTGCAGCTCGCCTGACATGTTTTTCTGGATTATCCGGCGCGATCTTCTGCTCGCGGCAAGGCGCCGTTCGGATGTCCTGACGACATTGTTTTTTTTCATCATCGTCGTCAGTCTTTTCCCGCTTGGCGTCGGGCCAGAGATGAACATGCTCCGCGTCATGGCGCCCGGCGTGGTCTGGGTGGCTGCCCTGCTGGCGTCGATGTTGTCACTGGGACGAATGTTTTCCAGTGACTACCTGGATGGCACGCTGGAGCAGATGTTGCTTTCGCCCCAATCGCTGCCCCTGCTCGTATTGGGCAAAGCACTTGCCCACTGGCTCGTGACTGGCGTCCCGCTTGTACTGATGGCGCCGGTATTGGGCATTCAGTACGATCTGACGGGTGATGCGCTTCTTGTGCTGACCGCTTCCCTGCTGCTCGGAACACCCGTGCTGAGCCTGATCGGCGCAATCGGCGCAGCGCTTACTCTGGGCCTGCGCGGCGGGGGCGTACTGGTCTCCCTGCTGGTGTTGCCGTTGTACATACCCGTACTGATTTTTGGCGCGGGCGCGGTGGAGGCAAGCACCGCCGGGTTAGGCGCGGGAGCCCACATGTCCCTGCTAGGCGCTTTCCTGCTGGCATCTCTGGTATTGGCGCCGTGGACTACCGCGGTATCGCTGCGCATATCGCTGGAATGAAGAAGGTCAAAAAATTCCAGGACTCAGCGTTACAGATCGGCATGTACATTGATAAATAGTGTCGGAAATATTTTCTCCCATAGCTGTATTCGATTCCGGTATCGGAGGATTAAGCGTTCTTCAGGCGCTGAAAAAGCGTTACCCACAAGAATCTTACGCCTATTTAGGGGATACGGCTCGCCTTCCTTATGGAACCAAAAGTCCTGAAATCGTCCAGCGTTATAGCCAAAGCCTGTGCAGAATTCTGCTGAACTATAATCCAAAAGCGATTGTGATCGCCTGCAATACGGCATCAACTCATGCGCTGGATGTCGTACGCGCCCTAGCTGCTCCGCTACCGGTGATTGGCATGATTGAGCCAGCTGCAGCAGCGGCGGTTCAGGCAACAAAGAATCAACATATCGGCGTCATCGCTACCTTCGGTACGATCCGGAGCGGGATATATGAAAAGGAACTGAAAAAAATCAATCCTCATATAAAAGTATCGTCCCAAGCCTGTCAGATGCTGGTGGCTCTTGCGGAAGAAGGTTGGCTTTCAGGTCCGATAGCCATAGCTACGATCCGCCAGTATCTTGATCCCATATTCGACACAGCCGAAGCCCCGGACACGTTGATTCTCGGATGCACCCATTTTCCTGTCTTTGAAATCCTCTTCCGGGACATTCTGGGACCATCGGTCACTCTCATCAACAGCGGTGAAGCGGCTGCCACGCAACTTTCGGGGATTACGGGAACAGGGGGCCAAATTAAAATACTGGCAACTGACGATCCTGAGCGCTTTGCTGCCAATGCTTCCAAATTCTTCGATCAAAGATTGGTGCCTGCCGATATAGAACTGATCGATGTGACTGCCGCATTTTAGCGCTAGAACTCCGCAGTCCCGTCTATTGCTCAAGCGTAACAGAAACGTCCCATCAGATTGCTGCTCATACCGCACAACGTGGCGGTCGCAATGAGACACATCAAGTTCTCATCAGGCAATCGCTGCCTGCGCCACCCAGAGGTGAGCGCCGACCAAGGCGCGCCAAGGTGAAAACTGCGTTAGCCAGGTCTTCGTATCTTCCTCGCTGATTTTGTCCGGTGTGCCGAGCAAGGCTTGCAGGCCGCGCCGGACCGCTGCATCACCGTGCAGTGAGCCGTCGAGCCAGCCGAAGCCACGCAGCAGACCATAATTGACCGTCCAGGGACCGATGCCGCGGACTGCTTCAAGTTTTCCCCGAATGACATCGACCGGAAGCGTTTCAACCCAAGCGTCCAGTGGAAGTTCATTGTCGGCAACGAGGGCGGAAAGTGTAAGCAAAGTTCTGGTTTTGGTTGTCGAAAAACCCGCCTGCCGTAATGTCTCTTCGGGCAACTCGAGAATCCGACGCGCGTCCGGATGGCAGAGCAGGCCACAGGAGTGGCGGATATTTGCCGCGCCGATCAATTTCCGGCGCAGGGAAACGGCAGCGCTGACGCTGATTTGCTGCCCGGTGATCGCCCAAGTCAGGGCTTCGAACGGCGTAGCAGTGACCGGGACACGCAAGCCGGGCTGTTGCGCGATCAGGATGCCCAATTGCGGGTGCTCGCGATACCGTTCCTCGAAGACCTCGATCCCTTGGGTCAGACCCAGCATGCGCCGGACCATGCGCTCGAAGATGGGCTGGCGATCCTCGGCTACTTTGCCATCGATGGCCAATGAAGCCTTTGCCAATCCCGGCTCAAGGCTGATAGACAGGTACGCCGGGAGGTCGCACCAGATCATCGCTTTTTGCAAGGAGGTGTCGCTGACACGCTCGGCAATTTCTTGCCGGTCGCGACGATGAAAGGCAAGGATATCACCGGGACGAAAGGTCTCAGGTAAGGGAATGGAATAGAAAAGTTGCATGGTCGCTTTCGGATTTCTGGAACAGAAAGAAGTGTCTGCGGGATTATCCAGCAAATGAAATGATTCTGGTGCCAGGATACCTTGCGCGAATCTGTTTTCCTGCTTTTGCACGTATTTTTGCATGTATGTCGGCTGTACCCGATCCACACTCCCCTGTTCTCTCCCCGGCAACACCCATTTCTGACAAGCCAAGTGATAGTTTTTAACAAACCAATTCTGAATTCGAGGTTTTTAGGTTAAAATTGGGAGTTACGCGCACGGGGCGTAAGGATGGATGGGTAGATGGATTGCAGTGGCCAACGAGTATCCTGCGGGATACGCGGCCACAATGGCACGGCGCAATCTATCAAAGCCAAAGCCTAATCAATGCCTCAATTACGGAATCTGCTATCTACTTTGTTACATGGCGATAAACTGGTTTAAATATTCCTCCCCGGCAAGCTTCTATTTTCTCGCCGGCAAAATGATTCCCCTGTTTTCCATTGCTGCAATTGTATTGTGTGCGGTCGGACTTTATATCGGCTTTTTTGTAGCTCCCACCGATTTTCAGCAGGGTGAAGCCTATCGCATTATCTTTATCCATGTTCCTGCGGCCTGGATGTCCATGTTCCTCTACGTCATTATGGCGCTGTGGTCGGGTATCGGCCTTGCATTCAATACCCGCCTTTCCGCCATGGTGGCGACCGCCATTGCCCCCACTGGCGCAATGTTCACCTTTATTGCGCTGTGGACCGGCGCCTTGTGGGGCAAGCCGATGTGGGGCACTTGGTGGGTGTGGGATGCCCGTCTTACCTCTGAACTGATTCTTCTGTTCCTCTATATCGGCTTCATGTCTTTGCAGGCTGCCATAGACGACCCACGCCGTGCAGATAAAGCCGGGGCAGTGATTGCTCTGGTAGGCGTGGTGAACGTCCCGATCATCTATTTTTCGGTGAAGTGGTGGAATACATTGCATCAAGGCGCCTCCGTCAGTCTCACGCAGTCGCCGAAGATGGCCACCACGATGCTTACAGGAATGCTGATTATGTCGATCGCGTGCTGGATGTATGCCATCGCAGTGATACTGATACGCACGCGCGCCATTATCCTGGAACGTGAACGTCATACTGCATGGGTTGGTCAGTTGCAGGGGTCAGCGCAATGAACTGGAACAGTTTGTCTGAATTTCTGAATATGGGCGGGTATGGGTTCTATGTATGGGGATCGTACCTTGTTACCCTGATCTGCATTGCGGGGGAAATCGTTCTGGTTTCCAACCGCAGGCGAACTTTGCTCAGGCATCTCAGTCTGATTCATCAGTCAACCAAACAAGAGAAGGGAAATGAAACCACGTCATAAAAAATTGGCAATCATCGCTTCCAGCGTGACCGCGTTGGGCGTTGCTTCGGTGCTGGTTTTAAACGCATTTCAGAGCAACCTGGTGTTTTTCTTCAGCCCTACCCAGGTCGCCAATAATGAGGCGCCCATTGGCAAAAACTTCCGTATCGGCGGCCTCGTGGAAGAAGGCAGCGTCAAACGCCAGGCCGACGGCGTGACGGTCAACTTCGTGGTGACAGATACCGCAAAGGTTATTCCAGTCGTATATACCGGCATCCTTCCCGACCTGTTCAAGGAAGGCAAAGGTGTGGTAGCCCAGGGCAAACTGGCGTCGGATGGCATTTTCCGGGCGGACGAGGTGCTCGCGAAGCACGATGAAAACTATATGCCACCGGAAGCTGCAAGCGCGCTGGATCAAGCCGACAAGGCACGCAAGACGGTGATGCAGTAGCAAACAGTCTTAGTTCAGAGCCCTTCCAGAAGGGCTCTGCCCATTCCGATTCATATTTTTCCATAGTCCACAGCCTCAGCCATGATTCCAGAACTTGGTAACTTCGCCCTGATCCTCGCCTTGCTGTTGGCACTCATACAAGGCACCCTGCCCCTAATCGGCGCCGCACGCGGCATCCCTTCCTGGATCGCCCTGGCGCGACCGGTGGTTCAGGGACAGTTTGTGTTTGTAGCCATCGCCTTCTTCTGCCTGGCCTACTCATTCGTAAACAGCGATTTTTCGGTAGTCAACGTTGCGCAAAACTCGAATTCGAACCTGCCGGTACAGTACCGCTTTGCTGCCACCTGGGGCTCCCACGAGGGCTCCCTGCTGCTCTGGACATTCCTGCTTGCATGCTGGTCAGTTGCTGTCAGCGTATTCAGCAAGCATTTGCCGAATGACATGGTGGCGCGCGTACTGAGTGTCATGGGCCTGGTCAGCGTGGGTTTTCTGATATTCATGCTTTTTACTTCGAATCCGTTCGAACGGATGCTGCCCGGCGCCATGGAAGGGAGCGACCTCAACCCGCTGCTGCAGGACCCGGGCATGGTTTGCCATCCGCCCATGCTCTACATGGGTTATGTCGGCTTTTCCGTCGCGTTTGCATTCGCGATTTCCGCGCTGCTGAGCGGCCAGTTGGACGCGACCTGGGCGCGCTGGTCGCGGCCGTGGACGACAGTTGCCTGGGTGTTCCTCACCATCGGCATCATGATGGGAAGCTGGTGGGCCTATTATGAATTGGGCTGGGGTGGATGGTGGTTCTGGGACCCGGTTGAAAACGCCTCTTTCATGCCCTGGCTGGTGGGGACTGCCTTGGTTCACTCCCTTGCCGTGACGGAAAAACGTGGCAGCTTCAAGAGCTGGACTGTGCTGCTGGCAATCTGCGCGTTTTCCCTGAGCCTGCTTGGCACGTTCCTGGTTCGCTCGGGTGTGCTGACCTCCGTCCACGCTTTTGCAACCGATCCCACGCGCGGTATATTCATCCTGGCCTTCCTGGTGACCATCACCGGAGGCTCTCTGCTGCTGTTCGCCTGGCGCGCACCCAAGATCGGGCTGGGCGGCAAGTTCGAGTTGGTCTCGCGCGAATCCATGCTGCTCGCCAACAATCTGTTGATGATGGTAGCAGCGGGAAGCATCCTGCTGGGCACGCTCTATCCCCTGTTCATGGATGCACTTGAGCTCGGTAAGATTTCGGTTGGCCCCCCCTACTTCGAAGCAGTATTCGTCCCGCTGATGACCCCTGCCGTCTTTCTGATCGGCCTTGGCCCCCTTGCACGCTGGAAGCAGGCGAGCCTGCCTGAACTTGCGGTACGCCTGCGCTGGGCATTCGGGGTAAGTGTGGTGACGGCTCTCGTGATGCCCTTTGTCATGGGTGAATGGAAGCTGATGGTGAGCTTCAGTTTGCTGATGGCCTTCTGGGTCATTACGAGCGTCATCGTCAGCGTAATTCACCGCCTGCGAAGCACGAGCAAGCAAGGACTGTTTGCCAAGCTGGCTGCGCAGTCGCGCAGCTACTACGGCATGCATGCTGCCCACCTTGGCATCGCCTTCTTTATTATCGGCGTGGCGCTTGTCGGGGGTTATGAAACGGAAAAAGATGTGCGCATGGAGATTGGCGACACGGTCGAGGTAGGAGGTTATACCTTCCGCTTCAACGGGGCGAAAAAAGCACCAGGACCAAACTACATGTCCGACATCGGCAATGTCGACGTATTGCGCGATGGAAAGAAAATCAATGTGCTGGAACCGGAAAAACGGACCTATAACGCATCCGGGATGCCGATGACCGAAGCGGCGATCGATGCCGGTATTCTGCGCGATCTGTATGTTGCCCTGGGTGAACCCCTGGAAAACGGAGCATGGGTCGTGCGTGTTTATCATAAGCCCTTCGTGGACTGGATATGGTTCGGCTGTATGTTGATGGCATTTGGAGGCTTCCTCGCCGTCACTGACAGGCGCTACCGGTTGTCCTCGCGCAAGCAGCGTGAGACCGTCGAGGTCGAGGAAAGGAAGGCAGCTAAAGTCGGCAAAGCCGGCAGGAAAGCCACCGCGCCCATGATTGCCAGGAGCAAAAAGGCATGATGCGTTTCCTGTTGCCGCTCGTCGTTTTTGTCGTGCTGGTGGGTTTTCTGCTCGTCGGCCTGGGTCTCAATCCGCGTCAGGTTCCCTCTCCCCTGGTGGGGAAACCGGCTCCCGAATTCCAGTTGCAGCAATTGCACGAATCGGAAAAAACGCTGACCTCGAAGGAAAACCTGGGCAAGGTATGGTTGTTGAATGTGTGGGCCTCGTGGTGCGTCTCCTGCCGCGAGGAACATCCGGTATTGGTTGAACTGGCGAAGTCCGGCATTGTCCCAGTCTATGGCCTCAATTATAAGGACCAACGGGAAGACGCTTTGAGATGGCTTCAGCAGTTCGGTGACCCCTACACTGCGAGCGCGGTTGATCCCGAAGGTCGGACCGGCATAGAGTTTGGAGTCTACGGCGTGCCGGAGACTTATGTCATCGACAAGAATGGGGTGATCCGCTACAAGCAGATCGGTCCCGTAACAGTGGAAGCACTGCAGAATAAGATTCTGCCTCTGGTGAGAGAATTACAAGGATGAGATTGAAACTTTTATCCCGGTCTTCTTTGGCGGCTTGTGACAGCGGTAAAGGCAGCTATATAGGCAACCCCGGAGGTGCCTTCGAAGGTTTGAGAACAAATGAAGGTGGCTTCGCGCTGCTAAAAACGGCGCTCCTGCTCTGTCTGTTGCTTCTCGCTCCTTTTGCGGGAGCAAAGGAAGCTGTTCCTGTTGCCGAAGACCCGGAAGTAGAGAAACGCATGGTTGCGCTATCCGAAGACCTGCGTTGTCTGGTCTGTCAGAATGAGACGATAGCGGCCTCGCGTGCCGATTTTGCCAATGACTTACGGCGTGAAATCCGGGAACAGATACAAGCCAACAAGAGCGACAAGGAAATTGTCGACTTTCTGGTGGCACGTTACGGGGATTTCGTACTTTATCGTCCACCGATGAAAGGTACCACTGCGTTCCTGTGGTTTGGTCCTTTCATCTTCCTTTTGGCCGGCGCAGTCTTCCTGGTGTTTTATCTCAAGCGCCGCCGCAAACACATCGAAGAACCGGCGCTATCCGAACAGCAACTCAAGCAGGCGGAAGCCCTGCTGAAGGAAGGCAAAGGGTAATAAACGCATGACTTCATTCTGGATTGTAGCCGGCATATTTATTGTCGGCGCCCTGCTGTTCGTGTTGCCCACTTTGTGGAGCAAGAAGGATCGTGACGCCGGCATCGAGCGGGATGCCACCAATATTGATGTTTATCGGGATCAGTTGGCGGAGCTCGATAGCGATCTGCGCAACGACATCCTGACGCGCGAACAATACGAACAAAGCAAGCGTGAATTGCAGCAAAGAATGCTGCAGGATATCCCTGAAGGAGACAATACCACGACTGCGGTAATGGGCAGAAGGCATAATGTGGCAACCATGAGCGTCACCGCGCTCGCCCTGCCTGTCCTCGCGGTTTCCCTTTACCTGGCGATAGGCAACACCAAGGCACTGCTGCCGCGGCCTGCTGCCGAGCATCCGTCGATGTCGGCTGGGCAAGAACAAGGAGGCCATCCCGATTTTTCCTCGGTGATGGAAAACCTTATTGCGAAGCTTAAGGAAAATCCTGACAACGTCGAAGGGTGGCTTATGCTTGGCCGGACCTACGCGATGATGCAGCGGTTCAACGAGGCAAAGGAAGCTTATGAAAAAGCGCTTGCCTTGACGCCCCAGGACGCCGCTATTATCACCGATTACGCCGATATTGTGGCGATGACGAATAATGGTAGCCTGGTCGGGAAACCGACGGAACTGATCAAAAAGGCATTGAGCCTGGATCCCGGCAATCCCAAGGCGCTGGCTCTGGCAGGCACCGCTGAATTCGAGCAGAAGAGATACAAGGAGGCTGCCGGATATTGGGAAAAACTGGCAGCGCTGATTCCGCCATCAGAGGCTGAGCTGGTGCAATCTGTTAACGACAGCATCGCAGAAGCAAAATCGCTGGCCGCAGGAAAAGGCAGCATGGTGGCTAGAGCGCCAGACCAGCCGGGTACTCAGACACCTCCCCCTGCAAATAAACAAGGATCAGCCTCGGGCGCGGGAAGTGCTACCTCCGGTACGCTCTCCGGCAAGGTAACATTGAGCCCTGCCCTGGCAAGCAAGGCGTCTCCAGGTGATAGCCTGTATATTTTTGCCCGTGCCAAAGTGGGACCAAAGGCCCCACTTGCGACCCTGCGCCTGCAAGTAAAGGATCTGCCCGCGAACTTTTCTCTGAACGACTCCATGGCGCGATCGGGCGTGCAGTTGTCCACTTTCCCCGCTGAAGTAGTAGTAGGCGCCAGAATCTCGAAATCGGGATCGCCCATGCCGCAAAGCGGCGACCTGCAAGGTCTCAGCCAGCCGGTAATGATCGGTGCCAGCGGAATCAGCGTGGTTATAGACCAGCAACTGCCTTAGGCAACAGCAGTTGCCCTGGCAGCATATTTATCCCTGCAGTATGCCCCTGGGGGGCGCAAAGCTTTGCCTTTGCGCCCCCTTCTTTCTCTGAGGAACATCCTTGCGATGATTGCGGATAGCCGGATAAATAGAATCTGTTCCTCTTTCCCGCTGCAATTTCGCTTGCTGCCGTTTTAATTTTTCGCCCGTCTTTCCGTACCTTCCACAACCTCAGGCTCACGAGGTACGGTACTCACCACACGCTTGTTGGAAAGGAAGAACAAGCCTCAAAACAGTTCAAAGGGCAACTCGGCGACTACTGATTTTGATAAGTTTCTTTGTCGGGTTCCGCTTTGCTCGACCCGACCTGCCAGTTATTTGCCATAACGCGGAATAATGAAGGCGCCCGCCGTAATGCATTGTTATTAACGAGCTGCACTACGCCCCATCCTGCTCGGCTGGAAGGATCGACAGGAAGAGTAGAAGCACGGAACAAGCAATCAAAATCAAAGCAATCACTGGCCAGGCAGAGCTCCTGGTAAAGGTAAATATGGCGTCACGGGGCCTCCTCGAGACCTCCTGCAAGCTAACCAAGAGTTGAAATCTCAACTATTGACGCCGTAGCTCATGGTTCACCCAAAGAGCTGCGGTAAGCAGCAGTAGTGCGCCTGCCTGATGCGCTGCCGCGAGGGGCAGAGGAACAACCAGCAACAGCGTGGAAATCCCCAGGGTTATCTGCACTGCCAGCATGATCAAAAGCATGCTGCATGCAAGACGAGCCGGGCCGGAAAGTGGGACCGTTCTGGATTTGAACCAGAATATCGGAACGAGAATTGCCAGCATCCATGCAATCAGGCGATGATCGAATTGCACAGTGGTCATGTTATCGAAGAAATTCCGGTACCAGGGTTCCAACATGAACAGTTCCGGCGGGATGAAGTGACCATCCATGAGTGGAAAAGTATTGTAAGCCAGACCTGCCCGAATGCCTGCCACGAACCCGCCCGATAAAACCATTATGAATATCAGGGCAGACAGCGTGGTCGAGAAATTGAGCAAACCGCGTATTCTGCTGTTTGCTGGCGCACTGCGGCCTGGGTTAAGCAGATCGAGTGCCACCCATAACATCGCGGCATAAATTGCGAAAGCAAGACCCAAATGCGCCGTCAGGCGATACTGGCTGACGTGGGGGTTATCCACCAACCCGCTCTTTACCATGTACCATCCCATCCCGCCCTGCAACGCCCCCAGCAGAAAAATTCCTGACAACTTCAAGCCCAGGGGCCGATCGATTGCCTTTTTCGCCAGAAAACACAGGAATGGTATGAAAAATGCCAACCCGATGACGCGTCCCAATAAGCGGTGGAAATACTCCCACCAGAAGATCGCCTTGAACTCTTCCAGGCTCATGCCAAGGTTCACCTTTTTATACTGAGGCGTCTGGTGATATTTCTCGAAGAGTTCATCCCAGTCATTCTGGCCGAGTGGAGGAACCGTGCCGACGAGGGGCTGCCATTCGACGATGGAAAGTCCTGAGTCGGTAAGGCGGGTTACACCGCCTACAACCACCATGGCGAATACCAGAGCGCAGCAAACGAGCAACCAGATAGCGATCGGTTTTTGCACAACAAACTCTTGACCGGCTTTTTGCGGGATTGTTGAGGTTTGGACAAATTGCATGGCTGGGACTTGATTAAGGTTATAAAATATATTCAGGATTACTTGGCGCGCATCAATCGTTGCTTGTCGCGCTCCCACTCTTTCTGCTTCTCGGATTCGCGCTTGTCATGTTGCTTCTTGCCCTTTGCAAGGCCGATTTCAAGCTTGATTTTCCCGTTCTTATAATGCATGCCCAGTGGAACCAGGGTGTACCCCGCCCGCTCCACTTTGCCAATAAGGCGTTTGATTTCCTCAGCATGCAACAACAGCTTGCGTGTGCGAACCGGATCGGGTTGGATATGCGTAGAAGCTGCCAACAACGGACTGATATGACAGCCGATGAGAAACAACTCACCGTTCCGGATAATGACATACGCTTCCTTTAGCTGCACCCTTCCTGCGCGAATCGCCTTGACCTCCCATCCTTCCAGAACTGCCCCTGCTTCATGTTTCTCCTCGATAAAATAATCATGAAAAGCCTTCTTATTCTGGACAATGCTCATTCAGGGATTCTCAAAACAGGTGCTCTGCTCCCAAAGAGCGCAAAGGGGGCAAGGGGCAAAGGGATACGATATAAGGGGGTAATATTCAAGGAATCCCTGGATAAATCCTCGAGGGAAGAAAAAGGGTGAGTTCAACGCGCGTTTCGTGTATTTTAACAGCTTTCGCCCTGAATTCGGCAGCAGGACAAGCCGGAGCACTGACGCAGCTCAGACTCCCGGCAGGTTCATAGATTGGAAACGCACAGGTAATTAAAACAATGCATATGTGTCAATTTTACAGGTCAAAAAACGAGCAGTCCGCCATCAGGTTGAGGTTCAATACTGTCTCGCTGAAGCGGAGCAGTTCATTGCATGGCTGACATCGAAAAATCCGTTCTGATCGGTTACTCCGCAAGCCGCATGTTCGAGCTGGTGGATGCGGTGGAGGATTACCCGAAATTTTTACCCTGGTGCGGGGGATCTTCCGTTGTGCGTCAAAGCGAGACAGTCACCCATGCTACCATCATGATCGATTATCACCATATCAAGCACAGTTTTACGACCGAGAACGTACGCAAGCCGCCGGAACTGATTACAATGACATTATTGAACGGGCCGTTTCAGAACCTGGACGGGCACTGGCGCTTCATTCCCTTGGCGGAAAATGCATGCAAGATCGAGTTTCGCCTGCACTACACGTTCTCGCACATATTTCTGGAAAAACTGGTAGGGCCCGTCTTCTTCGTCATTGCCAACAGCTTCGTGGAAGCGTTCATCCAGCGCGCGGAAGAAGTTTATGGGAGTTCCTGACCGGAATATTGACATTGGGAAGTTTGTGCAAGTTCCTGGCGAGAATATCGACATCGAAGTGGTGTATGCATTGCCGGAAAAACAGGTTGTACAGCGGATAAATTTACCGGAGGGCACTACTGCGGAACAGGCTGTAAAAATGTCCGGCATCCTCCGGCAGTTTCCTGAAATTGACCTCCTGCAAAACAAGCTTGGTATATATGGCAAACTGATCAAGCCTGCTACAATTCTGCGTGATAGGGACCGGATAGAAATTTATCGCCCTTTGAGGGTCGATCCCAAGGAAAGCCGCAGGAGACGTGCAAAAAACTCGTGAGTGCAACGAAAATAAAATCAGGCATATTTATTAAAAGGGAGGCTTGCACCGAGACAATTCCGGAATAGCCTGCAGCACGGAAAAATAATGGAAACTTCACAGCCATCCCATGCGCTTCGTCTTCGTAGGGGATGATTCCCCATAGCGCCCTGTTTCGCTATAATGCCGCTTTGTGAAGGATCACTATCATGCGACTGGTTGAGAAAGCTCTAACCTTTGACGATGTCCTGCTGCTTCCCGCCCACTCTGTCGTTTTACCACGCAACGTCAATCTGACAACGCGACTCACCCGCGAAATCTCCCTCAATATTCCCCTTGTATCAGCCGCCATGGATACCGTTACCGAGGCGCGGCTCGCGATCGCGCTCGCCCAGGAAGGCGGAATCGGCATCATACACAAGAATATGTCGGCGGAATCCCAGGCCGCCCAGGTTTCCAGCGTCAAGCGCTTCGAAAGCGGCGTGGTAAAAGACCCCATTACCATCCCGCCTGACATGACTGTGCGGGAAGTGCTCAACCTGATCCACAAATTCAAGATTTCGGGTTTACCGGTGGTGGAAGGTTCGAAAGTGGTGGGGATTGTGACAAATCGCGATCTTCGCTTCGAAACCAACCTGGATCAGCCCATCAGGAATATCATGACATTGAAGGAGCGTCTGGTAACGGTGAATGAAGGAACCAGTCGCGAAGAAGCAATGGCTCTGTTGCACAAACACCGGCTGGAGCGCGTGCTCGTCGTGAATAATGACTTCGAGCTACGTGGACTGATCACCGTGAAAGATATCATCAAGACATCCGAACACCCCAATGCCTGCAAGGATGAACAGGGGCGATTACGTGTTGGCGCTGCGATAGGGGTTGGTGAAGGCAGTGAAGAGCGCGCAGAGGCGCTTGTCGATGCAGGCGTGGATGTGATTGTCGTGGACACTGCACATGGACATTCGCAGAGTGTGCTTGAACGGGTGCGGTGGGTAAAGAAACGGTTTCCTAAAATCCAGGTTATTGGCGGTAATGTGGGCACTACTGCCGCAGCCAAGGCTCTGGTGGAGCATGGCGCGGATGCGGTAAAGGTGGGCATCGGTCCGGGTTCGATATGCACCACCCGGATCGTGGCGGGAGTGGGAATACCTCAGATTACGGCCATCAAAAATGTTTCCGCGGGATTGGCTGGCAGCGGCGTGCCGCTGATCTCCGACGGAGGGGTCCGCTATTCGGGGGATATTGCAAAGGCGCTAGCTGCCGGGGCGAGTTCAGTCATGCTGGGAGGGTTGTTCGCGGGTACGGAAGAATCACCGGGAGAAATCGAACTCTTCCAGGGGCGCTCATACAAGACCTACCGTGGAATGGGTTCACTTTCAGCGATGCAGCAGGGCTCAAGTGACCGCTATTTTCAGCAGCCCGAGCAGGACTCCAGGAAGCTCGTGCCGGAAGGCGTGGAAGGCCGCGTTCCCTTCAAGGGAAGCGTCATTGCAGTCATCCATCAGTTGATTGGCGGCGTACGCTCGGGTATGGGCTATTTGGGCTGCGAAACAATCGACGACATGCATGCCAAGGCAGAGTTTATCGAGATTACTGCCGCTGGTATCCGTGAATCACACGTCCACAACGTGCAGATTACCAAAGAGGCCCCGAACTACCATATCGAGTAGACGGGAATGGAGTTGCATGATACCTATATTTCGGAATATCCCGGAATATCGATTTAGCTTGGCTGCTGCGCCTTGCGGTCTACTCCGCTTTCCTCACCCCTTCACTGACAGCAATCTTTATTTTATTTTAGGACCGATTCCCGCTCTCTGAACGCGCGGCTGATCGGGCCGAGGGTCTGCTCATGCATCAAAAAATACTCATCCTTGACTTTGGTTCCCAGTATACGCAGTTGATTGCCCGCCGCGTGCGGGAAAGCAACGTCTACTGTGAAATTCACCCTTTTGACGTAAGCTCGGAATTTATCGGGAATTTTGCTCCGGCAGGCATTATCCTTTCCGGGGGGCCCGCCTCTGTCGCCGAGGATGAAACTTCACGGGCTCCCCAAATCGTCTTTGAACTGGGAGTGCCGGTTATGGGGATATGCTACGGCATGCAAACCATGGCTGCACAGTTGGGCGGTTCGGTGGAAAACTCAAAGGTACGCGAATTCGGTTACGCCGAACTGCAGGTAAAAGACTTCGCTGGTCTGCTACAGGGGATTCACGACCGTACCGATGCATCAAGCAAGAAAATCCTCGATGTATGGATGAGTCATGGGGACAGCGTGACCGCCCTCCCCCCGGGTTTTCGAGTCATGGCAGCCAATCCTGCCACCCCACTAGCCGCCATCGCGGATGAAGCGCGACGGTTCTACGGCATGCAATTCCATCCCGAGGTCACCCACACCCTGCAAGGTAAGGCCATCATAGACCGGTTTGTCCACGAAATTTGTGGACTCGCATATGACTGGAACATGCCCGACTATCTGGAAGAAACGGTTGGCAGAATCCGTTCCGAAGTGGGCCCGGACGAGGTCATCCTGGGCCTGTCCGGCGGCGTGGATTCGTCCGTCGCCGCGGCACTCATTCATCGTGCTATCGGCAAGCAACTTACCTGTGTTTTCGTAGACAACGGACTGCTGCGCCTGAATGAGGCCGAACAGGTAATGGATACCTTCAGTAGAAACCTCGGTGTAAAAGTCATTCATGTTGATGCCAGCGAAGAATTTCTAGGACATTTGCAAGGCATCACGGATCCGGAAGCGAAGCGCCGCATTATCGGACGCGAATTCGTCGAAGTATTCCAACGGGAAGCGTCAAAAATCGCCAATGCCCGCTGGCTTGCCCAAGGCACGATCTATCCGGACGTCATCGAATCCGCCGGCGCCAAGACAAAAAAGGCAAATACGATCAAATCACACCACAATGTCGGCGGCCTGCCGGAAACATTGCACCTGAAGCTTCTCGAGCCGTTGCGGGAATTGTTCAAGGATGAGGTACGCGAGCTTGGACTAGCCCTGGGTCTGCCTCACGATATGGTCTTTCGTCATCCTTTTCCCGGGCCGGGGCTTGGAGTGCGCATTCTCGGTGAAGTCAGGCGCGAGTACGCCGAATTATTGCGCCGTGCCGATGCAATCTTTATCGAGGAATTACGCAATGCGGACTGGTATGAAAAAACTTCTCAGGCGTTTGCTGTCTTTCTGCCTGTAAAGTCGGTCGGAGTCATGGGCGACGGGCGGACCTACGATTTTGTCGTAGCGCTGCGCGCTGTTCAAACCGAGGATTTCATGACGGCACGCTGGGCGGAGCTTCCTTACGCCCTGCTCGCCAGAATATCCAATCGCATTGTTAACGAAGTACGTGGAATAAACCGGGTGGTTTACGATATATCAGGCAAACCGCCCGCCACAATAGAGTGGGAGTGAAAGCATCCGGGGTACCCGGATGCTTTTCCTGGATCAACTCAGGGCGGACTGGAAATTTCAGTAAGCGCGTCCGCTACCGGCCCGATATCGGAGGCGTCCACTGCAAAATCCCCGAGGGAGACGATTCCCACCAGTCGTTGTTCGGCGTTCACAACCGGCAGACGGCGAATCTGGTTATCGCTCATGATTTCTGCCGCTTCCTCTATCGAATCATCCTCCTGGACCCAGATCACGCCTTCGGACATGATTTCACTTACTGGCGTGCTCGGTCCCCTGCCTTCCGCGACCGCCCGAATGGCGATGTCACGATCAGTGATGACGCCTAGCAACTGCTCCTCGTCTCCCACGGGCAAAAGCCCGAAATCACCGTCGCGCATTTCCTGGGCCGCTTCCTCAATGGTTGCGTCCGGGCTGATGGTCTGCACATCCGAACTCATCACTTCGCTTATCTTTTGCATGTCGTTCTCCTCATAGACGCGCCTGCTGCATCATGGGCAAATGATCAAAGTGGCTTGCGACCGCTGATGATGCGCAGCAGTATCACTACAATGGCAATTACCAGAAGAATATGTATGAAGCCGCCCATCGTATAGGAACTGACCAGTCCCAGCAGCCACAGGATGATCAAAACAACAGCGATTGTGTAAAGCATGATAGCCTCCTTTTCTTTATCATGAAGTTATTAGCCAGCACCACCACTTGGGTCTTGCCTGCGCTCCGGAACGCTTGCTTTACTTGGCAGACCACTCCTCTGGTCAGCCATTCGGAGCATCTTGCTGACGGAAACCCCTCTCAGGAGAATCTGTTCAGAGGTTCCTAATCCTCCTTCTTGGCATCCGCTATCGCAGCTGCTTGCGCAGCTTTTGCTTCTTCTAGACACACATCCTTCACATTGCCTGATAGATCGTCACATCGTTCTTTCGCCACCCGATAGTCAGCTTTCGCTCTTGCCATCCGCACTTCATACCGGCTTTCTCTCGACGGCCTATACTTATCTTCCAGCTCGGCCTTTGCAACTTCTTCCCGGCCCTTTGCTTCCGCCTCACATATGTCCTCGGCATTGCCATCGAGGGAATCACAGCGCGTCTTGTCCGCCTTGTATTCACGCTCGATGCGCTCCTTGTCGGCCACATATAACTCATAGACGTCGGACGGCAGTCGCTGTTGTTGCTGCGCCATCACCGCTGAGCTGACTGAGAAACCGAGTGCGACAAGAATGACATTTGATTTACGCATGATTCCCTCGTTTTGATGGTTTGACTTTGTGTTCGGACCGGGAAATAAATCCTCCATTCCCCACTTTTCCTTTTTTTAATAGGAGCGATAAGCGTCCTGCCGTTTTTCCCATTCATCGATCTGTTTCTCGGCTTCTTCCTTCGTGATCCCGTATGCTTCCTGGATCTGGCCGGAGAG
>DATEEZ010000130.1:0-2911 GCA_035280905.1 Nitrosospira sp.
CTCCAACCAGTTTTTTCCCAGCTCCAGCAGCAAATATCAGTTCAGTGATGTTGGGTGAAAGTGAAATGATGCGCATTGCAGCGTGAGTCATACGAACACTGCGCCCGTCATCGTCCTTCACTGTCTCCGGAAAACCCGGCAAAGAAATTCCGGTTGCCGGAGTAGCAAAACCCAGGGAGGATGCCGATCGAATTTCGCCGCCAGCATCGCCGGAATCCGTGAAAGTCGATGTAAACAGCGCGAATAGCAGCATCAGGACCTGGCGTATTGCGGTCACGCTGCTCTCCTCCCGGTATGTTTATGGAGAAGGACTGGAAAGAATGAGAAAGGGGAAGCTAAGGGCATCCGGCAGCGTCAGCGTGCCTGAAGCGTCTATCCGAAGAGAAATTCAGGCAAACGATTCAGGCGCTTTGCACGGAGGAGGGCAGTACGGGTTCAGCATCCTCCTGATAACGCTGGGCAAGGGCAACACGCTGCTCATAGGCTTTCCGCGCAATTGCCACGTCTTCCAGGAAAAGCGGCAACTCCCTCATCAACAGTGCCTGGGGTCCATCTACCAGCGCTTTGCCCGGCGCGGGGTGAAAATCCACCAGTATCATATTGGCGCCGGCGACGACTCCTTGCGCCGTTGCATGCATGATGTCGAGTACGCCTTCCGGGGACCCTGCTCTCATTCCGACAGAATGCGACGGATCAATACAGACCGGCATGCGCGTGAGCCTTTTGACCACTGGCACATGGGCAAAATCGACGAAATTGCGATGCGGGTCCCCCACGTTGGTTTTCATGCCGCGCAGACCGAAAACGACTTTGCGGTTACCCTCGGATGCCAGATATTCCGCAGCATTGAGGGATTCATCCAGGGTAATACCAAAACCTCGCTTGAGCAGTACCGGAAAATCCTGCTGACGTCCCACTATTTTCAGCAACTCGAAATTCTGTGTATTGCGCGTGCCGATCTGCAGCATGACACCGGTGGCGTTGCCCGTGCGATAGAGTGCATCACAGATTTCCTCGAGGTGGGATTCATGGGTGATTTCCATTGCTATCACCCTGATGCCATATTTTCCCGCCAGTTCGAATACATAGGGTAAACAGGCTTTGCCGTGACCCTGAAATGAGTAGGGACTGGTACGGGGCTTGTAAGCTCCCATGCGGGTGCACACTTGCCCGTTATCCCGCAGCCCCTGCATCATCAGTTCAACGTGCTCGAGCGTATCCACCGCGCACAGCCCGGCAAAAACATTCAACGTATCCTGACCGAAGCGCACTCCGTTATAATCAAAGTAGGTAGGGCGGTGATCATCCTTGTGTCGGCCAAGGACACGGTACTCCTCCGATATCCGGACAACCTGCTCTACACATGGCAGGTTTTGCATATCCTCGACAAGCAGCGCCTTCGTGTTCCCGATCAGATACACCTCGGTGAGCGTCTGCTCGCTGCCGATCTCGGTATGAACGCGCGTGGAAATCCCGGGCATATTGGCAAGATATGCCAATAACTGCTTGTAGTCGGAACTTTCAGGCCGGGTATCCGGGCTAAGTACAAGAATCATAAAATAGAATAGGTTTCTGCAAACGCTGCCGGCGCGGGGCGTCCCGGTCAAGGAACGGATTCTAACCGAAAAAACCAACACTTGTCATTCAATCGAATATCGCGTTTAATCACTTGAATAGAACGGCTTTCAATCGCTTGAGCAAAAAAAACAGGAAAACAGGAGTTGATCTGCGACGCCAGGCAATTACCACAGCCATAGGCTCTTCCCAGCTACCGTGACAGAACAGGACAGAAGAATCCGGAATGAAAAAATGGCGGCCTATTCCGTCTGTCCGCCTGCAATTTTTCTGATGGGGCCGACGGCAAGCGGGAAAAGCAGACTCGCGCTGCAAATCGCACGTTATCTTCCGGTGGAAATCATCAGTGTAGATTCGGCCCAGGTCTATCGCTACATGAATATCGGCACGGCGAAACCAAGTGCGGAAGCGCTGGCGGCCACGCCTCATCATCTCATCGATCTGATCGATCCGGATGAGCATTATTCTGCTGCCCAATTCCGCACTGACGCACTGCGCACAATGCAGCAGATCGTGGAACGCGGCAATATCCCGCTTCTGGCAGGTGGCACGATGCTCTATTTCAAGGCGCTCCTCGAGGGGCTTTCGGAACTTCCTTCAGCGAACAGCAACGTGCGCACCGCGATTGAAGCAAAAGCCCGTAAAAGCAGCTGGCCAGCGCTGCACCAGGAGTTGCTGCGGTTTGACCCCGTCAGCGCGGAACGCATCAAACCAACCGACAGCCAGCGCATACAGCGCGCCCTGGACGTGTTCTATCTGACCGGCAAACCGATGTCGGAAACCCTGAGCAAGCCGAAAAATGCTTCACTTCCCTACAGGGTGGTCAAGATAGCGCTCGTTCCCGGCAGCCGTCAGGCGCTGCACCAGCGCATCGCGCGCCGCTTGGAGCATATGCTGAAGCACGGATTAATTGAAGAGGTACACGCGATCCGTGATAAATTCTATTTGAGCGATGAAAACCCTTCGATGCGGTGCGTGGGTTATCGGCAGGTATGGATGTATCTGGAAAACACAACGGACGTGTCTCGAATGCGGGAAATGGCGTTGGCTGCAACCCGGCAATTGGCGAAACGCCAACTCACCTGGCTTCGTTCCATGAAAGAAACCAGAGAATTCGACTGTCTGGAAGAAAACCTGCCTGAACAGATAAAAACGTACCTCCTCAACGCTGGATTGGAGTTTACAGAGATTTCATAATTCGTAATTATTTGATCAGCGCGAGATTGTCATTTTTTATCCATTCTGACCAGGAAAAATAAAATGATCGATAGATATAAACTCGTTGTTCTAGCCATCGCCCTCGCAAGCGCCCTCTCTCTGGCGAGTTGCGGAAAAG
>DATEEZ010000131.1:0-8637 GCA_035280905.1 Nitrosospira sp.
CCTGCGCTGGCTGGTCGTTACCCCTGACATGCATCGCGTGCATCACTCCTGGTATCCCAACGAAACAAACTCGAACTTCGGATTCAATCTTCCCTGGTGGGACCGGTTACTTGGCACCTATAAGGATCAGCCGCGGGACAGCCATGAGGAGATGACTGTCGGAATCAACCTGTTCCGCGAACCGGTGTGGGAGCGACTTGATCGTATGCTAATTCAGCCCTTTGTCGGGCCTGCCGATAGCTATCCTATCAATGTGCGCGAGATGAAGGATGACGGGAGGGGAAATATGCCATTTACGAAAGATATCTCGAAAATGAATGAAGAGAGGAATTAATTTTTATTATTGATGAACAGAACCCTAGGAGATTTTTCTAATAAATGACATTAAATATGAATTTGTTCCTTGGCTACTAAAACTGCTGAATGTCGAACATGCATCCTGTTCCCAAACAAGCTGCCCCGGAAATCTATCGCGCTGTAATTCTCGGTGCTGGCGTTTCGGGCCTCTGCATGGGCAGGGCTTTGCGTAAAGCCGGCATCACCTCATTTCTCATTATTGAGAAATCCGCGGGAATTGGAGGCACGTGGTGGGACAATACCTATCCCGGAGCCGAGTGTGACGTCCGTTCTCACCTTTATTCGTACTCCTTCGACCTCAACCCCGACTGGTCTCAGGCCTATGCTCCCCAACCTGAAATCCGTGAATATCTGGTGCGATTTGCCACGAAGTTCGATCTCCTGCCTCACATCAGGCTCAATGCCACGCTGACGAGTGCGAGTTTTGATGCTGGGCAGGGGTTATGGCTGTTACAGCTTGAAAATGGGGAGCAACTGAAGGCAAGCTTCTTCATCTGCAGCGCGGGACCGTTGAGCGAGCCGCGCTATCCTGATATCCCGGGTATGGATACCTATGAAGGGCGTCTTTTTCATTCTGCGCGGTGGGATCACGATTACCCCCTCAATGGAAAACGGGTGGCGGTCATCGGCACAGCGGCGAGCGCGGTACAGATTGTTCCCCGCATTGCTCCCCTTGCTGCAAAGCTTTATGTTTACCAGCGCTCTCCCAACTGGATCATACCCAGACTGAACCATGTTTATGCGCCATGGGAAAAAGCCCTGTTTCGGTTAAAGCCGGTTATCAAAGTCAACCGCTTTCTGCTCTATTGGCTTCATGAAATGAACCGTCTCTCCTTTAATCCTGGCGGTTTCATGGCAAGGATTGGGCGTGGACTTGCAGAATGGCATCTCAGGCGGCAGGTGGCCAACCCGGGCCTGCGGGAAGCGTTGCGCCCCAGCTATCCCTTCGGCTGCAAGCGCGTTTTGCTTTCCAACAACTACTACCCTACCCTCATGCGCCCCAATGTGGAGCTGATCGATACTCCTATCGAACGAATCGATCACAGTGGTATCGTTACCCGAGACGGGCAGAAACGTGAAGTGGATGTGATTATTTGTGCAACCGGCTTCAATGTAAAACATATGCTGTCGGTAGAGATACGGGGTTTGCATGGCGAATTGCTGAATGAGGCATGGGCGGGTGAGCCCAAGGCTTACCAGGGAGTCACTGTGGCTAATTTCCCTAACCTTTTCATACTCCTGGGCCCGAACACCGGGCAAGGACACACCTCCGCAATCCTTTTTATAGAAGCCCAGGTGAACTATGCGCTGAAATGCATCCAGGAGGTTGCCAGGCAGCGGAAGTGCTTTCTTTCAGTGAAGCCCGAAGCCATGAATCGGTATAACGAGGAATTGCAAAAGACTTTATCGTCATCGGTATGGGCCGCAGAATGCCAGAGCTGGTACAAGACAGAATCCGGGAAAATCATCGGAATTTATCCGGGATTCTCTTTTCAATACGCAAAGCAGCTTCGAAAACCCCGATTCGAGGATTATGTTATTTGCTGAGCCTGGCGGACTGACTAACAGCAGCCAGGCCACACCACCACACCATTTGGAGCAGCGCAGTCTTTTCTATCATCATGCCCCCTTAACACACAGAACAGCTTTTAGTGTGTGGACAACATCAATAAGGTCTGTCTGGTTCGCCATGACCTCATCAATGTTTTTATAAGAAGCGGGAATCTCATCCAGCACTGCGCTATCCTTCCGGCACTCTACACCTTCAGTCTGCTTGATCAGATCATTAACAGTAAAAATCTTCTTTGCGGCTGAGCGTGACATCCTCCTGCCTGCGCCGTGAGAACAGGAGCAGTAAGACTCTTGGCTGCCTTTGCCTCTCACAATGTAGCTACGTTGTCCCATTGACCCAGGTATTATTCCCAAGTCTCCTTCTCCGGCGCGTATCGCCCCTTTCCGGGTTACCCAGTAATTGCGCCCGAAGTGCTTTTCTCTCTCAACATAGTTATGGTGGCAATTGACCGCTTCATGTGTAATTGTGAACTCAATTGGTATATGGCGCCGCATAGCTGCAATTACAGTGTCCATCATTATCCGTCGGTTCTCTAACGCATAATTCTGCGCCCAATTAACTGCCTCTACATATTCGTTGAAATACTCAGAGTCATCAGGAAGATAAGCCAGGTCCTTATCAGGCAGGCTGATAAAGAACTTCTCCATTTCGCGCTTCGCCTTCTCAATGTAGTAACTTCCGATCATATTCCCTATGCCGCGCGACCCAGAGTGGAGCATGATCCATACATCTTGATTCTCATCAAGACATATCTCTATAAAGTGGTTGCCAGAGCCGAGGGTGCCAATTTGGGAATGAGCTTTCTCAATCAGTTTCGATGGAGTCTCGCTCATTTTCGCCAGCACATGCGCGCCTTCCTCAACATTAAATGTTGCTTCAGGAAGCCTATTGCTGCGGTGCGCACCACCCGCTCCCAGAGGAACATCGCGCTCGATCTGACGGCGAATAGCAAGCAATGAATCAGGAAGATCAGAACCCTTTAGCGAGAGCCGCACAGCGTTCATACCGCAGCCAATATCCACACCCACAGCTGCTGGAATAATTGCCTTATCTGTCGCTATTACGCTGCCTACTGTGCTGCCTTTGCCTGCATGTACATCTGGCATTAGCGCAACGCCATGACTTGCTATGAACGGCAGTCCGGCTAAATTTTTTGCTTGCTGTAATGCTTCATTTTCTATGGTCTCAGTCCATAGCTTAATCGGCTTGCGCCCTTCCTCTTGCAATACACTCTTCATTTATTCCTACCTCGTTTAGGACAAAATGTTGTATAGCAGATATATAGCAATCAGGTGGTCAAACAGCCGTTTTTGACTAATGCTGTCGTTTATAAGTTCATGTTATTGTTGAGTTCATGCAGACTACGCACTGCAAAGCCATTGATGCCTTGCTTGTTTCAGAGGTGGGATACCGAGATATTTCTGCTTGTGGGGATTTGGTCGACCCCCCTTGAGGAGTGATCCCGAGGAGTCACTCAGGAAAGATATAACGCCTTAGACGCCTTGGCTCGTCCTGACGCATCTTGTATGACTGATGCGTGCGCTGTCAGTTGCAGTCATTCTGAGCCCAAAACGGCGTCACATGCGAGCCCGGTCGTTTTCAATTGCGAGCCGTTACATGTACTAAGGCCGCTAACCTCCGCGGCCCTACCACAAATCCCCGAGCACCCTGTTGAGCATGAAAAGGACCACCGCCAGTCCCAGCAAGCCCAGCAGCTTGCCGCTTTCCTCCATGCTGTCTGCGATCAAGCCCGAAACCTGGCCAGACCTGCGGAAGAAATACAATGCAACTGCAATGCCGACCACCATTGCTGCATACAATATTTCCACGTAGTCGACCTGAAAATACCATTCACTTTTATCCACGCGCGCGTTTCCTTTCCTGTTTATCTTACTTCGCGGTTGGCAGGGATCGCTTTTCCTGCCTGTCCTCTCGATAGGTTCCTACCGATGGATGTCTGACAGGTTCTGCACTCTATGCGGCGACAACATGGAGCAGTCGCAGCAACTCTTCCGCCGCGGGCCTCGAAGAGGCGGGGTTCTGGCCGGTTATCAGTTTGCTGTCAACCTTGACGTAGGGTATCCAGTTGTCTGCCTTGCTGTAAATGGCACCGCGCTCCCTCAGCCGGTCTTCCAGCAGGAATGGAACAACCGAGGTCAGGCCGACTGCTTCTTCCTCGGCATTTGAAAAACCCGTCACGCGCATTCCTTTAACCAGATACTCCCCATCTTTTCCACGCACGTTGACCAACGCGGCGGGAGCATGACACACTGCGGCAATCGGTTTATCGGCTTCTATAAAATCTTCCAGCAGTGAAATGGATATCCGGTTGTCCGGCATGTCCCACATGGGGCCATGTCCTCCGGGATAAAAGACCGCATCGTAATCGGCTGCCGAGATGTAGGTCAGCTCTTTCGTATGCTCAAGCTCAGCCTGCGCGGCGCCGTCTGTGCGAAAGCGGCGGGTCAGGTGAGTCTGGTTTTCCGGCAGGTCGCTTTTCGGGTCGATCGGTGGCATATTGCCTTTCGGCGAAGCCAGCGTGATTTCCGCTCCGGCATCCTTGAACGCATAATAGGGGGCAACGAATTCTTCCAGCCAGAAGCCGGTTTTCTTTCCAGTGTCGCCAAGTTGATCATGGGATGTCAGAACGATGAGAATTTTCATGTCACATCTCCTTTATGGAAAAACATCGAAACGCCAATGGAAAAATTGGAACAGTTAACCTATAGCAGGTATTGGCACCGCTTTCAAACTCGACAGTCGACCAACGATGCTGGTAATTGAAATACAACATCCGGGAGGACCGGAGGTACTGAGGCCCGCATTCCATCCGGTTCCTAAGCCTGGCCGCGGTGAAATCCTGATCAAGGTGGCAGCGGCCGGGGTAAATCGTCCCGATATCCTGCAGCGCCGGGGGCTTTACCCTCCTCCTCCGGGCGCCACGGAAATACCCGGGCTTGAAGTCGCGGGGGAAATCGTTGAATCAGGCGAAGGCGCAACCCGATTCAAGCTGGGCGAAAAGGTTTGCGCGCTTGTTGCAGGCGGTGGCTATGCTGAATATTGCGCGGTGCACGAAAGCAACGCCCTGCCGATACCATCAGGTCTTGACATGATCGAGGCAGCGGCATTGCCGGAAACCTTTTTTACCGTTTGGACCAACCTGTTCCAGCGTGGCAAGCTCAAATCGGGTGAGACCGTGCTCATTCATGGGGGTACCTCGGGCATCGGCACCACCGCCACGATGCTGGCCAAGGCTTTCGGTGCCGCCATTGTCCTGGCAACAGCAGGCTCGGAGGAAAAATGCCGGGCATGCGTTACCCTGGGCGCTGATTTCTCCATCAATTACCGCACGCAGGATTTCGTCGAGGAAGTCCGGAAGTTTACGGATGGCAAAGGAGCCGATGTCATTCTCGATGTTGTCGCCGGGGACTACGTGGCGAGAAACTACAAGGTGGCTGCGCTCAATGGCCGTATTATCCAGGTCGGCATCCAGAATGGACCCGCCACCGAACTGAACCTGATGCCCATGCTGGCAAAAAGGCTGACGCATACCGGCTCGACCCTGCGATCTCGCACGGTGGCTGAAAAGGCTCAGATTGCGCAGGAACTGGAGCAGCAGGTCTGGCCGTTATTGCATCAGGGAAAAATAAAGCCGCAAATATTCAAAACGTTCCGGCTGGAGGAAGCTGCCGAGGCGCATGTATTGATGGAATCAGGCGTTCATATCGGAAAAATCGTTTTGACGACAGGAACAACTTGAGGACGGTTTCGGAAACCGAAATACATCAAGCTTGCAAAAGTTACAATTCCACAAAGGCAGCTGTGACGATACGTCTCCAGCATCAAAAATTCTCCATAGTGCTGCTTTATTTCCCCGTCTTCCTGACCGTTGCCTCCAGGGTTACTAACCCCATTGCGGAATTTTGGGACGGTCCGGTTCCAGTGTTACAAGATCGGTTGCACGCAGGCCGGGGGTTACATTATTTTCGGTAATGCCCCCCGAAACTATCCAGTCCGTTCCCTTCGAACACGCTGGTTGCCTGGAAGAATCCGAAGGCGGCGTTGCTTAACATGTGCCCAGACTCATGCTCGAACGTGGCCGGAATAATCTCTCCTCCACATGGCATACGGTATTCACAAAGCTGAAACCGCCGAAATTGAAAGCCCTTCCATCCAGTTAACCCACCCATCCTCCCACCGTGAAATGTTGCCTGTTTTCCAGTCGACCTGTCACGAATTCGCAACCTGTCCACTGCCCCGAAGTGACGAGATAACGGACGACATTCAGGGCAAACAAGACAAGGCCGATGCGTGATCGGGCCAGTCATGGGCATCAGGTAACTGCTCCAGCTGAGTATCCCTTGGTAGCCATCGCTCTTCGCTACGGTGGGATCCCCGCCAGAAAGGTGATGATACTTAGTGCCGCACCGATGATCGACCGAAGAGCATGCCCCGATTATTGCATTGGCGCCTGCTGTAAAGCCGATCATCGCATGCGCAATGCACCTCCCCAGCTTCCATAGGCGATACCGCCCCCGACAGCCGATAACCGCGCCTGCGAGCCCTGCCACCGCCGCATAAGCCAGAGCGTGCCAAAGCCGATTGCCGTGCCTACTGTGGAGTATTTTGGACGGGCTCAGGATAAACGACTCAGTACAGGGTCGATTCGCCCCCGTTTTTGCCCCCTGTTACTCGCAGTTCACCATCCATGGTATGCCGAACTGGTCGATCAGCATGCCAAACCGGGCAGCCCAGAAAGTAGGCTGAATCGGCATCTGCACGGTTCCATTCTCCGACAATGCCGCAAATATGCGTTCTGCATCCTCCGGTTTTTCCGCATTCAATGCCAGCGACATACCCTTGGTTTCTTCATATCGCCCCGGTGGCGCGTCCGAGGCCATCAGGACAGCTTCGCCTACTGCCAGGCGCGCATGCATGATTTTGTCATGCCATTCCGGCGGCGTTTGTTCCGCCATGGGTGAACTTCCGAAGGTGAGCATCGCTGTGATCTCTCCTCCGAGACATTTTTCATAGAACTTGAAAGCGCTCTCGCATTGGCCGTTGAAATTGAGATAAGGGTTCAGTTGCATGGGGGAACTCCTCCGATTGGTTGGCGATTCAAAGCGGATTCATCTCTCCCGCGGGGGAACAGGCGTATGTCGCGCTACGTACCCGTGGTCGAGACACGAAACTCACGTACTGATTCGATATTTTGCAGTGCTTTGGCAAGCCCTGCAGCTCTGCCGGTATTCGTTGTCCTGACATCCATGCGGTATTCGAACAAGCCCGCCGGGGTGATCCGGTAACTCATGGTTGCAATCTCAAACCCATGGTCGATCGCCAGGGCACGAACCTGGTCTTCCGGCATCACCTCATGGCGGTCGAAGCTTACGTAATACTGCGCGTATGACTGCCGCGGGATCCGGTCTTCGATCAAACGGAAAAGCGAGAGTATCCCGAGGGTCAGCAGGGTTCCAAAAATACCGGGAAGGAAAAAGCCTATACCCATCAGTATGCCGATACCGGCTGTAATCCAGATGGAAGCAGCAGTGGTTAAACCGCGAACACTCAGGCCTTCCTTGAAAATAACCCCGGCTCCAAGAAAACCAATGCCTGTCATGATGCCCTGCGACATTCGGGTTGGGTCCATTCGCACGGCCTCCATCGACATATTTGGCGGCAGCCACTTCCACTGATAGAGCGTGACCAGCATCAGAAGACTGGATGCAAGGCAAACCAGTGTATGCGTGCGGAAACCGGCGGGATGCCCGTGCACGCTTCGCTCGAGACCGATCGCGCCGCCCGACAGAACCGCCGCCAACAGATGAATAGCAATAGTGACGGAATCACCTGCGTTCGTTATAGCTTCCAGAATCCTTCCTCCTTTTAACCCTTCATATTAGACCAAAATCCCTTCAATCGCCCCTCCCCTCTCTTATCGAGGCATGTTTCACGTTAATGTATAACGTGATAGCCGTGATGTTTCATGCTCACGCAGTTTATAAGATAACGTTCCATATTTATATTGCCTATCAAATAAATACTATAAACATATAAATAAATTCAATTAAATCGAAAGAATAGCAAGATTCAATTCGCGGAGATTGCCTCATTTTAAGAAGAAAAGGGGGGTATATTCCCATTTTTTATACTTGATGGGGGGTATATTTTTATAATAGTCAAAAAATGGGGGGTATATGTAAGGGTATGTTTTAGGCTGCGAACTGAGGGTGTACACCGAGGAGAGAGTGGCAGTGAGAGGTGCCGAGCTTTGGCAAACAGGCCGGGATTAAATGAGGGGGCTTGATAGAGCTATCGGGTGCTGGGCAGGAAAATGAGAGGGGTGATTAAACCCGTTTGGAGTGAGATGACAGAAGAGAGGGAAATATGAAAAAAATTGAGCGGGGTGTTATGGAGGTCGGAAGCAGCATCAGGTCGAGAAGGGTCTGCTGCTCTCCATTTTTCGTGTCGACTTGCCGACAGCAAGCCAGCCGTTTCCGTTGGCAAACCAGGCGTCATTGAATATAGACACGATCGATTGCTATTTTGACTACGGACGCCGCAGGCAAGCGCAGTGCGTATTCACACCTTGCTACTTGCTGGAGGCTTTTTGATGAGGGAATGAGAGATACAGGGGACTGCCGATGGGCGGGAATGGATGAGAAGGGAGAATCAACGTGGAGTGTTTGATTTTCCGAGCAGCAGAG
>DATEEZ010000132.1:0-6636 GCA_035280905.1 Nitrosospira sp.
GCACTGACGCGTCGAATCCGGACTGGAATGCC
Source organism: Nitrosospira sp. (assembly GCA_035280905.1). Lineage (GTDB taxonomy): Bacteria > Pseudomonadota > Gammaproteobacteria > Burkholderiales > Nitrosomonadaceae > Nitrosospira. The sequence goes on from DATEEZ010000132.1 coordinate 33, forward strand.
ACAGCTTTCCGCTGGCGAAAATCAGGACGCGCCGGCGCCATCGAACCGGTGCGCTATCCCGACCGCATTAGCTTCGAGGCGTTGCAGGGCATAGAGCGGCAAAAAAACCTTGTAGACCAGAATACACGTCAGTTCGTGCGACACCATCCCTCCAATAATGTACTGCTTACGGGAGCCCGCGGCACGGGCAAGTCGTCGCTGGTAAAAGCAATGCTGAACAAATATGCGGACGATGGATTGCGTCTCATCGAAGTAGAGAAGCACGATCTTATCGATCTGCCTGAAATCGTAGAGAAGATATACCAGCGCCCGGAACGCTTCATTCTCTATTGCGATGACCTGTCGTTTGAATCCGGCGAGCCAGGCTACAAGGCGCTGAAGGTAGTTCTCGATGGCTCCATTGCCACTGCGTCCGAGAATGTGCTTGTCTACGCCACCTCCAACCGGCGCCACCTGATGCCCGAATATATGGATGACAATCGGGATACGCGACATATCGGCGGCGAGATTCACCCGAGCGAAACAGTCGAGGAAAAGACGTCGTTATCGGAACGTTTTGGTTTATGGGTATCTTTTTACCCTTTCGACCAGGAGCAATACCTGGACATTGTGGCGCGTTGGCTTGCCTATTTGGGCATAGATGAAATGAACGAGAAGGTACGGGAAGAGGCACTGCGCTGGGCGCTGGGACGAGGTTCCCGCAACGGCCGGGTGGCGTGGCAGTTCGCATGCGACTGGGCGGGCAGGGAGAAAACCGAGAAGAAAACCGCGGACAAAACAGAACTCGGCGAGGAGCGATAAACCTCTTCATGCAACCTCTTCATGCTCTTCATGCATCCTGCTCCCTCTATCGTTGAAGTTGCTGCCGCCATCATCACCCGGCACGACGGTTCCTTTCTTCTAGCCCGCCGGCCGGAAGGCAAACCCTATGCCGGCTACTGGGAGTTTCCGGGTGGGAAGGTCGATCCGGACGAGCCGCTATTGCACGCACTCAGGCGTGAATTGCAGGAAGAATTGGGCATCCATATCGAGTATGCGTATCCCTGGATAGTCCGCACATTTACCTACCCTCACGCAACCGTACGGCTTCACTTTTATCGTGTGCTGGAATGGCATGGCGATCCGCATCCGTACGAAGACCAGGAGCTGTCGTGGCAGTTTGCGAACAATGTCTCAGTCGAGCCCATGCTTCCTGCCAACGCACCGGTATTGCGTGCACTTGACCTGCCCCACTTTTATGGGATTACGAACGCCGCGGAGTGGGGACCACAAGTTGCAGCAGTCCGAATCGAAGCTGCCCTCCAGAAGGGACTGCGGCTGGTGCAGCTACGCGAAAAAGGAATGCGGGGTAAAGCGCTGGATGCCTTTACCCGTGAATTGACCGCACGTGCCCATCATTACGGCGCCCGCATCCTCGTGAATAGCGGCACGGGTAACGGCAGCCTCTGCCATCAATTCGGTATGGATGGAATCCACTTTACATCGGCTGATCTGATGAATCTTTCGAAGCGACCCGACATGGAATGGTGCGGGGCCTCGTGCCACAATGTGGAGGAGCTTTTCCGGGCCCAGCAACTGGAAATGGATTTTGCCGTTCTGGCTCCCGTGCTGCCGACATTGAGCCATCCCGAATCCGCCGCGGTGGGCTGGCAGAAGTTCGCGACCCTCGTCCGTGGCAGTTCCATCCCTGTATATGCGCTGGGTGGACTGCGCAGCGAAGATCTCGCCATTGCCTGGGAGCACGGTGCCCACGGCATTGCCCTGATGCGCAGCATCGGACAGGAGGCTTGAAGAACTTGGACTGCGCTCCCGGGGCAACGGCGCTTTTCAGGATGAGGTGCGAAAGGCAGTCGCCTTTAACACCCCTTAAACACACCCCTTAACACCCTAAACACCTTGACAACCTGATCGCCCCTATTTCTCGCCTCCTGTTGGCGAATCGCCTTCCTGCTTTTCCGAATCCTTTCCTGCATCGGGAATACGATAGGATTCCGTAGCCCACTGCCCCAGGTCGATCAGCTTGCAACGTTCCGAACAAAACGGGCGAAAAGGATTGCTGTCATCCCAGACGATGCTCTTGCCGCACTGTGGACAATTGACAACAGGTCGTTTCATGCAGACCTCATAGTTATCCCATAATATCCAGTTGTTCTGTTATGGCCGGCCGCCTCTTTTCCGCTCCAGTCATCCTTGCCCCCTGCCCCATGTGCCCATTATCTCGCGCAGATTGGCTGAAGCGCCACCCCACGACACAAGGCACAGGTTTTCCATGATTAAAACATTATAGTTGCACGGCTGCCATTTAGCCTTTTTAAAAGGCCTCAAACTCGCGAGCATCTTAACCGGCGGAGAGATGCATCGGCAACAAGGGTGTTATAAGTGTTTGAGGAGAAAGGGTTAATTCTTCCACGTTCCTCGCCCTGCGCACTCAAGTCATCTTGCAATCAATATTTATTTTCCAATACGTATCATGGTAAAATGGTTAAGTTTTTTTATAAATTTTTCTGGAAGTCCGAATCGTAAAACGGGACTGCAAATATGGCGGATATTGAAAAAAAAGAAGGTATGAACAGCAGGAGGCGTTTTCTCCTGGCCGCAACTTCTGTTGCCGGCGGGATCGCGACTGTTGCGGTGGCGACTCCCTTCGTAATGAGTATGATGCCCAGCGAACGCGCCAAGGCGGCCGGTGCGCCAGTTGAAGTGGATATCAGCAAGGTCGAGCCCGGCATGCTGCTTCTGGTGGAATGGCGTGGCAAGGTGGTGTGGGTTCTGAACCGCACCGAGGATATGCTGGCCACATTGCCGAAGCTCAACAACCAGGTTGCCGACCCCAAATCTGAAAAGGATCAGCAACCAAAATACGCCCAGAATGAAACCCGTTCGATCAAGCCCGCCATTCTCGTGGTTGAAGGGGTCTGCACCCACCTGGGCTGCTCTCCGGTATTCCGAAAGGACGTTGCACCCGCAGACCTCGGCCCCGACTGGCTTGGCGGTTTTTTCTGCCCGTGCCACGGTTCCAAGTTCGACCTTGCAGGACGTGTGTACAAGGCAGTTCCGGCACCCACCAACCTGGTTGTCCCACCCCACACGTATTTGAGCGACACGCGCCTGTTGATCGGGTCAGATAAGGAGTCTGCATAAAATGAGCAAGCGATTGGAGGCAATGATCGGCTGGATCGACGCCCGGTTTCCGCTGACGGCCAACTGGAGGGCGCATCTCAGCGAGTACTACGCGCCGAAGAACTTCAATTTCTGGTACTACTTTGGTTCACTTGCCATGCTCGTGCTGGTGAACCAGCTTCTCACCGGTATTTTCCTCACGATGAACTACAAGCCGGATGCCAGCCTAGCGTTCGCTTCGGTGGAATATATCATGCGCGACGTGAATTATGGCTGGATTATCCGCTACATGCATTCCACCGGCGCATCGATGTTCTTCGTGGTGGTCTACCTGCATATGTTCCGCGGGATGATGTATGGCTCCTATCGCAAGCCGCGGGAACTCCTCTGGCTTATCGGCATGGGCATCTTTTTCGTCCTCATGATGCTGGCATTCACTGGCTATATTCTGCCCTGGGGACAGATGTCATACTGGGGCGCGCAGGTGATCATCAGCATGATCGGCGCCATTCCGGTAGTCGGCCAGACGCTGTCGAACTGGATTCTGGGTGACTTCATGCTCTCGGACGCGGCGCTCAACCGCTTCTTTGCCTATCACGTGGTGACCCTGCCCATCCTGCTGGTGGTGCTGGTGGTCGTTCATATTCTGGCGCTGCATGAAGTAGGTTCGAACAATCCTGACGGGATTGAGATCAAGGCCAACAAGGATCCCGTTACCCATATCCCTGTGGATGGCATTCCCTTCCATCCTTATTATTCGGTAAAGGATATTTTCGGCGTCGTCGTGTTCCTGATCGTGTTCACCGGCATCATATTCTTCATGCCGGAGATGGGTGGTTACTTCCTTGAGTACAATAACTTCATCCCAGCCAATACGCTGCAGACTCCCGATCACATCGCACCCGTATGGTATTTCACCCCGTACTATTCGATGCTGAGGGCGGTTACGGTCAACTTTCTCTGGATAGATGCCAAGATCTGGGGCATTGTGCTGATGGGCGGCTCCGTCGCAATCTTTGCCCTGTTGCCCTGGCTTGATCGCAGCCCGGTAAAATCAATCCGGTATAAGGGACCGATTTTCAAGTTTGCCCTTACACTTTTTGTTATCAGCGTCCTCGTGCTTGGCTGGCTGGGCACGAAGTCGCCCACGCCCCTCTACACGTTGCTCGCGCAGATATTCACGGTAGTCTATTTCGCTTTTTTCATTCTCATGCCGTGGTACAGCAAGATCGATAAAACCAAGCCTGAACCGACCAGGGTGAGATAATGAGAAACATTAAAAGCATCGTATTTGTTTTTTGTCTGGCTCCGCTTGTAGCATTTGCAAGCGAGTCGACGGTAAAGCTTGATAAGGCCCCCATCAAGCCGACAGACATGACCTCTCTGCAACGGGGTGCCCAGACTTTTGTCAATTACTGCCTGTCATGCCACAGTGCGGAATTCATGCGTTATAACCGGCTGCGAGATCTCGGTCTTACCGAGTCGCAGATCAGTGAAAACCTGATATTCACGGGCCAGAAAGTCGGCGAGCTGATGACGGTGGCGATGCCGAAAAAAGAAGCAAAGCAATGGTTCGGCGTAGCTCCCCCTGATCTTTCCGTCATTGCCCGCTCGCGCGGCCCGGACTGGCTCTATACCTATCTGCGGAAATTTTACCGGGATGGCAGCACTGCAACCGGCTGGAATAACCTTGTGTTCGACAAAGCTGCCATGCCGCATGTGCTGTACGAGTTGCAGGGAGAGCAAATCCTCAACGTAAAGTCAGAGGATGACGGCCACGGCGGTACGCACGAAATAAAGGAACTGACACTCGCAAAACCGGGATCGCTTTCCAAGTCGGAATACGACGCATACGTTGCCGATCTGGTGAATTTCCTGGTTTACCTGGGTGAGCCCGCAGCTAACAAGCGCGTGCAGATCGGAATTGTCGTGATGCTCTTCCTGTTCCTCATGCTGGTACTGACCTACGCCCTCAAAAAGGAATACTGGAAGGACGTTCATTGAAACTGATCACTATTCAGGAAGTCGTCGACTTGATATCGCTGGGAAATAACCGGTCATGATGACCTTGTACTCTGCCACTACCTGCCCGTACAGCCATCGTTGCCGGATTGTGCTGTACGAAAAAGGTATGGATTTTCAGATCATCGATGTCGATCTGCACAACAGACCTGAAGATCTGGCGGTGATGAGCCCTTATGGTCGCGTGCCTGTCCTGGTAGAGCGCGACCTCGTCCTGTACGAGTCCAATATCATCAACGAGTATATTGACGACCGCTTCCCTCACCCGCAACTGATGCCGGCGGACCCGGTAATGCGGGCGCGTGCCCGTCTGTTTCTGCATCGCTTTGAACAGGAGCTTTTCTGTCATCTTGAAGCCGTGGAGCAAGGCAACCAGAAAGCGGCGGAAAAAGCTCGCGCAACGATTCGCGATAATCTGACGCTAATCGCGCCTGTCTTTGCCAAACAGAAATATATGCTTGGGGACGAGTTTTCCATGCTCGATGTCGCCATTGCACCACTGCTGTGGCGGCTCGATTATTATGGCATTCAGTTACCCAAGCAAGCTGCGCCCCTGTTGAAATTTGCTGAGCGCCTGTTCAGCAGGCCGGCATTCATCGAGGCGCTCACCGCCTCCGAAAAGGCCATGCGCAAATGAGAGAGCTTTCCACCAAACCCTACCTGATTCGCGCCATCTATGAATGGTGCTCGGACTGCGGCTATACGCCCTACATCTCGGTTAAAGTGGATGACAACACCCGCGTACCGAGCGAATACGTAAAGAATGGCGAGATTATTCTCAACATCAGCCACGACGCAGCGCATCACCTTACGCTCGGGAATGAAATGATACAGTTTTCGGCGCGATTTGCTGGCGTATCGCGCGAAATTTCTATTCCGATGACGACAGTCCAGGGAATATTTGCCAGGGAAACTGCGCGGGGCATGGTTTTCCCACCCGAGGTGGAATCCGATGCCCAGGATGAGGCTTCCAGAAAAGAACCGGATGAGTCCCAACCCTCATCACGCAGGCCGCCTGCCGCCGCGACTAAAAACCGCCGGCTTCAGGTAGTCAAGTAAGTTGTCATCCGTATCACCGGTTTGCTCCCCTCCTTTCCAGTCTCTATAATTGCATCCACGCCGGCATAGCTCAGTTGGTAGAGCAGCTGATTTGTAATCAGAAGGTCCCGAGTTCGAATCTTGGTGTCGGCAACAATAAGTCAATTACTTAGTACCTAGATACGAGTGGTTTTGTGTTCCGGGGACACACCGGGGACACATTGCATCGAAATTCCCCTTGATTTTGTACCGTTACGCAGCCATTAATGACTGGTGATGTTTGAGCTATGCTCTACTTGGAACTCATGAGAGAGTGTAGTCAATCGGGGGTAGCTACAGGAATTGTGGTAGTTGAGAAGGGGGGTATGGGACCACAGCTCTCCACCCCGCCCCTGCCTTGTAGTATCGCTCATAGAGTACAGAC
>DATEEZ010000133.1:0-7601 GCA_035280905.1 Nitrosospira sp.
CGGATATTCTCGTGCAGAAACTCGTGGAAACTGCGCTGGAACGATCAGCTGTCGCTCTGGTCGCAGCATTGATCTGAGGCGACCATGTACTGCTCGGCGGAATGCGGCAATCTACGCGATATCGGACTAACGCAGCAACGCAGCCTTGTCCGTGGTCTCCCACGGCAACCCGATATCCATCCGTCCCACCTGACCGTAAACCGCAAGCCTGCGGTAAAACCCCCCGCGAAATAGTTGAGGTTGATAGCGTAGATTAAACGCGCGGATGATTCCGGCCGGGCGGAAATCAAACTGGGCAAGAACGCGCGCCATTATTTCCGAATCGGGAATGCTCCCCGTACCGAAAGTTTCCACCTGCACGCTTACCGGCCTCGATATTCCTATCGAATACGCCAGATGTACCTCGCACGCCTGGGCGAGGCCAGCAGCGACCACGTTCTTGGCTGCATAGCGAGCTGCATACGCGCCGACACGGTCGATTCGCGACGGGTCCTTGCCGGATAGCGCCGACTCCGAGTGCCGGGAATATTCTCCGTAGGTGTCTACGGCGTTCTTGCGACCGGTCAATCCAGAGTGGAGCGGTGGTCCTCCGTTGACCATCGGTCCTTCCGGATTAATGAAAACATGGGTACTCGCGTCCGGCCGCAATTCCTCCCCGGCGAACGCCGGCTCGATTACATGTGTATGCAGGTCAGCGCGCAGATGTTCCGGGCTATGCTGAACCTTCCGTTGCTGGCTCGCCACGAGGGTGATGGAATGGATGCGATACGGTCTGCCTTCGCGATATTCCACCCCTACCTGCGTTTTTCCATCGGGCGCAAGATAGGGGATCTGCTTCTGGAAACGTGCGGCTGTGAGCCGGCGCGCCAGTTTATGCGAAAGCCAGATGGGCAACGGCATAAAGGCTGCACTCTGATTGCAGGCAAAGCCGAATACATTGGCCTGATTCTTGGCGGTAATGGATTCCAGCTCTTCCTCACCCATTTCCCTCTCATCGATATGCGGGTGAGACAGTGGCGCCAATTCCGACAGGCTGGTCATGACCGTGCAATCTCTTGCATTGAAATCCGCCTGCTCGTAGCCGAGCTGGCGTATAACCTGGCGCGCGACCTCGGGGATGTCGATAGACGCCGACGAGGCGTAGCGTGCTGCGATAAAAAGTATTCCTGTGGACACCGCGCACTCCGCTATCACCCTCGAAAAGGGGTCCTGCTGCAAAAAGCGATCGACCAGTGCGTCGCTCACTTGATCGCAAAGTTTATCCGGGTGCCCGTCAGTCACGGATTCGGAGGTGAACATGAAATTCTGTTTCATCATTCATACTCCTGCGGCACGGGTGGTAGAGATAATAGCTCTTGATGCCGCTTGCCTTTGAAGGTGACGTCTTTGGTTGCTTCATTCAGGAAAAAGGGCAGCACAGAACCCGCGCCTATCACCGCCACATCGAGCGGGCCTACCAGGGTATTACCAAGCAGACTGCGGACGCCCGGGACCAGAACCGTAGCCCATTGCAGCGCGGCTGTTCCACCGATCGCCATGTCGAGATAGCGATTGGGACGGAGGGTCTCGGGGCTGAATATGCTGATATGGTCCGAACGGCAGCTATAGGCGTGAAGCAACTGCGCCATTGTCAAGGTCATAAAGACGACGGTGCTGGCCTTCTGCCCTCCACCATAACGCGCCATCGCATAGCCGTACCCAGCCATTGCACCCGCAGTCATGGTCAGCGACTCCAAGCCGGAGCGCTTGAAGTCGGCTGGCCCTACAATGGGTTCCTCAGGATTTCGTGGCGGCTGGCGAAGAACATCGGGCTCGGGTGGCTCAACGGCGAGCGCCAGTCCGGGGAAGATATCGGTCATCAGGTTGATCCACAACAACTGAATGGTGCTTAGCGGTGTGCCCCATCCGACTCCTATCGAGCCCAGCATCACCATGATCTCGGACAGGTTGGTGGCGGTAAGGAAATGAACCGATTTGCGAATATTGTTGTAGATCGTCCTGCCTTCCGAGACGGCCACAATCATGGTGCCAAGATTATCGTCTTCCAGTACAACGTCAGCCACGTTGCGAGCCACCTCGGTGCCAGTGCCGCCCAAAGCGACGCCAATGTCTGCGGCCTTGAGGGCCGGCCCGTCATTGATGCCGTCGCCCGTCATCGCGGCGACCTTGCCGCCCCGCTGCAGTGCCTGCACAATTTGCAGTTTGTTGGCCGGGCTGACGCGGGAGAAGATGTTGACCTTGTGGGCAAGCCCAGCCAGGACCTCTGCGTCGAGTTGCTCGAGCCGGGTAGAATCAAGAATGTCGAGTTCGCTGTCGCCGGATAACCCAAGTTCCTTCCCTATCGCATACGCAGTGCCGCTCTGATCGCCGGTTATCATCACTGTGTCTATCCCGGCTTGATGAAACAAGGCGATCAGTTCCTTCATCCCCTGCCGCAGGGGGTCGCCCATTCCCGTCATCCCCAGCCAGATCAGTTCATCCGCTGAAGATTGATCGGCTTGCTTCGGTTCGGCGTAAGCAAACCCCAGCACACGTAATGCTTCTCCGGCCATGCGGTCGTTTTCCATGAGTATGGCCGTCCGTTCCGTCTCCGTGAGAGGCAGGCGCGTGCCGCCCTTCAACCACCACCGGCACATTTCCAGCACCTCGACCGGATTACCCTTGATGGCCACAAGCTTCCCGCCTCCTCGCACGTCATGCGTCGTGCTCATATAGTTTCTCGTCTCGGTGCGGTATTCCACTTGTTCTCTGGGATAGTACCCGCGAAGCGCATCAACTGAAACGCCTGCTGCCAGCGCAAGGTGCACCAGCGCGCTTTCTGTTGCCGAACCCTTGAGAATGTAGTTGCCTCTCTCACCGTTCAGTTCCACCTCGTTGCAGAGAACAGCTGCATGGATGAGCCGCAACAATTCGTCGCTCTCATAGGGGTTGACCCTCTCACCCGCATCGTAAAACACATCATTATCCACCGTAATGCGACGTCCACCGCTATGCAGCGCCAGAACGGACATGCGGTTGAGAGTGAGCGTTCCGGTTTTGTCGAGGCAGATCACCTGAACGGCACCCAGGGTCTCCACCGCATCGAGACGCCGCACCAGCACCCGGTGACGGCTCATTTTTCGGATACCCAGCGCAAGGGTGGTCGTGGCGACGGTGGGCAGGCCTTCCGGAACTGCAGCTACGGCAAGGGAAATGGAGGTTTTCAACATTTGCAGCCAGCCGTAGCCTCGGACCAGCCCGATCATAAACATCGCTCCGCAGATGCCGAGAGACAGCAGCACCATCTGATTCCCAAGGATGGAGAGCTGGCGCTGCATGGGTGTCTCCGGAGGCCGCGTTTCACCTACCAGTGACTGAATAGTACCGATTTCGGTATATCGCCCGGTCGAGACTACTACTGCCAAGCCGCTGCCGCCGGTTACCACCGTACCCATGTATACCATGTTATGCCGGTCCGCGAGAGAGACGTTCCGCTTGTCCAGCGGGTCCACCATCTTCGCCACCGGAAGGCTTTCTCCGGTAAGCATGGACTCGTCCACCGTCAGGTTGCGCGACTCGAGCACCCTGCTGTCGGCAGCTACCCGGGTCCCGGGCGTAAGGACCAGGATGTCGCCCGGTACAAGAGACTCAGCAGCCACCTCCCGAAGCCGGGAATCGCGGATGACCCCCGCGTGCTGCTCGGCCACGTGTCCGAGCGCGTTAATGGTACGCTCCGACTGGGACTCAGCAACATAGCCCGTACCTGCGTTGATTAAGACTACTCCGAGGATTACCACCGCGTCGAGCAGTCCTCCTGTTGCTGCGGAAAGGACGGCGGATACACCGAGTAAAGCTACAGGCAGGCTTTTAAACTGCCCCAGAAAAATGCTCAGCTCGGAACGGGGGGGGGTCTCCGGCAGGCTGTTGGCACCAAAACGTCCAAGCTTCCGCTCCACGGAAGCCTGACTGAGACCAGATTCCCTGGATGTTTCAAGCGCGACCAGCACGACATCGCCAGGCAAGGCGTGCCAATTTTCTTCATCCTGTGGAAGAACTGAATTGGAGTCAGAAGAAATGACGGGAGAAATAGGACGTCTGGAAGAACGCAAAGAACGGCCATCGTCTACCGAGTTCTCAGGAATGATTTCATGCCCGGCATCCACTAGCAGTTGCTCCAACCAGGATTTTATTTCTTCAAGGTCGCGTGCTGGATCAAAAACGATCAAAACCCGGCCCGTGAGAACGTTTGCGGAAGCATGTCTGATCGCATCGTGCCTCGGCAGCGCAGACTCGAGCTTACGCCTGAGGGGCTCACATCGATACAAACTCTGCACTTTAAGCCTTACGCGACCCTCCACTGCCGCATGAACGACGTGCACTGTTTCAGTAAGCTCAGCTTCAACCGCACTTGTCCCGAAGGAAGAAGGGCGCTGCATCTGGTCAATAAGTCGAGACATCTCTACAGAAGTAATGTGATTACATCAGTAATATGGTTACATCATTTTACTGCTACGGAATATGCTCCACGGCGCTTATGGCAGGCTCCTACTGCTGTTCTGACCTTGCTGCCAGAGCGAGCAGTTGTATTTCCAGATACCGCAAATTCCCCGCCAACATTTCGAACGATTAGAGCCTCCTTCTACTTTTTAGGTTAAAACGGTCTTCTAAGCAAGTTGTGCGCGTTCCGCGATCTTCTATCCTTATAATTCAAAACCAGGGAAGCGCGCCCCTTATGCATTTAATGCATCAGGTTTGGGTTCGGGTCTCGCAAGCCCCCTTGAAGTACCGAGGTCACTGAGGTAATGGGAGAAAAAATGCCGAGCAACGCATCTCATACGCAGGAAACGGATATATATGATCTGGTAATTGCCGGCGGCGGTATTGCCGGGCTTTATTGCTGCCACGAGCTTATCAAGAAAGTCAGGAGCGGCTCCCTCGACATTGGGAGCGTTCTCCTTCTGGAAGCTTCCGACCGGTTTGGTGGCCGCATCGAGACATGGTCCCTGCTGAGAAGCAGTGAGGAAAATGGAGAAAAGATCGGTTTTGAAGATACATGGGACCCGTGCAACTGGAACATCGATAACGGCTGCCTTGCGCCCCCTGACCCGCAAACCGGTAAACAGTCTCCATTTAGAGGTCCGACAGAAAAATCATTCAAGAATGTGGATGGCAACGATGTCGAAAAACTGACCAATATCGAATATTTCCGCGCGGAATTCGGGCCCATGAGAATCGAGCCGCGCGACCAGATTTTATTGCAGGCATTGCTCGACGATCTTGGAATCAGGGAACCTGACCCGGGGGACGAGGAAAGCCTGGATGACTTAGTACCCTTCTCTTCGTACACCTCCGAAGATCCGATGGAGCCGCGATTCACTCTGCGGGAAGAGGAAGCGCAGCAGAAAACCCCTTTTGACCTGATGATACTCGCTCTCAGGCGCATCTTCGAGCTCGTCCACGGACCGAAATTCGACAGCCCGGCTTCGAATCCCTGGTGTACGGATGCCGCTAATGAGCAATGGAGAAACTTGCACAGTTCAAAGTTCTTTTACCGTCATTACTGGAAGGGAGAGTTGCTCGAATGGATCCAGTACCTCACTGATCCTGATTTCGTGACGATTCGGGAGCACGCACGCTTCAGGGGCCAGCCGTTATGGGATCTGGGATTCTGGAACGTCCTCAGCGATGTCTTGAGCCACTATGCGGTGGTCAAGATCAGGGATTGGGGAAGCTACTACCACTTTGTCCATGAAAACCTGAATGCGGCCGAGTGGATTATCTTCTGGCTCAGAGCAATTCGAAGCACGGGTTCGCTTCGAGGCATACGCGGAGGGATGAGCAGGATAATCTGGAATCTCCTGGAAGTCTTGCGGAGGCATCAAAACAGTCACGAATCTCCTCGTTTGAAAATCGCGAAAGGTGCGAGCGTGGTGAGTGTAGAAAGACAGGATAACGCGCTTATTGCTCTTACCGTCCAGAAACAGGGTGGAGTCGAGCTTGTGCGCACACGAAGAGTCATTTTTGCCCTGCCGAAGCGTCCGCTCGAGGAAATGTTATGGAATGGGGAGCGTCCAAAAGGCAATCTTCATGAAGCACTCAATGCGGTCGTTTGCCTTCCACTGCTGAAATGTTTTTTCGTCATCGAGAAGCCCTGGTGGGAAGACAACCGGCCTCTCAACCGCTATGCAGCAGACATACCAACCCGCGAGCTGCTGTATGTGAAAAGTGACGATCGGACAAAAGGGTTGATCATGATTTACACGGATCGACCGGCAATCACGTTCTGGTCCGATTATCTCAGAAACGAATCCGGCAATAATTCCAAAGGTCCTGAGCAACCGGAGGGGCCGCAGGTCGACTATCAGGATGCAGCCAGAACCTGGTTCCTGGAAAAAAGGCCTTCTCCGACTTGCGGTTCGACCATCGAAATCAAACCCGGGTCGGCCCGTTTATGGCAGCGTTTCGTGCAGTTTGCCAGGGATTATGAGCACCATGACTTTACCACAGGCCGTCTTCTCGCCTGCGGCATGCGCGACTGGGGGAAGGAGCCTTTCGGCGCCGCCGCGCACGGGTGGCGTCCAGGCGTGAAGTCCCGGGATCATATCGAGTTTCTCGAGGCATTTTCTCTCAAACAAGAGGAACAGGAAACCGGGCAAAACAACCTGCACGTCTGCGGAGAAGCGTTTTCCGATTATCAGGGATTTATTGAAGGCGCGCTGCGATCAGCACAGCGGGTTCTGGCTGTGATAGAGAGACAGCAGAAGCCGGGAAAAACCTGAAACCTTTTATCCGGCCTTTTGTTTCCGCAGAAAAGACAGCACGGCAGACTCGAGCGGGTCATGCATGGGATGCGCTGCTTCTTCCGGTTCCTGCACGCAGCGATGAAGATCCCCCTTCTGCCAGGCAGAAAACACCACCGGGTTGATGTAGGATTTTCGGCAGACGGCAGGAGTATTGCGCAGATCTTCTGCGACTTGCCGGGTCGCCGCAACAATGCTGGCCTTGAGTGCGCGCTGGGTCGGAAATTCAGGCAACGGCGTATTGAGCATGATCTCGAACGCTCGCACCGTGCCGCTCCATGTCCGGAAATCCTTCGCGGTAAACTCAGCTTCCATGACTTCGTGGAGGTAGGCGTTTACCTGCTCCGCTCCCACCGGACGCCGCTTGCCACTCTCATCCAGATACTGGAAAAGATGGTGGCCCCTCAGCTCCTGGCAAGTCCGGATAATGCTCACGATCCGCCTGTCACCGATCGTGACTTCGTGCTCAATTCCGCTCTTACCCCGGAATCTCAATAGTGCACGCCTGGGGTTAATGAAGGCAAGATGCCGCTTGCGCAGGGTTGTAAGTCCGAAGCTGTGGTTATCGCGTGCGTAAGACAGGTTGCCAATGCGCACCTGCGTGGTATCGAGCAGTCTCACTATTGCAGCAACAACCTTTTTTTGCGGCAAGCCTCGTTTTTTCAGGTCATGATGTACGCGCTGACGCAGTTGGGGCAGAGCTTCGCCGAATTCCACCATCCGGTCAAATTTGATGCTGTCTCGCACTGCCCGCCAGTCGGAATGATAGCGGTACTGTTTGCGCCTACGCGCGTCCAGTCCTGTTGCCTGCAAGTGCCCCAG
>DATEEZ010000134.1:0-3728 GCA_035280905.1 Nitrosospira sp.
GGTAACGCCAGGCGGCCACGACCTCCTTGGCTCGATAGTCCGTCTTCAATCCTCCTCCTCGCTCCCCATGCAACCCGCTCTGAATCGCAATGGAAAATGGTGGAGTAGGGAGAGGTATCTTGTATTGCAGCGCAGCATTCGGCTCATGCTTAAGCGGCGCCATCACCAGTGCGCTGCGATCGTTCAGGAGCCGTGTCACGACGGTTTCGCCGCTTGCCCCCAGTCCCACGTTGTCGGTCACCACCTCGAACACGCGTTCACTGTAAACCTGCAGCGCCAGCACGCCTTCCAGCCTTCCCTGAACCACGATGGGAAGTGCCATAAAAGCCGCGATTGCGCCTCGCGATGGCTGGTAGTACTCGAAATCGGAAACACCGTTCTGCAAGGTATTCAGCGCTGCTCGCACAATTCGGGCAAAGCCGGTGTTTCGATACGGGCCTGTAATCAAGCTCGTCGCAAAATCCGATTCATGGGCTTGGCTGTAGACGATTTCGCCCTGAGGGGAGATGAGGAACAGATCGTAATAACCGGCATCCTCAACGAAGCGCTTGAAGTGTTCACGATAAAATGCATCCAGTTGGCGATAGGCATTCGAGTCAACTCCGTTATTAGCGTACACGCGGGCAAAGTCGCGCATGGCCATGCGCGCAGTACTGGTCGTCTGTATAATCTTGGCATCGCGCAGGCGTTCACGCAGGTAGCTGTCGATCTGTCCCGCTTTCATATCGGCGATGGCCGAAACCTGCTGAATCGCCGTTTTCTCCGCCTCGGCTTCAAACGTGCGCAACAGACTGTAACCGATAATCAGGATGGGCAGCAGGGAAACGGCTACAAACCAGACAGCAAAACGCTGCGTAAGTGAGGTAAAGCGTATCATCGTTTCACCCCGTCGGCCCTCTGGAGTTGCTCCTGGATTTTTCCATGAACTGCGTTGGCTGCAACATCAGAGGTGTGTTCAGCACCTCCTCCAGCAGGACGTTCCACTCTTCCCGAGACCGGTAGGTAGGGAATGGCGCTGGCTCGAGCGGACGCAGGGAATCCCAGACAATATCGAACTGGCCGTCTTCCCGCGCTTTACCGATTCGCGCCACTTTCCACACATGGCGCGTAATCGGATCAAGCGCCACGATCCCCTCCGGAGCAGGAAGGCTCTGACGCAAGATCAATCTTTGTACCTTTGCCAGATTACCTGAGCCCGCCTCGGAGGCAGCCTGAATCCACATGTGCACGTTGACGTAGGAGGCTTCTGTCGGACTGTCAATAACGGCTTTCTCCCCATAGCGGTCGCGAAACCGCTTGACGAATGCCTGATTCTCCGGCGAAGGAATGGTTTGGAAATAATTCCGCGCGGCATAGTGTCCGGTCATCGGTATCTTATCCTGTACCGACAGCACTACCTCGGTAACGCCGAACGACAATACCGGGATGCTCTCCGCTGTGATTCCCCTCCTGTTCAACGTTTGAAAGAATCCGGCGTTATAGGCGCCCGCAATCGTGCTCAATATCAGGTCGGGTTGTTGATCCAATATGTCCGCTACGAGAGATTCCATGTTTTGGGAACCGAGAGGCAGATAATGTTCTCCCGATACGGTGGCGCCGTTTGCTGCCAGAATATCCTTGATAAGAATATTCACGACACGCGAAAAAGCGTTTTCTGACCCTGCTAGATAGACCCGTTTGCCCCTATGACGTGCATGTTTCCGGTTACCAAGATTTTCCAGGGCCCAGTACACGGCAGGCATCACCAACTGGTTTGGTACCGCACCGCCGTAGATAATATTGGGCGACTGCTCCATGCCCTCGTAACGTAGAGCATAAAACAGCAAGTGATCATGCCGTTCCACAACCGGTTTCACAGCGTTTCGGCAGGTAGAAGTCCAGCAACCGAACAATGCCTCTACTCTCTCTTCGAGAATCAGGCGTTCGGCCTCCCGCCCGCAATGCCCCGCGTCTGACCTGCAATCGGCCACCACAGCTTCAATTTTGTGACCGTTAATGCCTCCCGCGGCATTTGCCTCCTCAACAGCCAACTGTATCGCATCGATTAGCGGTTTCTCGCTCGCGGCCATCGGACCGGAGAGGGAGTGGAGCACACCTATCCTGATGCTCGGCTTACTTCCGGCAAGATACTGCCATACCGCCCCCGCCATGATCGCGAGAACGATTAACAGAATCAGGGGAATACCCAGTTTATGGTTGCCCTTCAATGCCACTCTCTCCGATATGAGCCAGAAAATGGTCAGATAACACCGCCTCTGATCCCTCCATTGCTATTTCCATCATAGACTTGATAGAAGGATAGCGAAACGTCTTCAGGGAAATTCAGTTGAACATAAGTTTTCCTATTTTCGACCTGGCCTCCTCGCATTCGACATGTATCCCTCTTCTCCGTTCGCCGTGAGCCCTTCGTCCCTCATTCGCGCTGAGTTCCTTCGGCAGGCTCGGGGGGCATGCTTGTCGAAGGCGCGAACGAAGCTCAGGACAGGCCCCTCGCCAGGCGCAGGATATGCTTGAGGAAGAGCTCCAGGATAAACAGGCAGGGTCGAAGGGGTACCTGGAATAGTGGGCGTTGGAGGGGCAGTACGGGCAGCACGTTTTGATTGAGGGGTCAGCGACCCATAAGAACTTTTATATGCGCTGCCACACTTCGTCCCAGGGCAGCCAACGCATACCCGCCTTCCAGAACCGACACGATACGGTTCTCGGCATACGTGCGGGCAACCTCTTTGACCTTTTCAGTTACCCATGCATAATCGTCTTCCACGAGATTCAGAGAAGCAAGGTCATCGTCAGTATGAGCATCGAAACCAGCAGAAATAAACAACATTTGCGGTTCGAATCTTTCAAGCGCCGGCAGCCAGAATTCATCCACCGCTTTTCGAAATACCTTGCCGTTGCTCCCCGCCGGTAGCGGAATGTTGACCATTCGCTCTGAACGGCCTGGGATACCGCTATATGGATAGAACGGGTGCTGGAATGTTGAGACCATCATGACGCGCGGATCGTGCTGAAAGATATCTTCCGTACCATTGCCGTGATGCACGTCGAAGTCCACCACCGCGACTCGTTCCAGAGCATGTGCTTCAAGCGCGTGGGCAACCGCTACTGCAATATTGTTAAACAGGCAGAAACCCATAGGGTGCCCGCGTTCGGCGTGGTGACCCGGGGGGCGAATACTGCAAAAAGCATTTTCCACCGCCCCTCCAATCACGAGATCAGTAGCGAGGACGGCTGCCCCCGCGGCACGATAGGCCGCTCGCAGGCTATGACGGTTCATGGCGGTATCCGGATCAAGGTACACGAAGCCTCCCGAAGCTGCGCGGGATTCTGCTGCCTGCAGTCTGGCAATATGTTCATGCGTGTGTACGCGCGCCAATTGGTCGATTGTCACCAACGGGGACGGATAATGCTCCAGCTTATCCATCAGTCCCGAAGCGGACAGTTCGTCCTCGATCGCCTTCAGCCGTGCTGGACTCTCAGGATGATAAAAATCCATTTCATGCAACAGACAGTCGGGATGGGAAATGAAAGCGGTATGGGAAGCGGGTTGCATGGTTATCTCTCCTGGTATCGTCTCGTTACCTTCTCCGGATGTGTTTTTTGCAAATTGAACCCCTGTTCACTCCGTGCTAATCTCATAACTCAGGAATCCAATGTAGATCGATAATTCCTTGACGAAACCGCCATCGCGCCCGCGGAGGACGTTGTCCTGAAGACGCTGTCTAAAA
>DATEEZ010000135.1:0-6685 GCA_035280905.1 Nitrosospira sp.
ACATAAGGCGGATTGGATACGATCAGATCGAAGCTTTCGCCAGCCACCCCCTCGAACCAGTCTGCCTCGATAACGCGCACATTATTCAGATTGAATCGTGCGGCATTGGCGTTGGCAACGGCGACCGCGGCTGCGGACACATCGACTGCAGTAATCTCCGCCAGCGGACGATGCCTGGCGAGGGTCAACGCGATAGCACCGCTGCCCGTCCCTAAATCAAGAATCCTGCACCGACTATGCGGAGGAATCCGTGCCAGGGCGAGATCGATCAATAATTCGGTCTCGGGGCGAGGAATGAGTACGGCGGGCGTGACATTGAACTCCAGACTGTAGAACTCGCGGTTGCCTGTTAAATAGGCAACCGGTTCGCCCAGGGCGCGCCTCTCTGTCAGCAGGTAAAACGCTTGCGTCTGTTCAGTGGTCAGTTTCTGCTCGGGATGAGCAAGAAGATAGGCATGATTTACGTTGAGGACATGCTGCAACAGCATGCGCGCGTCGATATCGGCGATGTCCCGGCGGGCTTGCCTCAGCGCTTCCAAAATCGTGATGGACGACACCGGAACGAGGATCTACTCCGCCATTGCCGCCAACTGCTCGGCCTGATGTTCGGCCAGCAGCGCCGAGCAAAGATCGTTCAAATCCCCATCCATGATCTGCTCGATCTTGTACAGCGTCAGATTGATGCGGTGATCCGTTATCCGCCCCTGAGGAAAATTGTAAGTGCGGATACGTCCTGAACGATCGCCCGTGCCTACAAGGGACTTGCGGGTTGCGGCCTGCTTGCTTTGCTGCTCCTGCATCTGCTTGTCGCGAATGCGCGCAGCCAGCACGCTCATCGCCTGCGCCTTGTTTTTATGCTGGGAGCGGCCATCCTGGCATTCCACGACGATCCCCGTCGGCAGGTGAGTGATGCGCACGGCGGAATCAGTCTTGTTGATATGCTGTCCTCCCGCCCCGGAAGCACGAAAAGTATCGATCCTCAACTCGGCAGGATTGAGCGCGACATCCTCGATCTCGTCTGCCTCGGGCATCACCGCAACGGTGCAGGCGGAAGTATGGATGCGCCCCTGCGTCTCGGTCGCTGGCACCCGTTGCACCCGGTGCCCCCCCGATTCAAATTTAAGCTTGGAGTAGGCACCTTCACCGCTGATTTTGGCAATGATTTCCTTATACCCGCCGGCTTCGGACGGGCTTTGCGAAATGATTTCCACCTGCCAGCGCTGGCGTTCAGCGAAGCGTGCATACATGCGAAACAGGTCACCCGCAAACAGCGCGGACTCGTCTCCCCCGGTACCCGCCCGGATTTCCAGGAAAATATTGCGCTCATCGTTCGGGTCCTTGGGCAGTAATTGCTTCTGCAATTCCGCGCCGTAACGCACCAGCCTCTCTTTGGCATCCCGTATTTCTGCATCCGCAAACTCGCGCATTTCAGCGTCGGCAGCCATCTCCTGCGCGGTGTGAATGTCCTGCTCGCTTTGCTGGTAAGCGTTATACAAGTCGACCACGGGCGCAATCTCCGCACGTTCGCGCGCCAGCTTGCGGTACTGGTCGAGATTGGCCGTGATGCTTTCGCTGCTCAACAGGCGATTCAACTCCTCCAGGCGCACGCTAAGTTGCGTGAGCTTGGCAGCTATACTTTTGTTCATTCTGACGGATGAAGGTGATACAGGCGGCTGATCAGGTCGACCAAATCGTCGCGCTCGTCTACAGCGGCGTGGTTGAGCGCATAGGAGGGTAAATGGAGAAACTTGTTGGTAAGCCCGTTGCTCAGGGATTCGATGATTTTCTGCGGATCCTCACCTTTGGCCAGCAGTTTTTTTGCCCGTTCCAACTCATGGCGGCGATAACGCTCCGCCTGGTCGCGCAAGGCGCGTATAGTGGGCACAACATGACGCGATTCCAGCCAGTGCATGAAATTGACGACGTTCGAATCGATAATCGCCTCAGCCTGCGCCACCGCCCCCTGCCGGGAATCCAGGCCCTCCTTGACGATATCGGCAAGATCGTCCACTGAATAGAGAAACACATCATCCAGTTCCGCCACCTCGGGCTCCACGTCTCGTGGCACAGCCAGATCCACCATGAAAATCGGTCGATGCTTGCGCGCCTTGATCGCCCGCTCCAGCATGCCCTTGCCCAGTATGGGCAGCGTGCTCGCTGTACAGGTCACGACAATATCGTGCAACGCCAACTGGTCGGGAAGTTCATTCAACGTGATGACCTGACCGTTCAGCCGATGCGCTAGAGCTTGCGCCCGCTCGACAGTCCGGTTGGCGACGGTGATGCGCTTCGGATGACGGGCAGCGAAATGGCTCGCGCATAGCTCGATCATCTCGCCTGCACCAATGAATAGCACGCGCTGCTCGCCGATATCCCCGAAAATGCGCTCTGCCAGCCGTGTGGAAGCCGCCGCCATGGAAACGGAATTTGCGCCGATTTCAGTGGAACTGCGAACCTCCTTGGCAACAAAGAAGGTGCGCTGGAACAGCTTGTGCAACAGCATGCCGAGCGTGCCGGCGTGCTCCGCCGATTTCACCGCATCCTTCAACTGGCCGAGTATCTGCGGTTCGCCCAGCACCATGGAATCCAGTCCGCTGGCAACGCGGAAGGCATGCTTCACGGCCTTTTCCCTTGGCAATCTGTAGAGATACGGTTCCAGTTCGCGTGTCGGCAACTGGTGAAAATCCGCCAGCCAGTGGGTGGCCTCATCCGGCTTATCGGTACTGCAATAAACCTCGGTGCGATTGCAGGTGGAAACAATCGCCGCCTCTCTCACCGGGCGATGGCTTACCAGATCGTGCAATGCATGCTCCATCGCGTCCGCCGGAAACGACACCTGCTCGCGTACATCCAGCGGCGCGGTCTGGTGGTTGATGCCGAAGGCAAATAACTGGATCGAAGACACGTTTACTCAGTACTGGCTGAATTTTAAAATTTCGTGATTATAGTATTACAAGCATTTGAATACCAACAATTGGAAGAGTTTCGGGTTTAGAAAAAAATATGGGAATAATGTTATGCGGTATCAACAACCTGCATCAGAGGGAAACTTCATGGTTTGAATCGATCGGTCAAGGAGGCAGGGCTGCAAGCTTCCTCACTGCTGTTACCCTGCCGCCCTCAAGCATCATTCTCAACCTGAAAATCTTTTCCCGCTAATTCCAAGCTTTCCCCGGTCGAGTTGTTAAAGCATCTTGAGACAAATTTTTTAAATGTGGCCTACCGAACAGTATGAGCTGCTAAAAAGCGTTAACCTGATTTCCAATGCCGTAGCGATTTAGATTTATTTACTGAACAACGGCAAATCATCTTGAATTTCGTAAAAAAGGAGATCGACTTATGAATAAGGATCAAGTGAAAGGAACCGCGAAAGACATCGCAGGAAAAGTTCAGGAAGAGGCCGGAAGGGCGGTAGGAAGTGAAGAGCATGAGGCCAAGGGCCTTGGCAAGCAAGTTGCCGGCAAGACACAGAAGAAATATGGAGACGCCAAGGAAGCCGTGAAGGACGCGGTAGACAAGCTTTAAACATTGCCTCCCCTCTCAAACCCGCTTCGGCGGGTTTTTATTTATTTGACTCGGCCTGTAAGCCTTCTTTTTTGAAGAAGACTACTCATCCCCCTCACGTAACAGATTACGCCACAATTCTCAGCTCTAAAATTCCGAGGCCGCCTCTTGATATTAGAGGCTCTGAATGCTGTAGAGCTCCTCTGATGATCCGCATTATAAATTCTGTAACAAACCGTTCCTACAATCGGCCCTTGTATTCACTTCAAGGAGTCCGATAAATGACTAAATATGTTCCCTATGTAAGAACCGAGCAAGGTTACATAGAGCGAAGTTCTTACGCTATTTTCAACTCCCCGGATAGCAGTTCCAACAGTTGCCTGGCCCCCTATATACACGAAGAACAACTTGTCGGATGGCCTGAATCGAAGGTGTACTGGGCAGCTAAAGTTGGGCCGAGCGTAGGCCTGGCCCCACTCGACCTCTGTCCGGATCACATTCCTGGTCGATAATAAAACCGAAACGATTGGCAAGCCAGGTAGGTGACCTCGAATAGGCAATGCTTATTCCTTCGAAGATAGTTTTTCGCTGAGCTCTTCAAGAAAATCTCGCTGTCCAGGACGGATATGCCGCTTTGCTTGGGCGATGTCAAACCACTCCGCTCGATCCACTTCCGGGAACTCCCGGATTCTGCCGGAGCCTTTCGGCCATTCCATGCTGAAGGTATTCGAGATCAACCCGGAGGGGTCCCAATCGCTTTCCGCAGCCCACGCATCTACAAGCTTCCCGCTGGGCTGCTTGCGCTGTGTAAGTGGAAGGAAGGGACCTGATGGACGATGCCCGGTTTCCTCAAAAAACTCCCTCAACGCAGCCTGCAAGGGCTCTTCATCCTCCTCGTATTCACCCTTTGCGATCGACCATGCGCCGAGATCCTTATTTTTCCAGAATGGACCTCCGGGATGGACAAGCAGAACTTCCAGTCGCCCGTTGCGTCTGCGATAGGGCAGGATACCCGCGCTTTTCTTACCCATACCTATCTGACAGGCAATCCACGCTCTTTTTCAGCGGAAACATTTATCGGAATATCTTTCTTCAAGCGTAAGTTATTACTATCCGTTGCAAAACATGATCTGAGGCCCCAAATAGGTTTATCATTAACCCACACCATCACACTGTGAGGCAAAAAATTCTAGCCCAATGAGATAGCCGCATGTTGAAACGCGTGGGATTTAGTCTGATCGATTTGATGCGCGGCACGACCTCGGTTGAGTTACTTCGCCAGTTGGAAAGCATACAGTTTGAATCGACCGTGGCGTTACAGCAGCGCCAAAAGCAGTTGCTGGATGACTACTTCGATGCCATTCGGACAGCTCTTCCTCTCTATGCTGAGTACCGCTCCTTTGAAGAACTACCCATAATTGACAAGGATTTTGCAAACCGCAATCGGGACCAACTGACAAATTCCCATTACCGTGGGAGACGCGTGCGTAAAAAAACCGGGGGGTCCACTGGAGAGCCGTTGGTTTTCTACACCGGAACTCAATCCCAGTCTTACCTGTGGGCTGGGGTCCTCCTGAGTTGGCGCGCGGCCGGCTACCAACTTGGTGAACCGGTCGCTTTTCTTGCTGGTTTATCGCTATTCGGTACTAGTTTCAAAGAGAATGCTTACTATAAGCTCATGAACGTCAAGCTGTTCTCAGCCTTTGAACTTTCGGACGAGTGCTTGCAAGCTTACGCCAAGGAAATATCCTCGGGCGGCTTTCGGCTCCTCTATGGATATGCGGGAGCAATTTACCGGCTTGCTCAGCACGTGATTGCTTCTCCGGCACGCCCTCATTTTGTCCTGCGCGGCGTCGTATGTACAGCAGAGGTCTTGACGCCAATGATGCGCCAAGTGATTGAGACTGCATTTGACGCACCCTGTTTCAACCAGTACGGTTGCCATGATGCAGGAGTATCCGCGTATGAATGCGAGCGAAGGCAGGGCCTTCACCTTATTACCACTCGATGCTATCACGAGGTGCTCGAAGGGGGAAAGCTTATTTCCACCGATCTTTCCAATCGTGTTTTTTTTCTGGCACGTTATGATACTGGCGACCTGGTAGTGATGAAGGATAAGCCTTGTCCCTGTGGACGCGGTTTTCCACTGATTGGCGAGGTAACTGGGCGAAGCAACGATCTGGTTTCCGACCCGGAGGGCAATGGCGTCCATTTTATGTTCTTTAATTATTTGTTCCGTGAAGATAGCAGGATCTCCTCCTTTCAGGTTTTATACGATTACCATAAGCTCGTAATTAATATTCATTGTCACAAAACGGGGAATGATTGGTCGAGTTATCTGGAGCAAACAAGGTCTTCTCTCAAATTCAATCAGATCGCCTTCGTGGAGAATTTTTCCTTCATATTGTCCGCGCGTGGCAAGCATAGATTCGTAGTTCGGGTAGACGACGTCGATGCAGTATTGGCCGGAGCTGAAAGAAAATATTAATGCATAAAACCGCGCCCGGATGAGGCCGCTCACAGCGCAATAGCTTCCACCCTTGCAGCTTGCGCTATTATCATGCTCTGTGTGAAATAGCAGGTATCAGTCTGACAATGGCTCAGCCGGATATTTCACCAAACCGGCCTGAGAATTGTAGAAAGCGGCATGAACGCGGGTATTCGATCAAGCTGACTGAAATCCATTTGGAGCATCACGGGCACTGACGGGCAAACAAAAAAAGAGCGTCCACTCGGGACGCTCAAATATGGATAGTTTTTCTCGTTCCTAGGATTTTGCCGAGTTGAAGTTGCCCAGGAGAATCAGGTCGCCTGGTACAGCGCAACTGCTGAACGAGATGTAGTTGTTCGATGGGAACAGCAGGTTTTTCAGCGCGAATACCGAAATGGAGTCAAACTGGATCGACAGCTTTTCCGCAATCTGCGTCGGCACCTGGCTCTGTATCTGCTGGTTAACCTGTGCGGCCAGATCGTCAGAGCCGCTAGGACCACCCCCGGAAAGATGCCCGCTGACAATGACGCCCTGACCCGAGGTTTTGATCTCGATCGTCTGGTTGCGCCCGCTTCCACCCACGCTCACCGGCAATGCAGCTTTCACCTCGATTGTCACGTCCGTTGCCAGCTTGGAATCGCTGCAGCGGGGGTCGCAATTCCACAAGCAGGGATAGTAAGTCGTGCAGGC
>DATEEZ010000136.1:0-8755 GCA_035280905.1 Nitrosospira sp.
CAAAACACTATCCGACAAAGCCGGACCTATTCCGGCCACTCCTCCGTTTGTGTCACCGTTTGCCATGACTTTAACTATTGCGGGTGTCCGATCTTCGCAAAACGCAATCCCAGTTGCAGCAACTCATCCCAAGGATCACCACTTGCAACACCCTTGCTGACTCTGTCTATTTTAGCGGCATGCGATAAGGCCGATGTCAACTGTTCAAAGCTCAGGCGCCGCGCGGCGTTCTCCATTATTTTCTGTCGGTCCTGCCATACTCGAGGCTGGCTGATCAATTGCCCCAGCGGTTTCCCTGCATCGAGTCCCGTGCGAATCATGGTCAGGGAGCGAATCTGCCCCGCCAGCGTATTGACGACCAGCGGCAATGCGGTGCCTTCACCCTGCAACACCTCCAGAATGCGCGTATAGCGGGCAGCATCCCCGGCAATCATCGCATCAGATAATTTGAATGCATCATAGCGGGCAACATCGAGCACGGCATCCTTCACCTGCTCGAACGACAGCATGCCGGGCGGATAAAGCAACGCAAGTTTCTTGAGTTCCTGATAGGCTGCGAGCAGGTTGCCCTCTACCTTGTCGGCAAGAAATTGTAGCGTGTTGATGTCGGCATTCTGTCCTTGTATGGCCAGCCGTTGGCCTATCCATGCAGGCAATCGACCGCGTTCTACCGGATAAACCGTAATGACTGCCCCTGCTGCATTAAGTGCCTTGAACCACCTGGTTGCCGCACTTTGCTGGTCTATACGGGGCAGGGTGACCAGGGTGACGGTATCTTGCGGCAGGGCACAGCAATAATTCTCCAAGGCGACGCTGCCTTGGTTGCCAGGCTTGCCCGACGGGATGCGCAGATCGATTATACGTTTTTCGCCGAACAGCGACGGGCTGTTGCTGCACCGTTCCAGTTCTGTCCAGTTGAAGTGGCTATCGACGTTGAAAATCTCCCGTTCGATATACCCGCCCTGACGTGCTTTTGCACGAATCAGGTCGGCAGCTTCGATTGCCAGAAGTAATTCGTCGCCGGATACGGTATAAAGCGGCGCAAGCTGTTTCTCGAGATGCCGCGCAAGCTGTTCGGATGCAATACGCATGCCTTCGCCTTCAAGTTACCGCCACACAGGCGCCGGCAGTCAGGGATTCACCTGGGGAGATTTATTTTTATTCAGTTCCGCCACTTTGACCGCTTCAAGCCGTCGCACGATCTGGTCTGCCGAATCGCCTTGCATTTCCCGGACAAGCATTGCCTCTTCCCCTTCCTTAGCAACCACCTGCTCATCAGTAAAAGGGATGATGCGACGCAGGACCAGTTCAGTGGTGGGGATGAGCTCTTCCCTCTTGGCATCGACGAGTCGGAAGGAAACCCGGTATCGCAGTTCAAACTCCCGCACGCGTCCCCCGCCTGACACAGACAAGATCTGCTTGTCGTTGCTGACGCCGAGAATCTCGAGTATGGCCTGGGCCTTTTTCGGGTTGTCGACGAGGCGGGTACCGGTCCCTGCCTGCACAAGGCGCCTGAGATCGGTACCGATGGGATGCCCCTGGGGGAAGGAAATATAAAGCGTATCAAACGGAAGCACCGCCGTGCCCCGCAACTGGAAGCCGCAAGCCGCGAGCAAAAGACAGCATGTAAACAACAGGATTTTTTTCATGGGCAAATCCTCGAATTCCGGTTTTCGTATCTTCAAATGACGATATTCACCAGTTTCCCTGGCACCATCACCACCTTTTTTACCGCTTTTCCATCCATGAACCTTCGCACCTGTTCATTCTCCAGCGCAAGCTGCTCAATGACTACCGGCTTTGTATCCGCTGCAACTCGTATCTTCCCGCGCAGCTTGCCATTGACCTGAACTATCAGTTCAATTTCATCCTGCACCAGGGCTGCGCTGTCTGCTTGCGGCCACGGTTGATCGAGCAGCTCAGTTCCCGGTCGGAGTTCCCGCCAGAGGGCATGGCAGATGTGGGGAACGATAGGCGACAGTAGCAGGACAATATTTTCCAATGCTTCCTGCATCAACCCGCGGGCAGGCGGACTCGAATCCTGCAATTTTCCGAGAGCGTTCATCAACTCCATTACGGCTGCAATGGCGGTATTGAAGGTATGCCGTCTGCCCAGATCATCCCCCACTTTGGCAATAGTCTGATGCAGTTGAAAGCGCAAGGCCTTGAGTTCAGGACTGAGACCTGCAACAGGAGTTGGACCGATCACTGGACCGCTTTGTTGCAGATGATCGTAAACCTGTTTCCATAATCGCTTCAGAAAACGGAACGCGCCCTCTACCCCGGCATCCGCCCACTCAAGAGTCTGTTCCGGCGGGCTGGCAAACATCATGAAAAGCCGTGCTGTATCCGCGCCATATTGCTCGACGAGTTTTTGCGGATCGACGCCGTTGTTGCGGGATTTCGACATGGTGCCAATACCGCCTGCTTCAACCGGCTGGCCATCGGCGCGCAGCACCGCCCTGATTCTTCTCCCCTGCTCGTCGGTCTGGATATCCACGTCTGCGGGATTGAAATAAACGATGCGCCCGCTTTCTGTTTTTCGGAACATGATCTCATTGAGCACCATGCCCTGCGTCAGCAGATTCGCAAACGGTTCATCGAACAGCACCAGCCCCAGATCGCGCATGACCTTGCTCCAGAAGCGCGAGTAGAGCAGGTGCAGGATGGCATGTTCGATTCCACCGATATATTGATCAACGGGGAGCCAGTAGTCGACGCGCGCGTCCACCATCGCCTGGCGCTGGTCTGTGCAGGCGTAACGGATGTAATACCATGACGAATCGACGAAGGTATCCATGGTGTCGGTTTCCCGGCGCGCGGGCTGCCCGCAGCGAGGGCAGGAACACTCGTAAAACGATGGCGTTTTAGCGAGGGGGTTGCCCGAGCCGTCCGGTACTAGATCCTCCGGAAGCACCACGGGAAGCTGGTCATCCGGCACCGGCACCACGCCGCAGGCATCGCAATAGATGAGGGGAATGGGGCAGCCCCAATAACGCTGCCGGGAAATACCCCAGTCGCGCAGGCGGTAATGCACGCGTTTCTCACCCAATCCCTTCTGTTGCAGCCCGGCAGCGATCGCGTCCACCGCGGCTTGGAACCCAAGGCCGGAGAATTCCTCCGAATCGAACGTGATGCCGTGTTCCACATACGCCTGGGCAAGCGGAACTGGCAGGTCGGAATCGGCAGGCTTGATCACGGGTCTAATCGGCAACGAATATTCGGTGGCAAACTCGAAATCGCGCTCATCGTGGGCGGGAACCGCCATCACCGCTCCTTCCCCATAGCCCATCAGCACATAGTTGGCTATCCAGACAGGTAATCTTGTTCCGGTCAGGGGATGGATAACGTATAACCCGGTATCCCTGCCCTTCTTTTCCTGGGTAGCGAGTTCCGCTTCCATCATCGCACCCTGCTTGCATTCTTCGATAAATGCGGCAAGAGCAGGATTATTTTTTGCTGCGTGCTGAGCGACAGGATGTTCAGCGGCCACAGCCACGTAAGTTACACCAAACAATGTATCTGCACGAGTCGTAAAAACCTTCAGGTCCTGAGGCATGCCGGATTCGGCATCAGCGGGAAATCGAACTTCTACACCGAAGCTCTTGCCAATCCAGTTGGCCTGCATCGTTCTCACCCGCTCCGGCCAGCCCGGAAGCGCACTCAGCGCTTCCAGCAGCTCATCGGCATACGCGGTGATCTTCATGTAATACATGGGGATTTCGTGCTTTTCCACGAGAGCCCCGGTGCGCCAGCCGCGCCCGTCGATTACCTGCTCATTGGCTAGCACTGTCTGATCGACAGGGTCCCAGTTCACGATACCCGTCGTTCTGTAGGCGAGGCCTTTTTCCAGCATGCGCAGAAACAACCACTGATTCCATCGGTAGTAATCCGGCTGGCAGGTGGCAAGCTCGCGGTCCCAATCTATTGCCAGCCCCAGGCTCTGCAATTGCTTGCGCATGTAGGCAATGTTGTCGTAGGTCCACTTTGCAGGCGGCACATTGTTTTGCATTGCCGCATTCTCTGCCGGCAGGCCGAATGCGTCCCAGCCCATAGGCTGCAACACGTTGTAACCCTGCATGCGGTGATAGCGCGACAGCACATCGCCAATGGTATAGTTGCGCACATGCCCCATGTGCAACTTGCCAGAGGGATAAGGAAACATCGAAAGGCAATAGTATTTCCGTTTTTCCGGCGCCTCCACAGCCTTGAATGCGGCAGTCTGTTGCCAGTATTGTTGCGCTTCCGACTCGATTTCCTGTGGATGATATTTTTCCTGCATAAGCTCGGCTTTCTGCCATAAAGCTTGGGATTATACCGCGAACTCGGGCGTTACCGTGGGCTAGGGCCGCCTACGCCGGGCCCAGAAGGGAGGCGAGAGACCGTGTATTTTGAAGCGCCGATGAACGACTAAAGAAACTATCGGAAGCAATTCAGCTAAGGATATTTCAGGAAACGGTTTTACCTGATCCTGATAGTCACCCTGAAATCACCCCGTATCAGGCTTAGACTGATGCGCCCCTGACTGGCCTTGAGAGCGGCAAGCAACTCCTGAACCGAACGGACTTGGCGGCGATTGACGCCAGTGATGATGTCACCCGGCCGAATGCCTCGCAGCCAGGCAGGGCTATTGACTTCCACGTCTGTTACCATCACACCCTCAACTCCCCGACGGGCACCGGGTTTCAGGTTCGCCACGGTTGCGCCTGAGACCTCGGGCACGGTTTCCGCCTCTGCACTGGAAACCTCCGCCAGCTTGGCGATCTTGACTTTAGCAGTCACCTGCTTCCCATTCCTGATCAGCCCGAGATCCAGCGTCTCCCCGATCGGCATCAGCCCAACCTTGTTGCGCAAATCAATCGAGTTTCGCACCGGTTTCCCGTTGACAGTCGTTACCACGTCGCGTGGTTTCATCCCGGCTTTCTCGGCCGGCGAGCCGGGCTCAACCGCGCTGATGATGGCGCCTTCCGTCGAAGGCAACCCGAGCGAAGCTGCCAGATCGTGCGTAATATCTTCGCTGCTCGCGCCCAATCTGCCGCGACGCACCTCGCCGAAGCGCACGATCTGATCGAGGACCGCCTTCACCATCACACTGGGTACCGCGAAGCCGATGCCGACGTTGCCGCCTGCAGGGCCGATGATAGCTGTGTTGATGCCGATCAGCTCTCCTTTGAGGTTGATGAGGGCGCCGCCGGAGTTGCCCGGATTGATGGAGGCATCAGTCTGGATGAAGTCTTCATAGCCTTCGATATCCAGTCCGCTTCTTCCCAATGCGCTGACGATGCCCGACGTTACCGTTTGTCCCAGGCCGAACGGATTCCCGATCGCGATGACAAAATCCCCGACGTTGAGCAGATCGGAATCACCGAGGCGCAGCGCCTTCAGGTTCTTTGCATCGATTTTCAGCAGAGCAATATCGGTGCCCGGGTCCGTTCCCACCAGCTTCGCCTGGAATTGGCGCCTGTCCTTGAGTGTCACCACCACCTGCTGCGCATTCTTGATCACGTGGTAGTTGGTTACGACATAGCCGTTGCCCGCATCCAGGATTACGCCCGATCCCGCACTCTGCTCTGGACGCGCCTCCTGCTCGGGGAGATTGAAAAAACGGCGGAAGAAAGGGTCGCGAAACAAAGGATTCTCTTCGATGGCCGAGCGTGTCACCACCGAAATATTGACGACCGCCGGGGTCACATCCTGAAGCACCGGCGCCAGGGTTGGTACACCATTTTTGGTGTCACTGAAAGGCAGAGCCGGGTAGCCCGGCAGCGCAATCGCCAGCAAGCCGATAAAAACCAGCCAAAGTGAAACTGATCCGGGCAATTTTCTCATTTGAGGGGTGTTTTACTTGGTTTGTCCATCAGTTGCAGGGTTAGCCGAGTGTGATGTGATTTTTTCAGTCTTTGCTCAGGCTCAGGAGCTCTTCCACATCCGGCTCGAAGGGCTCCGGGTCGAACGCCCTGTCGCCATCGACAACCGGCCCGTTTCCGGTTTTGAGTCCATGAAAATCGTAGAGCGAGGAATCGAGCAGATGCGAGGGCTGGATGTTCTGCAAGGAGCTAAACATGTTTTCCAGCCTGCCGGGAAACTTTTTATCCCATTGCTGCAGCATTTCCTTTACCGCCTGGCGCTGCATATTCTTCTGCGACCCGCACAAGTTGCAGGGGATTATCGGGAAATTTTCCATCTCCGCGTAGGCAGCCAGGTCTTTCTCTTTGCAGTAGGCGAGCGGTCGGATGACGATATGCTTGCCATCATCGCTTACCAGCTTGGGCGGCATGGTTTTCAGCTTGCCGCCATGAAACAGGTTGAGAAACAGGGTTTCAAGAATATCGTCGCGGTGATGTCCCAGCGCGATTTTCGTTGCGCCCAATTCGCCCGCCACGCGATATAGAACCCCCCGGCGCAAGCGCGAACAAAGGCTGCAAGTGGTTTTCCCCTCCGGTATCAGGCGCTTCACCACGCTATATGTATCCTGCTCGACAATGCGGAAAGGCATGCCGATGGAAGTAAGATAGTTCGGCAACACGTGTTCCGGAAAGCCCGGCTGCTTCTGGTCCAGATTTACCGCAATCAGCTCGAATTGTGTGGCCGCATGCGCCTGCAGGCTGCGGAGGATGTCGAGCAGGGCATAGCTGTCCTTTCCGCCCGAGAGACACACCATTACCCGATCTCCAGGCTCGACCATGTTGAAATCAGCAATCGCCGTGCCGACAAGCCGCCTCAACCGCTTGTGCAGTTTGTTGGCGTTATGTTGCTCCTTCCTGGACAGCATTCCCATTCCTATTCCCATTCCCGCTGCAACCTCTTTCTCAAGATACTTATCGAGTAGCCCTGCCCTTCCATCCGCTCGCGGCTCAGCTCGCGATTCTGAAAAACTGCACTGGTAATTTTCCCAGATTGGATGCGGTTTGGACAGTGCCGCCACAGTCGCCCGAACATGCGTCAATGGGCTTTCCGTGCCGTCTTCGGCGCCACTGTTCCTGTTTTCCACCCTGATAAGGCTATATATGCAAAAAACAGATAAGCAAATCAAATGATATTAGTTTGAATTATAAAACGTCACTGGTAACGTGTCGCTTCCACAAACTCCATAACCCGTTATGACCATGTCGGCCAGTACTGAAATTATTGATCCGGAAGAAAAGCATTATGGGTCCGGGCAATCAGGCAGAAGGATACCCGTGGACGTTAAACAACGGATTCTGTATGCCATTGCAAATATCGAATATGGCTCGGTGGAAGTGGTAATTCATGACGGCAAAATTACTCAGATAGAGTGCCGGGAAAAAATCCGGGTGGGGCGTACCGAGGCTAGCCAGAGAAAGTGAAGAGAATAATGCAAGACAGGGAAGCCGCAGGCATAAAAGCCGACCAAATGACTGGAGGCCAAATAAAACAGATTATATCGCTACCTGACCGGGCAACCGGAGGGACGATACAGGAGAGAGGAATGAAGTTTTATGTGGGAACAGGCATTGCGTTTGCTTTCATGGTACTGCCTTGGAGTGGGGTTCAGGCAGATGCAAACGCGCTTGACACTGAAAAATTCAAAATGACAGAACAGGAAAACAGGATTGCTCAGAACGGTGCTGCCCCTGCTCAAGAAAAAGAAAAGGTCGATCCCGCGGGAGCAAGCAGCAAATCAGATGGAAACACATCGACTGGAAAAACAACGGCAGCGAAGGAGGAAAAAAAATCGACCGGTTACTTCAGGCCTGCCCTCAGCTACTCGACCCAACCCGAATCCGATCCGCCACGCTATGTGCGCAACCTGAGCAAAACCGGTATCGAAGCTTTCAAGGATATTTACTGGCTGGATGTCGGCATTGATCATCGTACCCGCTACGAATTTCGCAGCAACGACATACGACGCACCGAACTCAGGCTGGACCAGCCCTTCCTGCTGCGTTCCCGCGCCTACTTTGGGATCCGCGAGATATTGGATCCGTTGCGCGGCGCAGTGGAATTCCAGGATTCCCGCCGCTACAACGGCCATTTTCCACCGGATGACCGTGATTTCAACGAGTATGACCTCATCCAGGCCTATGCCGAATTGCATTTCAAGGGTGCTCTGGGTGAAGACGATTTGAAACAGCAGCGCCCACTCAGGTTGCGCGCGGGTCGGATGGCGTATGAGGCTTTGGACCGGCGTCTGCTCGGCCGGAATGAATGGCGCAATACCACCAATACCTTCGAGGGTTTTCGCATCAACCTGGGACAGGAAACCAACGACTGGGAGGGAGACTTATGGGCCTACCAGCCTGTCCGACGGCTGCTGACGGAGTTTGACGAGCGCATCGAGAACCAGTGGTTCTACGGCGGCATCGGTCATTGGCGCAAATGGTCGGACATTATCACGCTCCAGCCTTATTACATGGGGCTGACGCAGGACGGCAGCAAGACAGGCGAAATCGACCGCCATATTCACTCACCCGCTTTGCGGGGCTACGGCAAGATAGGCGATACGGGTCTGGACTTTGATTTCAACCTGATCTATCAATTCGGGCGCCATGGCGGGCAGGACCACGACGCTCATGGTTATACCACCGAATTGGGCTACACCTTCAAACATGCCTGGAAGCCGCGCGTCAGCGCCTTTTACGGCTACGCAACCGGCGATCGAAACCCTAACGACAACGTGAACAATCGTTTTGAACGGTTCTTCGGTTTTTCACGCCCTTGGTCGGCGGATGATTACATCATCTTTGAGAATATCAAGGCACCTAAAATCAAAGTGGAGTTTCAGCCGTTCAAG
>DATEEZ010000137.1:0-15264 GCA_035280905.1 Nitrosospira sp.
GAATCCGATGAGATACATGAGCCCGTACCATCGAACTGCGAGCGGTCCGAGCTGGATGGCAATGGGATCAATCTGAGGATGAACGAGCATGGGCTTGCATTTTTTTGAGGTAAAATAGCTTGTTTATCGAACACAACATTAAAACATCATACCGGCGAAAACAGGCAGGGAAAGCAGAAGTCCTTCCTGGCGGAGGGTTGGGCAGGAATGGAATGACGAGTCTTGTTTTCCCTCATTATACATACGGCAACAATTATTCACCGCAGAGAACACGGAAAGGGCGACGCTGACCTGCTTATTCTTTCCTCGCAGACGCTTCGATCGTTTCTTCCCTGACCACCGGAATTCGCCAGAATTTGCCTGCATTCCGTTTTTTCAATTCAAGGAGTAATTCATGTCAGATAACCAGCGCAGCAGGGCAATCACCCAGGGAGCGGAACGTACCCCCAACCGCGCCATGCTGCGGGCAGTAGGTTTCGGCGACAACGATTTCGACAAACCCATCGTCGGCGTGGCCAATGGCTTTTCCACCATCACACCATGCAACAAGGGATTGAACGAGTTGGCGCTGGATGCCGAGCATGCATTGAAACAGGCGGGTGCGATGCCCCAGATGTTCGGTACCATCACCGTTTCCGATGGCATCTCCATGGGAACGGAAGGCATGAAGTATTCACTGGTATCCCGTGAAGTCATTGCTGACTCGATCGAAACGGCGGTGCAGGCCGAAAGCATGGACGGTGTGATCGCCATCGGAGGCTGTGACAAGAACATGCCAGGGGCAATGATCGCCATGGCGCGCATGAATGTTCCCGCAATTTTTGTTTATGGCGGAACTATCAGACCGGGTCACTATAAAGGAAAGGACCTCACCATTGTCAGCGCTTTCGAAGCCGTCGGACAATACACTTCCCATAAGATAGACGCGAAAGAACTGCTCGAAGTGGAGCGCCACGCCTGCCCCGGGGCGGGCTCCTGCGGAGGCATGTACACGGCCAACACGATGTCGTCCGCCTTCGAAGCGATGGGCATGAGCCTTCCCTATTCTTCCACCATGGCGGCGGAGGATGGCGAGAAGCGCACCAGTGCGGCCCGCTCCGCGGAAGTGCTCGTGGACGCCATCAGGAAACAGATCCATCCACGCGACATCATTACCCGTAAGTCCATTGAAAACGCGATTGCCGTGATCATGGCCGTGGGCGGTTCCACCAATGCCGTTTTGCACTTCCTCGCCATTGCCCATGCGGCCGAAGTGACACTCACGATTGATGATTTTGAACGCATGCGCGGCAAAGTGCCGGTACTGTGCGATCTCAAACCCTCGGGAAGGTATGTCGCTACTGACCTGCACAAGGCAGGAGGCATTCCCCAGGTAATGAAAATGCTGCTCGACCACGGCCTGTTGCACGGCGACTGCATAACCATCAGCGGACAGACCGTTGCCGAGATATTAAAGGATGTGCCGTCAGAGCCTCGCAAGGATCAGGATGTCATCCGCCAATGGGATAACCCGTTGTACGCTCATGGCCACCTCGCCATACTCAAGGGTAATCTCGCCACAGAGGGATGCGTAG
Source organism: Nitrosospira sp. (assembly GCA_035280905.1). Classification (GTDB taxonomy): domain Bacteria; phylum Pseudomonadota; class Gammaproteobacteria; order Burkholderiales; family Nitrosomonadaceae; genus Nitrosospira. Next base: position 1,575 of record DATEEZ010000137.1, read on the forward strand.
CAAAAATCACAGGGGTGAAATCACCAAAAATTACCGGACCGGCACGGGTATTCGATTCGGAAGAAACCTGCATGGCAGCCATCCTTGCACGCGAAATCCAACCCGGCGATGTGGTGGTGATACGCTATGAGGGCCCCAAGGGGGGTCCCGGCATGCGGGAAATGCTGTCTCCCACTTCCGCGCTCATTGGTGAAGGGCTCGGAGATTCCGTGGGTCTAATCACCGATGGGCGGTTTTCTGGCGGCACCTATGGAATGGTGGTTGGACACGTGGCACCGGAAGCCTTTGTAGGCGGCACCATTGCCCTGGTGCAGGAAGGCGATTCGATCACCATAGATGCCGAGCAACGACTGCTGCAGCTCAACGTTCCCGGAGATGAGCTGGCGCGGCGTCGGGCTGAATGGAAGCCTCCCCATCCGCGCTACACGCGGGGGGTGCTCGCAAAATATTCGAAGCTCGTCTCGAGTGCCAGCCGGGGGGCGATTACGGACTAGCCACTTCTTCCCCACTACAAAGTCATGCCCAACCATCTTACCGGCGAAACCAGTCCCTACCTGCTGCAACATGCAGACAACCCTGTCGACTGGTTTCCTTGGGGAGAAGAAGCGCTTGCGCTTGCACGTGACCAGAATAAACCGATTTTACTTTCCATCGGCTACTCGGCCTGTCACTGGTGCCATGTCATGGCGCACGAATGCTTCGAGGATGCGGAAGTTGCCGAGGTCATGAACCGCTACTTCGTCAACATCAAGGTGGATCGCGAAGAGCGCCCGGATATCGACCAGATTTATCAGACTGCGCTCTACATGCTGACACAGCGCAGCGGCGGGTGGCCCCTCACGCTTTTTCTGACGCCTGATCAAAAACCATTCTTTGGCGGCACCTACTTTCCCAAAACGCCGCGCCACGGTCTGCCGGGTTTTCTCGATCTATTGCCGCAAGTGGCGGAAACCTATCGCACGCGAGGGGCGGATATCGAACGCCAGAGCGCATCGCTGCTCAAGTCCTTCGCGAACATGCTCCCAGCGAAAGCACCGGAGACGCAGCTAATTTCGGAGCAGCCTCTCGACCAGGCGCTGACGGAGCTTAAGAGCCGGTTCGACCCGGAAAACGGTGGTTTTGGTGAGGCGCCGAAATTCCTGCACCTGACCGAACTGGATTTCTGCTTGCGCCGTTACTTCACCACTGGCAATAGCGAAGCCTTCCAGATGGCCACACTGACATTGGAGAAAATGGCGGAGGGCGGCATCTACGACCAGGTAGGCGGCGGGTTCTATCGTTACAGTACCGACACGCGCTGGCAGATTCCGCATTTCGAAAAAATGCTTTATGACAACGGTCCCCTGCTGCACCTCTATGCGGATGCCTGGATTGCTTCCGGAAATCCGCTATTTGCCCGGATTGTGGAAGAAACCGCTACCTGGGTCATACGCGAAATGCAGCCAGAATATGAAACGGCTGGAAAGGGAACGAGAGCCGGCTACTACTCGACTCTGGATGCTGATTCCGAAAACGTCGAAGGCGGATTCTACGTATGGGATCGTAGTGAACTGTCGCATATTCTTTCACGCAGGGAATATGCCGTGGCCGCCGGTTACTATGGTCTCTCTCAGGGCGCAAACTTTGAGCACAGGCACTGGCATCTGGCCGTGATCCAACCGCTGCCCGAGGTAGCGGAAGACCTTGGAATCACCGAGGCTAACGCGCGGCAATGGCTTGAATCAGCACGCAAGAAGCTGTTCGCACAGCGCCAACGACGCGTTTATCCGGGACGGGATGAAAAAACCTTGACCAGTTGGAATGGACTGATGATCAAGGGCATGGCCCGAGCCGGACGGATATTCGGTCGCGAAGACTGGGTGCGCTCGGCCACGCGTGCGGTGGATTTCATTCGTTCCACGCTTTGGAAAAACGGGCGTCTGCTGGCAACCTCGAAGGACGGCAAGGCACAACTCAATGCCTATCTTGACGATTACGCCTTCCTGCTGGATGGATTACTGGAACTGATGCAGACGACGTTCCGCCAGGAGGATCTGGATTTTGCCATTGCGCTGGCTGACCTCCTGCTGGAGCAATTTGAAGATCAGGAGACCGGCGGTTTTTTCTTTACCAGTCACGATCATGAGAAGCTGATCCACCGCCCCAAGCCAGGCTATGACAATGCAACCCCCTCCGGCAACGGTGTCGCGGCCTACACACTCCAGCGCATGGGTCATCTGCTGGGGGATATTCGCTATCTCCAAGCCGCAGAACGAGCCTTGCGGCTCTTCTACCCTGCCTTGATCCGGCATCCCGACTCCTGTTGCAGCCTGCTTCTGGCGCTTGAGCAGTGGCTCACGCCCCCCACCGTTGTCATACTGCGGGGAAAAGCGGACGTCATGATGAGATGGGAAAATACCTTGCGTCAGCGCGCCCCCATCGCCCTTGTGCTTGCGCTGCCGGTTGATCGCGTAGTGACCGCAACCCTGCCGCCGAGTCTTGCCAAGCCCCCTCCGTCAGGGATGGGTGTCAACGCCTGGGTCTGTCATGGCGTTAAGTGCTTACCGGAAATCACTGACTTGCAGGAATTGCTGCGTATCAGCGAAATTCGAGGTAAGATAAGGTCCCTTTTCTATAATTAACGGATAAAAGGAGTGTGTGTAATGAAAGCTGTCTGGATGGGAATGGTTGCGGCATCAGCTTTGTTGGTTGTCGGTACCGCGCAGGCGAACCCCGATTTGGCGAAAAGCAGCGGCTGCTTGAATTGTCATACGGTGGACAAAAAACTGGTTGGCCCCGCGTTGAAGGATATAGCTGCCAAGTACAAGGCTGATCCAAAAGCTGCCGACTATCTGGCAGGAAAAATCCAGAAAGGAAGCCAGGGCGTTTGGGGTCCAGTTCCCATGCCGCCAAATGCAAAGGTTAACGACGCAGATGCCAAGACTCTGGCACAGTGGATCCTGACCCAATAAGCCTGGGTTCGCTAGAAAAGCCGGCGCTGCCGGCTTTTTTATTTTGGTTATCCTTGCCAAACGAACATGAGCTGGTTTGCAACCAACTTCGCAAGCGCATTTCTTCTCCCCCCGTTTAACCTTATTTTACTGGGCGCAGCAGGCATCCTGCTCCTGAAACGCCGTGAGGCGCTGGGCATGACACTCATAACTGCTACACTTGCTCTGCTTTACCTTCTTTCCATTCCGATCGTCGCGGACGCCCTGTTGCAGGTACTGGAAGCGCCTCCGGAAAAGAATCCGCTTAACGACACGATACAAGCCATCGTCGTGCTGGGCGGAGGGACCTACTATTATGCGCCCGAATATGGCGATCATACGGTCGGGAGATACACGCTGGAACGTGTTCGCTATGCGGCGAAGATATATCGCGCAACCGGCAAGCCAATGCTGGCCGCAGGGGGCGCTCCTCTCGGCAATCGCTCGTCCGAAGCAATGCAAATGAAGGCTGTGCTGGAAGAGGAGTTTCTCGTTCCAGTCGAGTGGGTAGAGGAGACATCGGGCAATACTCGGGAAAACGCCTACATGAGCTTTGCCGTCCTGCAAAAACAGGGTATCCGCCAGATCGCGCTTGTTACCCACGCGTGGCACATGCCGAGAGCGACGCGGGAATTCGAACAGGCTGGATTCGAAGTTACTCCTGCTGCCACAGGGTACACGAGGCGTTACAAGACCGACCTGTTCGCACTCATTCCAAATGCCGGCGCACTCCTGAAAAGCAACCTGTTCTTCCATGAAGTCATTGGTATGGCGTGGTACCGCCTGACGCCTGTGCGGGATTGAGGGTCATTACACTCGGCATGGCCGGAAGTCGCTAAAATAGCGTATCGAATTCTCTGGAAAGGAGCGGCATGAAAGCAGGCGTCAAATGGCGGGGCGAAGCAAGTTTTATGGGCGAATCAGGCAGCGGTCATATGGTGCTGATGGACGGACCGCCGGAGTCAGGGGGCCGGAACCGGGGACCCCGCCCAATGGAGATGCTGTTGATGGGAACCGGGGGCTGCGCAGCTTTTGATGTTGTCCTGATTCTAAAAAAAGGCCGTCAGGATATCAGCGATTGTGAGGTGCGCATTGAAGCTGAGCGGGCTGAACGAGAGCCGAAAGTGTTTACCCGCATTCACTTCCATTTCACCCTGACCGGAAAAAAGCTGAATCCACAACAGGTCGAACGCGCAATCAGCTTGTCCGCCGAAAAGTACTGTTCGGCATCGATCATGCTGGCAAAAACAGCAGAGCTGACCCACGATTTCGAGATCGTGGAGGCGTGATAAGCATCCGGCCCTCACCCCCGGCCTTTAGACCTGCTATATCCGTTAGACCCAATAGGCGGTTCTGGTCATCACCGATGACGCCATCTTCATCACCAGTTTCACCGGCATCGGCAGCTCGACGCCTCCATGTGCCATGGCGGTGGTAGCATGCCCGGCTTCATCGATCTGCATCTGGGTGACAATGGCGCGGCTTTTCTCGTCGACGTGCGGCAAACGTTTCAGATGTCCCGCCAGGTGAGCGGATACCTGGCGCTCGGTTTCCGCAAGAAATCCCAGATTCCACTTGTCGCCCAGCAACCCGGCGAAGGCGCCAATGGCAAATGAGCTGCCATACCATAATGGATTCAACAGACTCTTGCGCCCGCTCAATTCGTTAATGCGCCGTTCCGTCCAGGCAAGATGCTCGGTCTCCTCGCGAGCCGCCTGGGCAAGAGTCTGCTGCACCTCGGCGTTGCGTGCTGTCAGCGCTTGGCCCTGATAAAGAGCCTGCGCACAGATCTCGCCCACGTGATTGACACGCATCAGTGCCGCCGACTCGCTTTTCTCCAGATCATTCAGTTCCGCCTCCGGCATTTGAGTTCCGGGCACCGGCCGCAGTGTTTGCGCCGGAGTCAGCAAGGTGCGCAGCGCATGGTCGAAACCAATGATGAATTTGTCCAGATTGGGCATAAGATTTTCTGGGAAAATAATGAAAACTTAACGGGAATCTAACGGCCATGAATGACACTACCGTTATTTCTGTAATTGTATACCCATTTCCCCTGCTATTAGGTGATAGGGTGAATGACTTCGATACCTGGTTACGCCCGTCAATGCTTCTTCAACTCCACTACTCGCCAATTCCCCTATCAAGCAAGTCTTCAGCTTTGGTTTGAAAGACCGTTTATGATGTATTCTTATAGCTCAGCTCGAGACCCTATAAATGCCACTACATATCCAAACGCCATTAATCGAATCGCGCCCTTTAAGCGACAAAACGGGACATTCAGTCTGGTTGAAAATGGAAACCGCTCAGCCCTCCGGCTCTTTTAAAGCCCGGGGAATCGGACATGCGTGTGAAGAATATTTCCGACGTGGGGCAAAACGCTTCATTTCATCATCCGGTGGGAATGCCGGCCTTGCGGTTGCCTTTGCCGGACGCAATCTGTCCGTACCCGTGATTATCGTCGTGCCGGAAACCGCCTCGAAGCGTGCCAGAGAACTGATGGCACGGGAGGGAGCAGAAGTGATAATCCAGGGAAAGTCTCTCAGTGAGGCGAATGCTTTTGCACTATCGCTCGTGCAACCTGATGACGCTTTTCTGCACCCCTTCGACGATCCGCTCATTTGGACAGGTCATGCCAGCATAATTGACGAAGTAGTCAATGCTGGCCCAAAACCGGACGTAATCGTCCTTTCGGTCGGCGGAGGTGGTCTTCTATGCGGGGTTATAGAAGGACTGAATCGGAATGAGTGGCAGGACGTACCCATAATCGCTGTCGAAACCAAAGGCGCGGACTCATTTGCTCAGGCACTGGGCGCAGGAGCACTTGTAGAGCTGCCCAGGATATCAAGTATTGCGACAACATTAGGGGCAAGTGCAGTTTGCAAGCAGGCATTGGAATATTCGAGAAAACATCGCATTGAGAGTGTCGTGTTATCGGACAAGCTCGCCGTTTCCGCGTGCATGCAATTCCTGCACGATCATCATGCAGTGGTTGAGCCCGCTTGCGGCGTAGCTCTGGCTGCGGTCTATGAAAGGGTTCCAGCTTTGTCCGGATACAAAAAAGTATTAATTATCGTGTGTGGCGGTATCAGCACTACGGTTGACCAGTTACAGGAATGGTCTGCCGTGATGCAATAAGGAATCCGGATGATGAGCTTGGAAGAATTGAGGTCTCAGATCGTCAGCGGTAGCAGAGGCAAGCACTTCCAGGACTTTTACCACGGGCAGGGAAAATTAAACTTCCGAACACGCCTACGCCTCCAGCTTCGCTGGACTGAACGATAAAGCTATTTCAGAGATTGCATGCCCATTTGCCTTGCTATTAACGCGACCGGGTGAATGACTTCGATCCCCAACCCTGCCTGCCGCAAACCGGCCGCGATATGCAGGGCGCAGCCCACATTGGACGTCGCAAGGTAACGCGCGGGCTCCGCTTTCAAAGACGTCACCTTGTCCTCAAGCAGCGCCGCGGATATCTCCGGCTGGTCCAGGAAATAGGTGCCGGCAGCACCGCAGCATTGGTCATTTCCGGCAAGAGGTGCTACCCGCGTCTCGGGGATACGCTCCAACAGTTTATAGGCGTATGCCGACGCGCGTAATACATTACGCAAGGTGCAAGGCTCATGTACCAGGATTTTGTACGGCAAGGGCTGGAGCTTGATTTCATCCCATCCTTCCGCCCCAACCAGGAATTCACTGATATCCAGGACCTTCGGCAGCCATCGCTTGGTGATCTCGCCTCCTGCTTGCAAACCTACCGCTGGCGGCCTTGTCGTACGCTGCCAGCCAGAAAAAGAGGAATATTCGGACAACTGTGCGCCACAGCCGGATGCCGTGGTGATAATTGCGCTTAAATCCAATCCAGCAAACGCCTGCACATTTTGACGTTCCAGTTGCACCGCCGCATCCACGTCGCCCCTGTGTCGGTAAAGCGCCCCGCAGCAAGTCTGCGCAGACGGCATATGCACGGTATAGCCCAGTTGATTGAGTACGAACAAGGTCGCGTCCAATGTGGTTACATCCGCCACGCGTGCGACGCAACCCAGGAAAAGCCCGACCTCCCCCCGGCACTTGCCGACTGCAGGGTAAACAGCCGACCATGACGAAGAACGAGGCTTATCAATAAACGGCACCTGGGCTTCCAGCAAGGCGAGTTTTGTTTTGCCCAGTACACCGGATTTGCGCACCCATTTCTGCAAGCCACTTCGCTGATAGAAACGCAGAAGCGGCCGTAATGCATCGATACGCACAGGCTGCGCGATCAGTTCACGTTCCATCCATCTTCGAAACCTGGATACCCGGACTCCCGGATTATTCCCTTGGGCGTCAGACGGTGATGACGTAAGCATCTCCCGGGCATCGTCTATCAACTGACCAAAGCGTACGTGGTTGGGGCAGACAGCTTCGCAGGCACGGCAGGTAAGGCAACGATCCATGTGCAATGCGAAACGTGGATTCATCGGAATGCGTCCCGTGGCAACTCCGCTCATCAGCGCAATGCGACCACGTGGGGAATCAGCCTCGGACAAGGTGACACGATAACTGGGACAATGCGGGACGCAGAGACCGCACGAGACACACTGGCTGGCTTCGTCGCTTATTTCGCGGCGCAATCGCAGTAATGGGTCCGGAGAAAAATCGGAAGGAAGGTCAACCGGCTTCATGGGCAGTAGACCTGCTTTTGTCAGAGCCGTTCAAATTCAAAAATTTTTACCGGGAGGATGAAGAGAAGATTCGTGCCGACATTCAATTCGCCCGCCCTCACGGCAGGGCGAAGACGCGGAAAAAATCATCAGGAGAGCAGGACGCGTACTCTCCAAATCGTACCTGCCGATTGGATGGGGAACAGTGTTTCATCAAGACGGAGCGATCCCCGGACTGGATCGAAGGCGCAGAAGGGGAATAACAATGGGTAATATCAATATGGCTTATTCCGGGCCGCGTACCCCATGTATGTAACGCTCGAGCTGGTCGATGATAAATTCACGGCCCGAGATCGCATCCTTTACCAGATCACCGATGGAGATAATCCCCATGACTTTACCATCCTCCAGCACCGGCAAGTGGCGAACCCGCATTTCAGTCACCAATGCCATACAATCCTCGGTGGAATAGTCCGGGTTCACATACGCTACCTGCTCGGTCATGAGTTCTTTCACCTGGATATCTTTCGCAAGCCGATCCAGGCTATATGCTTTCCGGGAATAATCTCTCTCGGTAAAAATACCCGCCAGTTTTCCCTGCTGCAACACCAGCAATGCACCGATATTTTTCGCCGCCATCAAATGCATGGCCTCATACACCGATTTATCCGGCTCGATGCTCGCTACTTCGTACCCTTTGCCTTCCAGTAATTGCCTTACGATTGTCATGGATCACTCTCCCCACCTCGGTTTCCAGGTTGTTGCAACCTCTTTTCTTTATCAGACTCATCCAATCATAGCATGCCATATGAAACGCAGAGAGTGATGTGAAGCTTTTCTCCATCGAACCTACTATAGCAGGCGGCTTTTGTCGCCACCCGTGAAACCGACAAGAGGTGGGCGATTACTGTTAATCCCCTTGCCCATGATCATAACTTTGAATAACTCCCCCATTTCCGCCGGACTCACCAGTTTCTGCACTTGGTTTGCCAGCGGCAAATAGTCCCTTGTGTTCGCAGCAGGTATCTCCGCCAGAATTTCCGTTATTCCACAATTGATGAGAAAGCATGCCTGTGTCGTATAACCGAGCAATTTCAGGCCAGCTTCGACACCCGAACTGGCAATGGCGCTGAAATCGACATGGCTGGTTATATCCTGTAGACCTGGCAGATAAAACGGATTGTCATGGGCGTGGTGGCGGTAATGACACATCAATGTCCCCTGCCTGCGCTGAGGATGATAATACTCATCCCGGCCGAATCCGTAATCGATCAGCAGAATCGCCCCTCGTTGCAGCACCCTGGCGAGACTCGCAACGAACCCGCGCGCCTCGAGACAGATTTCACTGACATATTCACCTTCATTACCCCCGGAACGAATTCCATCCGTCAATTCCCGCGCCGCTTCGAAAAGTGCTCCTTCTGCAAGAGGGCGTTCACTCCAGATAAATTCATTGCCCGCTGAGGAGACACCGCGCTTGTATAATGCGTCGCCGCGCCACACGACCAGATGTACTGGCATGGCGTCAAGCACCTCGTTGGCTAGTATCAGGCCATCGAACTGCTTTGGTAAATGTTTCAGCCAGTGGACTCGGGAGGCGAGATGCGGCTCGAACTGTTGAAGTAGATGCCGTTGACGCTGCTGAAGTTCCGCGCTGACTTCAAGAATGAAATACTGCTGTGGCAAACAGCCGAGTTTTTCCAGTTCGACCAGCAAATCGAGCGCTAACTTCCCTGTCCCGGCCCCAAATTCGAGAATACTGCTGGCGTCACCCGTCAACTCGAGTATCTGCCTGGCTTGTCGCGCCACAGTCCTGCCAAACAACGGGGAAATTTCGGGCGCAGTAACGAAATCGCCTTCCTGGCCGAAGTTGGCGGCGCCACCACTGTAATAACCCATGCCCGGCGCATACAACGCCAGCCGCATATAATGCTCGAATGAAATCCAGCCGCCAGCGAGGCTGATTTCCGCGTGAATGAGTTCTGTCAGTGCCCGGCTATGCTCAAGGGCTGCTTCGCCCGGTACAGGGAGTAGCGGCTGTGGCTGCATTGGCGCTATGCTAAGCTTCGATAGAGCCAGCCATCAAATAGAAGCGTCGTCTTTCCGCCGAAAGCGGAAATCCAGAGATCTTCCCTAATCAATTTCATGACCAGCAATAAAAGAAAAATCGATCAATCCGCAAGTGTAGAGGAGATAGCGATGCAAGGGAAAGTGATTCTCGTCACAGGGGGAGCCAGGCGAGTGGGCGCCGCCACCTGCCGTCGGCTGCACGCCGAAGGAGCAAATCTGGCCGTGCATTACAGAAGCTCGATTGAGGAGGCGCAGGCATTACAGGCCGAGCTGAACCAGACGCGGCCCAATTCAGTCGCCCTGGTACAAACCGACCTGCTGGATACTACGCGTCTGCCACATCTGATAGCTGAAACCGTAGAACAATTCGGGAAGCTGGATGCGCTGGTCAATAACGCTTCCAGCTTTTTCCCCACCCTTCTGGGCGAAATCACCGAAGAGATGTGGGATGACCTTATGGGAAGCAACCTGAAAGCCCCTCTGTTTCTATCCCAGGCAGCTGCTCCTGAACTGATCAAACAGCGCGGCTGCATCGTCAATATCGTTGACATCCATTCAGAATGGCCGCTCAAGAATTACGTGGTATACAACGTCGCCAAGGGCGGGCTTGCCTCCCTCACCCGATCTCTGGCGCAGGAGCTTGCGCCTGAAGTCCGGGTAAATGGCATATCGCCCGGCCCCATTCTGTGGCCGGAAGCTGGCGAGTGGGCAGACGAAGCTTCACGCCGACATATCATTGAGAGAACACTGCTAAAACGGACGGGCGAGCCGGATGACATTGCCCGGACCGCTGCTTTCCTGATTGCAGATGCGCCTTATATCACTGGCCAGATCATTGCCGTGGATGGGGGCCGAAGTGTGAATCTATAGCGAGGTTGCAAAAATCGTTGGACGTCGGAATCCTTCAACAAAAAATCCTACGGAAGGGGCTATTAGCAGTAGAGGAATTCTTTGGCGCACCCGATCCTGAATTGCTTGCACTCATTTCTTCCATATATAAACCCCTCAAATTGATCGAGTGGCAAAGGCGGGCTGAACAAATAACCCTGATACGCACCGCATCCGTGCGTAACGAGAAAATCCTTTTGTGCCGAGGTTTCCACTCCCTCGGCAATTACCGATAACCCCATGCTTCTGGCAAGGAGCAGAACCGCGCGAACGATGGTAGCGTCGTTATCATCGATTAAAACGTCTCTTACAAATGACTTGTCGATTTTTATCCAATCCAGCGGCAAGCGTTTAAGGTAGTAAAGTGAAGAGTAGCCGATACCAAAATCATCCAAGGCGAAGTCCACGCCCCTGGCTTTCAGGGCCATCATTTTTGCAATAGTTTCATCCATATTTTGTAACAGGATACTTTCCGTCAGCTCAAGCTTGAGTTTTCGCGGATTGGCACCACTTCGATCGAGGGCAGAAATCACTTGATCGACGAAGTCTGGCTGGCCAAACTGGCACGGGCTTATATTCACCGCAAGATTAAGTTGGGCTGTGTTCTGATACCTCGACCACGTTGCAAGCTGATTACACGCTACCTCAAGCAACCATGTACCCAAAGGAAGAATCTGTCCAGTTTCCTCGGCTTGGGGAATGAACTCGGAGGGAAGCAAAAGACCGCGCCGAGGATGTTGCCACCGCATAAGTGCTTCGGCTCCTATAATCCCACGGCTATCCATCTGCGGCTGATAGTAGAGAACAAATTCGTTTCTCTCCCAGCTTTTGCGTAAATCTGACTCCAGAGCGGCACGAGTATTCATTTCTGCTTGCATGTCCGGATCGAAGAAACATAGGGCATTGCGCCCAGAAGCTTTTGCCTGATGCATTGCCAGATCCGCATGCTTGAGCAACTCATCTGTTGTATTTGCCTGACTGTTAAACAGGGCAACGCCAATACCCGCCGTTATGTGATGCTTGTATACACCAAGATTAAAGGGCCGATTGAAAGCAGTCCGAATCCTCTCACAGATCTTTTTTAACTCAGTCTCAGCAGCAGCTTCGCCATTACTGGAGTCTGTTACCAGTATTACTACGAATTCATCACCGCCCAATCTGGCTACCGTGTCACTTCCACGCACGCATGAGGTCAGGCGGGGGGCGACTTCTTGCAGCAACTGGTCGCCGAAGTGATGCCCGAACGTATCATTGAGTAATTTAAAATTATCGAGATCGATGAACAGTAGCGCGCCCATCTGTCGATTACGGGCCCTTGCCGCCACCACCTGCTGCAACCGGTCCAGCAGAAGCTGCCTGTTGGGTAACCCGGTCAAGGAATCGTAGAAAGCGAGATATTGGATTTTCTTCTCCGCTGCCTTGCGTTGGCTAATATCAGTATTGATCGCAAGAACAGACTGGGGCTGTCCGTCGTCGTCTCTAACCAAAGTCCAATGTGCTTCAACAATCAATAGGCTTCCGTCCTTCCGGCATTGCGCGATTTCACCTCTCCATTCCCCGGAGTCCAGCAACAGCTTCGTTGCTTCATTGAATGGCAAGAGGTCCTCGTACAGCACCTCTATCGATTTGCTGGATACCTCCTCGGAAGTCCATCCGTAAAGCCGCTCAGCTCCCTGGTTCCAGAACTGGATGTGATGATGGAGGTCGCGCACGATGATTGCGTCCCTCGCCTTGTCGAGCAAGGATGCCTGCTCGCGAATGCGCCTATCGGCTTCCTGCCGCGCCTGCTCAGACTCCTTGCGTGCGGTAATATCATGAAAATAAATGGCTAGGCCTTCTTCCGACGGATAGGCGTGCACCTCAAACCATCTGCCAAGAGGAACGTAGAATTCCTCAAACGTCACTGCCTTGTTTTCCATGAGCGCCCGATGATATTCACGATCAAATGCTGTTCCTACTGCCTCCTTAAATTCTTCCCAAACCACCTTGCCCAGAAGATTGCTGCGTTCGCGGCGTAACAGATTTTCTGCTTCCTTATTTACATGAGTAAAGCGCCATTCCCGGTCTACAGTAAAAAAAGCCTCGGTAATACTTTCCAGAATCTTCTCTGTGCGAAGCTTTGCATTCGAAAGTTCCCGTGCGGTTGCTTGCTGTTCCTCTATGGCGAAAAGCAGTTTTTTATTTACCCGCACCAGTGCCGCTGCTTTCTCTTTATTCAATGCAAGGACAAAAGAAATCAGGGCGGTCAGAATACTGATCAGGACTCCGCCTAACAGGACGAGAAATGGCTCATAACCTTGTATAGCCTTTTCAAATAGAGGACGTGAAGACGCTTCGATCGCCAAACTTTGCTCCTGTAAATCGTGAGCAAAAGACCAGCCTATCAGAGTGAGCGATATAAGAATCGCAAATATTAGAGCGGCGATAGAACAGCGAAAGAACAAGAGCTTAACAGGAAGCAGATTTACCTCTTTATCCGCAGGGCTGGCTTCTTTTCTAATTTCCTCCTTATCACCCATAAGCATTCGACCTATTAAGGTTAAGGTACTCTAAACACTTGATCGATTTATCGTTGATTTCACTATTATTATGTTTAGTAAAACTTGACACAATAATCAAGCTTTACTAATCTTTGAGACAGACACATCTACTACCGGAGAGTACAAAGTGGGCATGGGACCGAGGCTTATACAGCTACGCCATAGGTATAACTTGAATCAAACCCAATTAGGAGAATTGTGTGGAGTGACGAAGGCAGCCATATCCCAGTGGGAGACGGGAAGTACTATGCCTGACGTAACTAAGCTTAAGAAATTACGTTCAGCACTTATTTTTTCGCTAGATTGGCTAATCACCGGAGAAGAGCCCGTTACGCCACTGCTCGTGGCGGACCGGCGACAAGGCGACAGGCGTCAATGGGAACGTCGCTTAATGGATAGGGTAGATTAGATTTAAGACTTGATAGCAGTTAGCCCTCCATTAAGATGCGGCAGCAATGCAATTTTGAGTGAAATCTGGAAGAGTGTTCTGCTGCAGGAAAAGTTGGCAGATGGACGAACTATTTATATTTCAAATTTGTAAGAGGTGAAATTTTTAAGGGAGGCATGTCATGTCAGATATCCT
>DATEEZ010000138.1:0-15004 GCA_035280905.1 Nitrosospira sp.
TCATGTGCAAATCGTTGCCATGCTTTTTTCAACTGACCTCCTGACATCCTCCAGAGACTGGTTGGCGTCTATCACCCGTATTCTTTCAGGGAATTTTTTTGACCGCTCCAGATATGCCTCTCGTACTCTCCGGAAAAATTCATCCTGTTCTTTTTCGAACCGGTCCGCCTGCTTGATGTTGCTGGTTCGCTGCCTTCCTGATGCGACAGACACATCGAGATAAAGGGTCACATCCGGCTGAAACTCTCCCTGCACCCAGCGTTCGAGTTCATTCAATTTCTGCAAGGATAATCTCCTTCCTCCGCCCTGATAGGCAAAGCTGGCATCGGTGAAACGGTCTGATATTACCCAGTCCCCGCGGCTCAAAGCAGGCAGGATGACCTTGTCCAGATGCTCGCGCCGAGCGGCGAACATGAGCAGCGCCTCGGTTTCTGCATGCATGACCTGCCTGCCGTCGAGCAGGATGTCGCGCAATGCTTCGCCCAAGGGAGTGCCTCCGGGTTCACGTGTGACAATCACGGTTTTTCCTTTTTCCTTCAGCAGATGCTCCAGCCACCGGAGATGTGTAGTCTTGCCCGCGCCGTCGATGCCTTCCAGAGTGATGAATTTGCCCCTCATTATTGTGATGTCAATCCTGAAAATTACGGTACTGGCAATGCTATTGTTGTAGGTCGGAAAGAATCGTGTCAGGCAGAGCCTGACCTGCTTCAAGACGAGTTTAACTTATACTTACGGAAGGTAATAGCTACAAATCCATTTAACCGGGCTGGAGAAAAAGAAGCTGCAAGCCGCGAGCCCGGACAAGGGTAAACAGTTATACTGTTCCGCGCAGGCAGTACAAAAACCACAAAAGCGCAAAATACAAAAAGGCAATCAGGAGTTCATTCATGACTGACAATATTGGAAGCCTATTCGCACGCTGGGCAGTTTTATTTGCACTGGCGTTCAGCACCTTCAGCGTTTCCAACGCTGCTGCCCAGCAGGTAGAACGGAATCGGCAGGATAAGCCAATAGCTGATGCGGCTGAGCCTGCTTCCCGGCCGCTGGGGCCACCATTGACGGAATTCGAGAAGATGCAACTGCACCATCGACGCTACAGTGCTGCTGCAAATAGTATGGCCAGTTTGTTCAAGCTATTGAATCAAAAAATCCAGGAGGTAACTTTGGCGGCAAAAACCTTCGAAGCCAAGGACAATTCTCATAACAGGCGCCAACTGGAAACCAAATTACAGCAACTGGAAAACGCCCGCGCGACCTATAGCGGCCAATATTTGCAACTGCAATCACAGATGCAGAACGAATATCGCAACTATGTTGCGATCAGCAACGATTTAAAGGCGAGGTACGACGGGACTGCTGGGGAGGACCGGGAGGAGGTTGCCAAAAATGCCGGGGGCACGAAGGCGAAATCCGCCGGGAGCAAGCCAGCTAAAGCCAAGGGTACGAAAGATGAAGACACGGTAAGCCGCTCTGTAAAGGCAAAGGAATCCCGGATCGAGGAGCCGTTTGTCGCAGATTCACCTGCCAAGGATCCACGTGTTCTGGATCTGGACACCAAGGAGGTCAGAGCCAGGCGCGAGGGGCGTTCAATAGCTGAGCCTTCCGAGAGCTCCCAGCCTGCTACAGCGCCGACCTTGGACAACATTCGCTGAGCAGGACCTGACTATGACCTGCCCCATACCTCAGCCAGGCGCGCATCCCGGCCACACCTGCTGCGATAGTATTTATAGCGGATGGGGTTTTTGATGTAGAAGTCCTGATGATACTCCTCGGCCGGATAAAATTGGGTGGCGGGTAGAATTTCGGTTACGATAGGCTGGTTAAAGCGTCCTGAGCTTTCCAGCCGTGCCATGGAAGCCTCCGCTTGCTCTTTCTGCTCTGCGTTATCATAAAAAATCACACTGCGATATTGCGGACCGCTGTCGCAGAATTGTGCATTCGGGGTGAGCGGATCAATTGTCGGCCAGAACGCATCCAGTAACCTGGCAAAACTGGTCTTTGAAGGATCGAAACGCACCTGTACTGCTTCGACATGCCCTGTTTTACCGGAAGAAACCTGTTTATAGGTAGGATTCGCCAATTTTCCGCCGATATAGCCTGAAGTCGTCGAGATGACACCAGGCACCTTGTCAAAATCAGCTTCGGTACACCAGAAGCAGCCTCCCGCAAAAGTGGCAATACCTACAGCTCCGCCAGACTCGGACGACACCCTGGCGGATGATCCGGCTGAAAGATCACGAGCACTCGATGTGCCGGATGTTGTGGGTTCACAACCTGCCAGCATCGCCAGTATCGAGCCCGCTATCGTCAGGATAGCGGCTATTCGACGAGTGAAATACCCAGCAGGGTTGTACGGGAACGGAGACATTGCAGCAGGATAGGCCCAGTACTCTTAGCTCCTGAGTGCTGGCAATTGTTCGCCCTTGGGTACGAATTGGAGCGCCAGGCCATTATTGCACCAACGCTCCCCCCGCGGAGGCGGGCCATCCTTGAATACGTGGCCCTGATGGCCGCCGCAGCGCGCACAGTGATACTCCGTGCGTGGCAGAACCATTTTGAAGTCGCGCTTTGTCTCGATATGGCCTGCGATAGGCTGGGTGAAACTGGGCCATCCTGTTCCACTCTCGTATTTGTGCTCGCTATCGAACAACGGCAAGTAGCAAGCGGCGCAAATAAAGGTTCCCTCGCGCTTTTCCTCATTCAGGGGACTGCTATTCGGCGGTTCCGTATCTTCTTCAAATAAAACCCTGTACGCAGCGGGTGAAATGAGGCCGCGCCATTCCTTGTGCGGCTTGTTTAAGCGTTGGATTTTGATCGCGGCACCTGCATTTTCCGCTATTTCGTCACGAGAGCATGCTGTAAGCAGTGATAGCCCAGCCAATGCGGCGAGATGTTGCAATGCGTTACGTCGGTTCATGAAGACTTCCTCACGGCTTCGCTATTTTGACCATATGAACCACAGCATTGTTTCCCGGATAACTACCTCTTTGATCTGCGACCGCACCCTTAAGATTCTGGAAAAAGCGTGACAGTTGGGGCAAATAAGCGGGGGCTACTTCATGCGCTGTGCAATAGGCCTCACTTACTGCCGCCCTGTTTCCAATCCGCGGAAATACATTGAAATTGCGGGATGTGCGGGATCAGGTGGGCGCTGTCCTGCGCGGGCCCTCAAGCGCTTCCTTTAACCGCTGTTCCTGGTCCTGTGAGAGGTTCGTGCGCAAAACCTTGCCCTTAATCTCCCCGATTTCAGCCAGGATTTTTTCCGGTTCCACTTTTCGCGCAAGGATGAAGAGCGCCGACGAATTGAGGGGAATGGTTTCGCCTAATGACATGATGAAATCATCCGGAATACCATAGTCCGTAAGAGAACCAGACAAGGCTCCCGCACCTGCTCCAATCATGGTTCCAATGAGTAATCCAGCTGCCGGGTTGAGGAAAAGCATTCCGACAAAAGTTCCCAGGAGCCCGCCGGACAGAAGACCGGTGGACGTATCATAATGGGTAAGATTTATGCTTTGCTTAAGGTGTATCTCACCTTGTTCATCACGAACAACGACCACAGCATCCTCAAGATCAATCAGATGCTGTCTTTTCAGAGACCTGAGTCGCCACAGAACTTCCTCCGCTTTTTGCGTGTTTTCAAATCCTATTACCACGAGATCTGACATGCTGCCTCCTTTCAATCGAATTTGATACCGTGTTTACACCTCTTTCAGATACATATACCTATGATACCGCTTGTACCGCTTGGTTTCCTCGATGTCAAGGTTTGGTCGGGCGAGGATTTCTCCAGATTCTTCTTCCCGGGTTCCAGGCAGGATTCCAGTTCAATTTCACCAATTTTTTATGTAATAGAAACGGTTTCGCTACATGACTTGTGTTAAGTCCATTCAAGTCCCAAAAAAATAACGAAACGATGAGTTTGTGGCGTTGCCTGTACTCCGTTTGCCGCGCCACCTTCCATTCCAGAAAAAGGAGCAGAAGACAGATAAGGGGCAAAGGGGTCAGAAGCTGACTGCGTAGCACTGAAATTCTTTCTTATTAATATTTTTAGGGGGAAATAATGCGACAGATTCGATCCTATTTGCTTCACTTACAGCAACAGCAGGTGTCGTGGCGTCCCTGCTAGCTATTCCTGCCTGAGCGGTTCCATTCACACCCACCAATCTTGTGACCGATGATCAGCTTGCTCATGCCGCACGGATTACCGATACCGGTCTCAAGAATGCGTGGGGAATGTCATATCCTCCTACCGCGCCCTTCTGGGTCTCTTCAACTGATGGCGGAAGAGTCCGTTTGTATAGTGTGAATCCAGCAACACAGGCGGCTGACCGCCCCCTGACAGTTTCCGTATCGGGAGGCAGCGTGACCGGCAGGTATTCAACAGCACATCCTCATTTGGGGATCAGACTCGCACCCTTGGATGAGGTTTATGAACGGAGGAATCACTGCACCTCAATTTAATACGCTTTAGCCTTGACTTTATTTGTAACAGTTTTATCATATTAGTCGTTGGACAAGTGATCCCTCCTTTGTAAGTGGAAACTTTAAACCCGAAGTCGATAACGTCTTCGGGTTTTTTATACCCACGAACTTGATCTGCCCCAGTCAATCAGCCCGGCGCCCATGGGCTCGCCTGACCGCGCGCTTAACGAGATCAATGCTCCTTTTCCAGAATCCTGGATAGCAATAATTCATTCGTACTCCGCTTGCTATTTGTTGTGTCCGAGCATTAATCCTGCTATTTCGATGCCGAGACCAAGAATGAAGAGAAGCGCGCCGATCCAGATATTCTCAGGCGCGAAGAACATGAGTATTCCGCCTAATATCATAAGCGAGATAGACAAAATCCGTTTGGTGCGAACGCGAAGGGTCATGGTAAACAGTCTTTTGCCGGCAGATTTCGTTCGAAGCAGATGTCGGATGTCAGATGCTGTCAGATGTCTTTAAGGCAGCTAATATAACTATAGACCCTGGCCGCTAAAATGCAGGAGAAGGAGGCTGCTTACTTTGCCCTTCTTTCAAGCTCAAATACCATCGAATCAGCAAGGGAGAGAAGCGCATCTGTAATCTGATCAACTTTGTCCGCAAGAGCCGTGGGGGCGATGTTGTGCGCCAGGGATGCCTGGAGCGCCTCTTGCAGACGGGTTGTCTTTTCAGCCGACAGGTGGCGCAGATCGGCGGGCAGCCCCTGGCGTAACAGGCTATAGATCACGGCCGGCGCCACTGCATAATTAAAACACCATTGGGCATCCAGCCGAAGATAATCCAGGTGCTCCACCGGAATACCTGTTTTGCCTTCAAGGAAGCTTAAATCCTCATCGGTCAACTGGTGTACCGGTTCATCATCAATAAGCGGCCTCAGCACAGCAACATATCGCTCATACTCAGATAGTCCCCGGAATTTTACAGGTTTAACCTCCAGGTCGATCGCTTGCTGTAATGAAGCATTAAATATTATTTCTGAAAACCCGATCTCCTCCCCCGCCTCTTTGCCTTCGCTATCGGACGGCTCGAAAACACGCACTATCAGATCCGCTTTGTCCTTCATCCGGAGTTGATCAGTGCTATAGGTGATCTGATAAGTTCCCTCCGCATCCGTAATTGCCTGGCCCAGCAATGTCTCCGAGCGCATATCCCGGTCAAATGCACGGACAAGGAGATGGGGAAGCAGGAAGCCGTCAACCCCGCGAATTGTGCCCCGAACGATGCAAAGCGTTTTAACTGTGATATCGAGGAATTCCTGAATCGCAGCTGAATTCTTCCTCGCTTCAGCCACAATGCCGCCCTCCGGATCAAATACCCGGACAAGCAGATCAGGGCCTTTTCGTCCATTCGAACGCCAGGCGTAGTCGATACGGTAAAACCCGTCGTCCTGGAGAGGGACTACTGCGCCACATCGCACAGATGTATTCATCGAGAGAGCATCGAAAGCGCAAACGGTAAAACCGCTCGCGTGCAGCGGCATCCCATCTTCCTGGATAACCTGTCCGCTAACAGTATAAATCCTCGTCCGCGGGGCATCCGTACTGATGGTCACCGTAGCGATGGCTCCAAGCTGATTCCTCAGGTTTTCCGCCTGATCCTGCGATAGTTCTTCAATCGTAAAGCCATGTTCCCACAAGATTCGGGAAAAATCATTCTGCTTGCGGAGAACGGGCACCATCAGGTCGAACAGCGGGCGAAGTTCGCCTTCGGTAACGCAAACACGCACCGAATTGTCTATGACCCTCGCCTCCAGGTAATTTATACCTGCGAGCGCCCGCTGCACATTCTCTATTTCGCCTCGATTCAACCTTTCCAGCAATATGCCCTGCTCCAGAATGTGCTGGCGCAGATTTTTTAAACCTTTAACGAAGCCGAACAGCTTTTGTAGAATGGCGAGTTTGTTATCTGGCTGACTGAACTGGATGGTAGCTCGCATGGTTGGATTGGCTTCTATGTCGGCTATCGGTTATTTTTTTATACTTGATCAGCCCGTTTGAGCAAAGCGGGAAAAGGAGGGAGAAACTCACACGCAGTTTCTGATCTTTCTGACGTTCTTTGCGACTTAACTGGAAACGATTTCCAGGCGTGGAAGATCTCTTCACAAACCGGGTCATCCTGAGCGGATCGAAAAATGGTTCAGCACATAGTGTACAGCAGTTTATGTATTCCAAGTTCGGGATATCTTCTATTGCTCCAATGAACATAGCGGCTGGTTATGCTCTCACATTAAATGAACAAGGATAGCGGACTCCCTTATTCATTAACCATAGCTGATGAGCATGAGAAGTCAAGCTTTTTGTTTCACGTTTTTTCAATCCACTTGTTTGCTATGCATTAGTCCATTCTTGCGCTTTATCTTGTTTCCACGATACACCTCGCTCGACCCTCATGAGCTCCATAACATCAGTTATGAGTAGCATGGGTGGAGGGAAGCGAAACTTATCAAACCTTCGCAATAAAATAACAGCTACGTGACTCTGGAAATTCAATGAAAACACGTTCTACCGTTAAGTCCGGGAATAGAGATTTGGAATGGCGTCTGGCTAATCTGCCAATGCCGGCTTATCCCGAAGAACTCCCGGTAGTAGCTTTGCGGCAGGAGATTGCGCAGGCGATTCGGGAACATCAGGTGGTGATCATCAGCGGTGAAACTGGTTCGGGCAAGACGACCCAGTTGCCGAAAATCTGCCTTGAGCTCCAGCGGGGAGTGAACGGCATGATAGGGCATACCCAGCCGCGTCGTATTGCGGCACGGACAGTGGCGGCACGAATCGCTACAGAATTGAAGAGTCCCTTGGGGCACGCGGTAGGGTACAAGGTGCGCTTTTCTGACAAGGTGAGTCCGGAAACGTATGTCAAGCTCATGACGGATGGCATTCTGCTGGCGGAGACGCAGAGCGATCCGGACCTGCTTGCATACGATACGATCATTATCGACGAGGCGCACGAACGCAGTCTGAACATCGACTTTCTGCTCGGCTATCTCAAGCAGCTGTTGCCACGCCGGCAAGACCTCAAGCTCATCATTACCTCCGCAACCATCAATGCGGAACGCTTCTCCGCGCATTTCAACGATGCCCCCGTCATTGAAGTATCCGGCCGCATGTATCCAGTGGAGGTACGCTATCGGCCTATAGAGCCTCCTGCCCGCGCTGCTTCCACCGTGGAAAACCGGAGCGAAGACAAAGCCAGGAACAAGATCAAAGACAAAGATAAGGATGAGGGTGACATGGAGCAGGCCATCCTCGACGCCGTGGATGAAATCAACCGCTGCGGGCCGGGCGATGTACTGGTATTCCTGCCTGGCGAGCGGGAGATCCGCGATACCGCCGAGGCGTTGCGCAAGCATGCTTTCCACAGAACTGGCATTGCCGGTCATGGCGGAGCTGAAATTCTGCCATTGTTCGCGCGGCAGTCCTATGCCGACCAGGAACAGGTTTTCAAGCCTGGTGGCAGCAGCCTTCGGCGCATCGTGCTCGCCACCAATGTGGCGGAAACTTCACTGACCGTTCCCGGCATTCGCTACGTGATCGATACCGGCGTGGCGCGTGTCAAGCGCTACAGTTATCGAAACAAGGTGGAGCAGTTGCAAATAGAAAAAATTTCACGCGCTTCCGCCAACCAGCGTGCCGGACGTTGCGGCCGGGTGATGAGCGGTATCTGTTTCCGGCTTTATTCAGAAGAGGACTATCTCGCCCGCCCGGAATTCACTGATCCGGAAATTCTGCGCTCCTCGTTGGCCGCCGTGATTTTACGCATGAAGTCTCTCAAAATTGGTTCGGTCGAGAATTTTCCTTTCCTCGAACCGCCCCTGCCTCGCATGATTGCGGACGGCTATCAATTACTGGCCGAGCTTGGCGCGGTGGATGACAGCAACGCCCTTACCAGCCTCGGCTGGCGGCTGGCCAAGTTTCCCATCGATCCCAGGATCGCTCGCATGATACTGGCAGCAAAGGAGGAGAACTGCCTGAGCGAGGTGCTCATCATCGCCTCTGCCCTGAGCGTGCAGGACCCGCGAGACCGTCCGTTCGAGCGGCAGGAAGCCGCAGACCGGGCTCACCAGCGCTTCCAGGATGAGCGCTCCGATTTTCTGAGTTATCTGAAGCTATGGGATTTCTTTGAAGACCTGCTCAAGCATAAAAAATCCAACCGCAAGCTGATCGAGCAATGCCAGGAAAACTTTTTGTCCCACCGCAGGATGCGCGAGTGGCGTGAGGTTCATGGTCAATTGCATACGTTGGTAGTGGAAACAGGATTGAAACCCAACGAGATACCGGCGAACTACGATGAAATACATCGGGCGCTTCTCGCGGGGTTGCTCGGCAACATCGGTTTCAAGATCGACGAGGACAACGAATACCTCGGAGCGCGTGGCGTCAAGTTTTCGATTTTCCCAGGTTCCGTGCTGAAAAAGGCCAAACCCAAATGGGTGGTCGCTGCAGAACTGACAGAAACTGCCCGGCTTTATGGCCGAGGTGTAGCGAAAATCGATCCTGTCTGGGTGGAAAGGATTGGTGGAAAGCTTTGCAAAAAGCATTACTTCGATCCGCATTGGGAGAAGAAATCAGCGCAGGTATCGGCATTCGAGCGGGTGACTCTGTATGGCTTGACAGTAGTACCGAAGCGGCGTGTTTACTACGGCAACATCAACCCCACAGAAGCGCGTGAGATTTTCATACGCTCGGCCCTCGTAGCGGGTGAATACATTACCCAGGCGCCATTTTTTGAGCATAACCGCGAGCTTATTGCCAGTGTTGCCGCTTTGGAACATAAAACCCGCCGACCGGATGTACTGGTGGACGAACAGGAAATTTTTGCGTTTTACGATGGGCTCATCCCTGAGGGGATCAGCAACGGCGCAGCTTTCGAGAAATGGCGCAGGCAGGCCGAGCGTGACAATTCGCGCTTGCTCTACATTACCAAAGAATACCTGATGCGTCATGCAGCGCAGAATGTGACGGAAGAGCGATTTCCCGATACCATGCTCGTAGATGGCTTCCACCTGCCGCTCACTTATCGCTTCGATCCCGGCCACATGTTGGACGGGGTCACCATTACCGTACCGTTGCCGCTGCTGAACAAGCTGGATGCGGCGCAATTCGATAGTCTCGTTCCGGGACTGATCCGTGAAAAAATAACCTGGTACCTACGAGCGCTTCCCAAGCAGATACGCCGCCACGTCGTGCCCGTTCCGGAGTTTGTAACGCAATTCCTGGAAGGCCCGGAACATGCAGCAGCAACTACGCCCGCGCCTCTCTCCTTGTCCCTGGCCGAGACACTGGCCCGGTTTATCCGGGCCAGGACCGGCATTACCGTCCCGCCGGATGTCTGGCGGGACGAAAAACCCCCTCCCCACCTGACGATGAACTACAGAATCGTGGACGATGCGGGGCAAGAGCTGGCAATGAGCCGAGACCTTGGGCAACTGAAAGCGCAACTCGGGCAGGCAGCGCAATTGACATTCTCCCGTTCCGAGGCAGACGAGCATAATCCCCTTGAACGGGACGATGTAAAACGCTGGGATTTCGGTGACCTGCCACAGGAAATTACCTTCAACCGCGCGGGTAAGAGCATGATCGGCTTCCCTGCTCTCGCCGAGCGGGATGGAAAAGTATCGATTCGCCTGTTCGACACGCGGGAAGCGGCAGAAACCAGCATGCGTAGCGGCGTGCGTCAATTGCTGCGCTTCGAGCTGAAGGAGCAAATGAAGCAACTGGAAAAAGATCTGTCAGGACAGGGGGAAAAGGGTCGACACCTGGCGCAGGCGGCTTTCCAACTGCATACACTCATCAAGCCCGATCTGCTCAAGGAAGATATGTTGAATGCGGTTGCGGACCGCGCCTTTATTGCAGATGATGAGCTGCCCCGAAGCGAAAAGGAATTTGCCGCACAGCGCCAGCGCGCTCGGGCGCGACTGCCGGCTGTGGCTGAGGCCTTGGCCCGAATCGTACAAAGCGTTGCGAACGAATACCAGCCGTTGATGGCAAGACTCTCTGCAACCGGGGGAACGAGCAAGATTGGCATGCAAAAAACCGGCGCAGCAGGCGGCGGTAATATCGGTAATCCGAGAGCTGACTTGATGATGCAACTCCACAACCTCGTTTATCCGGGATTTTTGAGCGCCACCCCTTGGGAACACCTGCACCATTTACCACGCTACCTGAAAGGCATGATCCTCCGCCTGGATAAGTATGGCGCCAATCCCGAACGCGAGGCGCGTCATGCTGCTGTCATCGTCGGATTATGGAACCAGTATGAACAGCGCCTTGAAAAACATCGAAAGGCGGGAATCGATGATCCGAAGCTTGTCGAATTCCGGTGGCAGATCGAGGAACTGCGTATTTCGCTGTTTGCCCAGGAATTGAAAACGCCCTACCCTGTTTCGGTAAAACGGTTACAGAAATTGTGGGAGGAAGTGAGCGTGTGACGGGAAAAGTAGCTTTAGTTCCTGTAGATCCGTATGACTTGGTTCTCAATATGGTTGGAGTAGCAAGCAGTGGTAGGCCGGACGAAGCCCGACCTATTGATGGGTTACACCTTACAACCCTTCCCTTAACGATTTACATGAGTTGAGGTCCTATCTCTTCTCGGCGTATACAGCAAGTATTCAGTTAAGCGGCCGGTTTCAGCTTCAGCTCGGGAATGTTTCGCTCTATCAGGTAGTTCGCTACTAAGCGGCACTCGCTCCCGGGGGCAATTTCCACTACTTCCGAGCCGGCATTCGCGGTTTCAACGCAAACAAAGCGCTCGTAGTCGTCATCCTTCAGATCGCCCATTTCAGCCGAAATTTTCGCCCAGGGATTCCATACAACGGCGGTTCTACTGCCACCCGATCGAATGCGAATACGGCGATCATAAGCAATATCGTCGATCACCAACTCTTTCTGCACATCCTGATAAATACGGTCGACTTCGGAATTGATCGTTATTGCACCTGCCTGGGTTTTTTGAGCGTAGTTGTCGACTTTATCGAGATACGCAACCCCTTCGAGACCGAGAATGGTAACCTGATCGATATGGCCGACCTTGAAGTATGTATGCAGCGCCTGCGTGATTGAAAAAGGTGCAGTATCTTTATTTCGTGTGATCAATTCAAGATTCAGGGATTCTCCCACTGTGATTTCGAGGTCCAGATTGAACGAATGCGGCCAGATGACCCTTGTTTCCGCTGTGTCGGCCAAACCGAGCGTCACCTTGCTATCGCCATTCACGGTCGCTTCCGTTTTGATGACATTCCAAAGCCGGTTGCGCACAAAACCATGCGCGGGACGACCTTGCTGCTCCGGGTCCGGGCCGAACCAGGGCCAGCAGATGGGAGCGCCACCCTTGATACCTTTACCCGCTTCATAATATGCAACCTCGCTGAGGAACATCAGGTTCTGCTCATTCGCAGGCTGAAAAGACAGTACCTGCCCCCCATAAATAGAGATCACTGCGCCGGCTTTGGCATTATCGATCATGATAAAGGGCAATCCTCCCGCCCCCTCCATGAATTTGACCTGCCCGTCGATCCCGTGGTTTTTATTCAGCTCTTCTATATTCATTTCATTCCTTGCTGGCCTTTGGAGGGTGCCCGATAGAAGCGGATCATAATGGCACCCCAACATTTTGTCATCAAAAGCTTTTTATGCTGATCGGGCAGACCTGTTAACGGAGGCCGATCAGCGAAGCAAAATAAGCCTTGGAATTGCTTCCGCGCCCGTCCAGACGACTGCATTTTGCCCGAATTCCTTTCCAAGAGCCTTTGTTGTCGCCAGGTCCAGTCCGAGCACGAGAAAGCTTTTTTCGGCTGGCCATGCTCCGAAGGGGTCGATACCTTCGCCTTCGATAATCTGGCTCTGATCAGCAACATACCGATCCAGGCTCTTCCGGAGATCCAGGCACGCCTTCATGTTCACTTCATGGCTTTCTGCCGCACCGAGCGGGTTGCAAGCAGTGATGAATGCGGCACACCGATGGCCAGATACTGCTAAAAGCCTTGCCAGGGGCTCGGAATACTGGTCCACGTGTAACGTTATTGCTTCGTGGCCTGTGCCCGCCCGATAGTAAGCCGAGCGATAGACATAAATAAGATCATCCGGGATTTCTGTGTGTTGCAATGGAATCTCCAGCAAAGCTCCCATCCCAGAATTTTACGAGTGCTGCATTTACCGGTTGGAGCAGATGGTCAGTGCGCAGAAGGGATTTCCTACATTCCTATGAAAGGTGACGTATCACCTTGCAAGGATTTCCTGCAGCGAAAACATTTGCGGGAATGTCTCGGGTAACAATGCTTCCCGATCCGATAGTCGTGTCCCGTCTAATCGTGACGCCGGGGTTGATGATGGTTCCACCGCCAATCCAGACGCTGTCTTCCACGGTAACAGGTTTCGCAGCTTCCAGGCCGGCATCACGTTCCTTCGCCGCAAGGGGGTGAGTTGCAGCATAGATCTGAACCGCCGGGCCCAGAAAGACGTTATGCCCCATGATGACCTGCGCGCAATCCAGGACCATACAATTGAAGTTGGCGTAAAAGTTATCCCCTACCAGCAGGTTGTAACCGTAGTCGCAATAAAATGGTGGTTCGATATGGAGGTTTGATCCTGATGCTCCGAGCAGTTCCCTCAAAATTGCAGATCGTTTTTCAGTCTCGTCCGGAAGGCTGTCATTGAAAGCCTTCATTAATCTTCTGGCGCGCTTTCTTTCCTCGACCAGCAGTCGATCGCTGGAACGATATAGTTCCCCCTTCAGCATTTTCTGCTTTTCGGTCTGATCAATCACATCCTTGCTCAATACAAGCGTTTGAAGAAGTTTCAGAAGGAATCTTTCTCGAAAAACACATGAGTGCTGTGCCGTTCCAGTCAACTTCCCGACATCCTGCCGGGATGCTGCATCGAGCACGGCTGCTTATTGCTCTCAGGATCGTACTTGGCACCCCAGTGTATGAGCGCATGAATGGCTGGGGACAAATCCTGCCCTTTTTCCGTGAGCCTATAAATGACTCTTCTTGCATTGAGGGGATCGCGCTGCCGTGAAATGATATTGCACTCCTCCAGCTTTTTCAGACGATCTGAAAGAATATTGGATGCAATTTTTTCGGGCGAAGCGAGAAAATCCCGAAAATGCTGCTTGCCCTTGAACAATATGTCGCGAATAACAAGCAAAGTCCATTTATCACCCAATATATCCAGTGCGCAGCTAACCGGGCAGGAGGAACGCTTGTTCTGGTCTTTAGTCATGCTCACATTATGTTTGATTTTTCCAATACGATTCATTTATTATACTTTCAATATGCAACCAAATACGAAGATAGAGGCTCTATCTGATGGCTGCACATATATTTTTTTCAGTGCAGAGCGGCTTCACCTCTCATATAGAGATTAGATAGCTCGGTTATAGCTCGTCCAGCGAAGTCACGGTTTTTGTTTTCCTTTGCCGGGGAATGACAGTATTCTGGTCATAGAGGATATTTTTTATTACGATAATCCTCGCCCTGCTAACCGGCGAAGGATATGAGCCTGACAGGCAGCGGCAAGCAAATATAAATCAAGAGGAGTAAATGATGAAGCAAGCGATACAGGCCGGTACATCGATTCTTGTCCTTGTAGCAGCGTTGTACAGCGGTTTAGCAACCGCGCATGGAAAAGTGGCTATGGAGGAAGATACCTGCATGCGGCGGCTTGGCGACAGCAGCATGGTACATTTAAGCGCTTACCAGCCTCAGTACGAACCTGCCGATCAATACTGCACCGAAATTCCGAAGGGGGGAAACACGGTTCTGGTGGTGGACCTCGTGGATCCCGCATTACGGGATATTCCCATCGGGATGCGAATTGTAAGAGGAACCAATGAAACAGAAGATGAAACGGTATCTTATGTCAGGCCGAGCTATCACCCCGACGGAGTGATGAATGGGGAAACCGCTCTGGACAAGGGCGAGTATACGGTTTTCATAACCGGTGAGGCGGTGCCTCCCGTACGCTACGAATATCCGTTGCGCGTAGAAATGATCAATTATGCAAAAACTTTTCGTGCTGCGGTTGGCCCGATGATAGCCGCTCTACTGCTGACCCTGCTTGGTTATAAGATCATGCAGTCCAAGCGAGTGAGGCAATGGAGGTCCTCCCGCAAGTTATAGGCATTTAGGGAACTGCTGAACAAATTTTCCGTAGAGCGCGTTGCTGTCAAAATTGGGATGATCACGAGGCGCGCGACGAAGGTCGTAGCTTGCTCATTTATGAGTTATAGCGATGCCAAGGAGCGCAACGAGCGCATGAAGTGGCGCCCCAAAGCGTAGCCCCAGGATTCCGCAAAGCGGATCGGGCAGCGTCCGGGCTGCCGGGACCCGCTTTGGGCGCCTGCATTCCGCTTCCCGGTCGCATCTTCCTTCGGAAGACTCTGCTCCTCTCTCCGCAGTCGCACCATTCGCGTCGTCGCCTTTCGGCGCCTGGTTGCTGCACGCATTCCTTATGCTGGCAGCAACCAGAGCTTCCCTGCCTGTCCGCCTGACTACATCCCTGGTCCCAGCTTATGAATT
>DATEEZ010000139.1:0-15252 GCA_035280905.1 Nitrosospira sp.
TGCGGATTCCCGTTTGTAAATATTTGTAAGACTTTGGGCCACTGGGAAGGCGTATGGTGCTTTTCCGGTGGGTTATCAAAGACCGCTGGGGTATTGGGCATGGCAGGCGAGGCGGTTCGCTCGGTTTGTTGCCAAGTGAGCCATTGTCCAAGACTTAATCTGTATTGAGATGGGGCGTGCACCCGGTGTCCTATGCCGGGTTGCGCTTCCTGCATTTCCCTAGCTACCCAGCGCAGATGGCGTGCCCAGAAACAGGAAAAGATGAATCAACTCCTGATTTAAGGTCGCCGGTTTCGCGGTGTGAGATCAGGTGCGAGGGAGGAGGTCAGAATCTTGGGTCAGCCTGGGGCCGAGCCTCTTCGACCAGCATACCATACTTATCGCCGCATTTTAACTGATGGAGAAGTACCTTGAGTCTAAATTTAGATGAGAAAAAAGCGGTGGTCGCTGAAGTCAGCGCGCAGGTAGCCAACGCGCAGGCCATCATCCTCGCAGAGTACCGGGGGCTTGGGGTGGGCCATATGACGCAACTGCGGGCGAAGGCGCGGCAGTCGGGGATATATTTCCGTGTGCTTAAGAACTCGCTTGCGCGCAGGGCCGTTTCGGATACCCCGTTTTCTGCACTGTCCGAGCATATGGTTGGGCCCCTCGCTTACGGCATTGGAAGCGATCCGGTTGCGGCGGCCAAGGTGCTGCATGAGTTTTCGAAGGGTAACGACAAACTGGTGATCAAGGCTGGTGCCATGGCAAACCATGTGATTTCCAGTAGTGAGATTGCCAGTCTGGCCTCTCTGCCAAGCCGCGAGGAGCTTCTTGCCAAGCTGCTGGGTACGATGCAGGCGCCCGTCGCTAATTTTGTGCGGACCCTGAATGAAGTCCCTGCGCGTTTTGTTCGTGGCCTCGCAGCTGTTCGCGATCAGAAAGAGACCGCTTAGTCCGGCGCAAAGTCACACTTTGAGGCCGTTACACCGTCATACTTTATTAGGTTAATTATCAGGAGAAAATCATGGCTATAGCCAAAGCAGAAATTTTGGAATCGATTGCAAATATGACTGTACTGGAGCTTTCCCAGCTCATCAAGGAAATGGAAGAGAAATTCGGTGTTTCCGCTGCTGCTGCCGCGGTTGTGGCAGCAGCGCCCGCGGCAGGTGCCGCGGCGGCACCCGCAGAGGAACAAACTGAATTTACCGTGATGTTGACTGCGGTGGGTGAAAGCAAGGTAAATGTGATCAAGGTGGTACGCGCCGTTACCGGGCTTGGCTTGAAAGAAGCAAAAGATCTGGTGGACAGCGCACCCAAGCCAGTCAAGGAAGGTATTGCCAAAGCGGATGCAGAAGCCATCCAGAAGCAGCTTGCTGAAGCAGGTGCCACTGCTGAAATCAAATAAAAGAAAATAATAAGAAAAGCCGGCGGCATTACTCATGCCGCCGGTTCTTGTTTTTTTTGAATTTTGATGGCGTGTTTTGTGCGGCAGAACACTAAGCGCGCTGGCCAAAACAGTTACCCTATTCTCTATTTTCTGTCAATCTGTCTTCTGATCTGATCTCCCGGAGATTCCATGAGTTATTCGTTTACCGAGAAAAAACGTATTCGTAAAAGTTTCGCCAAGCGCGCAAGCGTATTACCGATTCCCTTTCTTCTCGCTACGCAAATCGAATCTTACGCTGCTTTCCTGCAAGCGAACGTCGATCCTGACAAGCGCGCACCGGAGGGATTGCAGGCTGCTTTCCTGTCGATCTATCCGATCGAGAGTCATTCCAAGAATGCTCGCCTCGATTTCGTCAATTACGTACTCGGTGCACCTCCTTTCGACGTGAAGGAGTGTCAACAACGCGGCCTTACTTATGCTTCCCCTTTACGGGCAAAGGTGCGCTTGACCATTATGGATAAAGAGGCATCCAAGCCGACAGTCAGGGAGGTGAAGGAGCAGGAAGTTTACATGGGCGAGATTCCGCTCATGACGAATACCGGTTCTTTTGTGATCAACGGTACGGAACGCGTAATCGTATCCCAGTTGCATCGCTCGCCCGGGGTGTTTTTCGAGCACGATCGCGGTAAAACGCATTCATCCGGTAAATTGCTTTTTTCCGCGCGTATCATCCCTTACCGCGGTTCCTGGCTTGATTTTGAGTTTGATCCCAAGGATTACCTCTACTTTCGGGTTGACAGGCGCCGCAAAATGCCGATTACCGTGCTGCTGAAGGCCATTGGATACACACCCGAGCAGATCCTGGAGAATTTCTTTTCTTTTGACTCTTTCCATTTGTCGCGGGAAGGCGTTCTTTTTGAACTGATACCGGAACGTCTGCGGGGTGATACCGCGCGCTTCGATATCATCTCGAAAAGCGGCAAGGTCATTGTCCTGAAGGACAAGCGCATCACCGTAAAGCACGTGCGCGAAATGCAGCAGGCTGGTATAGACAGGCTTGAGGTGCCGGAGGATTTCCTGTTGGGGCGAGTGTTGGGCCACAATGTCGTAGATAAGGAAACGGGAGAAATTCTCGCGCTTGCCAATGATGAAATGACGGAAACCTTGCTTGGCAAGTTGCGGGATGCCAATGTAGAAGAGATCCGGACGATTTATACCAACGACCTCGATCAGGGCGCGTATATATCACAAACCCTCAAAATAGACGAAACCACAGATGAGATGGCGGCACAGGTTGCGATCTACCGCATGATGCGCCCGGGTGAACCCCCTACTGAGGAGGCAGTCAAAGCACTCTTCACAGGATTGTTCTATGCACCCGAACGCTATGATCTCTCAGTGGTAGGGCGAATGAAATTCAATCGCAGGGTAGGTAAGACAGAACTGGGTGGGGCGACCACACTATCCAACGAGGATATCATCGCAGTGATCAGGATTCTGGTCGAACTCCGTAACGGCCGCGGGGAGATTGATGATATCGATCATTTGGGTAATCGTCGCGTACGCTCGGTGGGCGAATTGGCGGAAAACCAGTTTCGCTCCGGCTTGGTGCGGGTTGAAAGAGCAGTGAAAGAGCGCCTGAGCCAGGCTGAATCAGAGAATCTGATGCCTCATGACCTGATCAATGCAAAACCGGTATCTGCGGCGGTGCGTGAATTCTTCGGTTCCAGCCAGTTATCGCAGTTCATGGATCAGACCAATCCGCTGTCTGAAATCACGCACAAACGCCGTGTGTCTGCGCTCGGACCCGGAGGTCTGACGCGCGAGAGGGCGGGCTTTGAGGTACGTGACGTTCACCCGACTCACTACGGACGGGTGTGTCCGATCGAGACGCCTGAAGGTCCCAACATTGGTCTGATCAACTCACTGGCGCTATATGCCCAGACCAATGAATATGGCTTCATGGAAACACCTTATCGCAAGGTGAAAAATGGGCAGGTAACCGATGAAATCCACTATCTTTCAGCTATCGAGGAGGGGCAGTATGTAATTGCCCAGGCAAATGCCGAACTGGATGGCGACGGCAGATTCACCAACGACATCGTTTCCTGTCGTCATAAGAACGAATTTACCCTCGCAACCCCCGACCGGATTGAATACATGGACGTGGCGCCAGCGCAGATCGTTTCGGTTGCGGCCTCACTGATCCCTTTCCTTGAACATGACGATGCTAACCGTGCATTGATGGGCTCCAATATGCAGCGGCAGGCAGTGCCGTGCCTGCGCGCGGAGAAACCTCTCGTTGGTACGGGAATCGAGCGTGTCGTTGCAGTCGACTCCGGAACGGCGGTCAAGGCGGTACGAGGCGGCGTGGTGGATTACGTTGATGCAAGCCGACTCGTCGTTCGCGTGCACGATATCGAAACGCGTGCCGGTGAAGTGGGCGTAGACATCTACAACCTCACGAAATACACGCGTTCAAACCAGAACACCAATATCAACCAGCGTCCACTGGTGAAAGTGGGAGATGTGATTGCCCGCGGAGACGTGGTGGCGGATGGTGCTTCCACCGACAAGGGTGAGCTCGCCCTGGGGCAGAACATGCTGGTCGCGTTTATGCCGTGGACCGGTTACAACTTCGAAGACTCTATTCTGATTTCCGAACGTATTGTCGCGGATGACCGCTTTACCTCCATCCATATCGAAGAACTGTCGGTGGTGAGTCGCGACACCAAGCTCGGAACCGAAGAAATAACAGGCGATATTTCAAACCTGTCAGAAGCGCAGCTTAGCCGTCTTGATGCGTCTGGCATTGTGCATATCGGAGCCGAGGTGGAAGCCGGCGATGTGCTGGTGGGCAAAGTGACGCCTAAGGGTGAAACTCAGCTTACGCCCGAAGAAAAACTGTTGCGCGCGATTTTTGGCGAGAAGGCTTCCGACGTGAAGGATACGTCCCTGCGAGTGCCATCCGGCATCTCCGGAACGGTGATCGATGTGCAGGTCTTCACCCGGGAAGGTATCGAACGCGACAAGCGCGCGCAGCAAATCATTGATGATGAGCTGAAGCGGTACAAGAAAGACCTGGCCGATCAGATGCGGATTGTGGAAGCTGATGCATTTATGCGGATCGAGCGCCTGCTCATAGGCAAGATCGCCACAGGCGGCCCCAAGAAGCTTCCCAAAGGCACGGCGATAACCAGGGAATATCTGGGGAGTACCGATCCGCACCATTGGTTCGACATACGGCTGGCGGACGAAGAAGCGAGTGTACAGCTCGAGCAGATCGAGGAGGGCCTGGCGCAAAAGCGCAAGGCATTCGATGCGGCCTTCGAGGAGAAGAAAAAGAAGCTCACCCAGGGGGATGAGCTGCCTCCAGGCGTGCAGAAAATGGTCAAGGTATACGTCGCGGTGAAGCGTCGCCTTCAGCCGGGAGATAAAATGGCCGGCCGCCACGGCAATAAGGGCGTCATTTCGAAAATCGTGCCAGTGGAGGACATGCCTTATATGTCGGATGGCACTCCTGTGGACGTGGTACTCAATCCACTGGGCGTACCGTCGCGCATGAACGTGGGACAAATCCTGGAAACGCATCTTGGCTGGGCGGCGAAAGGCCTGGGACAGAAGATTGGCGACATGCTGCATGCGGGCAAGGAGGCCGCGGAGCTTCGAACCTTCCTCGACAAGATATATAACACCAGTGGAAAACCGGAAAATATTGCCTCGTTAACCGACACGGAAATCATGGATCTGGCGGGAAACCTGCGGGATGGAGTGCCTTTTGCCACACCGGTATTTGATGGCGCGACGGAACAGGAAATCAAAGACATGCTCGAACTTGCCGGTCTTCCGCGTTCGGGGCAGGTGCCCCTTTATGATGGACGCACTGGCGAGGCCTTCGATCGCCCGGTTACTGTTGGTTACATGCATGTGCTGAAGCTGCACCACCTGGTGGACGACAAGATGCATGCGCGCTCAACCGGACCGTACAGTCTGGTCACTCAGCAGCCGCTCGGAGGCAAGGCCCAGTTCGGCGGCCAGCGTTTCGGAGAAATGGAGGTGTGGGCACTGGAAGCATATGGCTCCGCTTATACGCTGCAGGAAATGCTGACAGTCAAGTCAGACGATGTGAACGGGCGCACGAAAGTGTATGAGAGCATTGTGAAGGGCGACCACAAGATCGATGCGGGCATGCCGGAATCATTCAACGTGCTGGTGAAGGAAATCCGCTCGCTGGCGATGGATATCGACCTGGAGCGGCATTAGTATTTTTATTCTGGAGGTACGAGAATCAAATACCTTTTTGCTGCCCTTGCTTTTTCACCGGATAATTTTTTGCATAGACCCCTGATCAACAGGAGTGACAAATGAAAGCACTGCTTGATTTATTCAAACAGGTTACCCAGAAAGAAGAGTTCGATTCGATCAAGATCGGTCTGGCTTCTCCCGAGAAAATACGTTCCTGGTCCTATGGTGAGGTGAAGAAGCCGGAAACCATCAATTACCGTACGTTCAAGCCTGAGCGCGACGGGCTGTTTTGCGCAAAAATTTTTGGTCCCGTAAAGGATTATGAGTGCCTTTGCGGGAAGTACAAGCGTTTGAAACATCGCGGCGTGATCTGCGAAAAATGTGGTGTAGAGGTTACGTTATCCAAAGTACGGCGCGAACGCATGGGCCATATCGAACTGGCATCTCCCGTTGCGCACATCTGGTTCCTGAAGTCGCTGCCCTCCCGTCTGGGCATGGTGCTGGATATGACCTTACGCGACATAGAGCGGGTACTCTATTTCGAGGCATATGTGGTAACGGATCCCGGTCTGACGCCTCTGCAGCGATGCCAGTTGCTCACAGACGACGATTACCGGGCCAAAACCGAAGAATATGGGGATGACTTTCGCGCCAGCATGGGTGCGGAAGGCATTCGCGATCTGTTGAGTACCCTGAACATTCGTGTAGAGATCGATAATCTTCGCCGCGAGATGGGAACGACCGGCTCCGAAACGAAGATGAAGAAGATTTCGAAGCGTCTGAAGGTGTTGGAGGCATTCAGTAAATCCGGCATCAAACCAGAGTGGATGATCCTGGCAGTGCTGCCCGTGCTGCCTCCCGAATTACGGCCGCTGGTGCCGCTGGATGGAGGACGCTTTGCGACTTCCGATCTCAATGATTTGTATCGTCGTGTCATTAACCGTAATAACCGGCTGAAACGCTTGCTCGAACTGAAGGCGCCGGAAATTATCGTGCGCAATGAGAAGCGCATGCTGCAGGAAGCGGTGGATTCGCTGCTGGATAACGGCCGTCGGGGCAAAGCCATGACGGGCGCCAACAAGCGCCCATTGAAATCGCTTGCGGACATGATCAAGGGCAAGGGCGGACGCTTCCGCCAGAACTTGCTTGGAAAACGCGTGGATTATTCCGGGCGGTCGGTGATTGTGGTGGGACCACAGCTCAAGCTGCACCAGTGCGGTTTACCCAAGAAAATGGCGCTGGAATTATTCAAGCCTTTCATCTTCAACAAGCTGGAGATAATGGGTATTGCCAGCACGATAAAGGCTGCGAAACGTGAGGTCGAAAACGAAAGTCCGATCGTGTGGGACATCCTGGAAGATGTCATTCGTGAGCACCCGGTCATGCTGAACCGGGCGCCGACTTTGCATCGGCTGGGTATTCAGGCGTTTGAGCCAGTCCTGATAGAAGGCAAGGCCATTCAACTGCATCCGTTGGTATGCGCCGCTTTTAATGCGGACTTTGACGGTGACCAGATGGCGGTTCATGTGCCGCTTTCGCTGGAAGCGCAAATGGAGTGCCGCACGCTGATGATGTCGACCAATAACGTCTTGTCACCCGCTAACGGCGAACCCATCATCGTGCCGTCACAGGACATCGTGCTGGGGCTGTACTACACCACGCGTGAAAAGGTTAATGCCCGCGGCGAGGGGATGTATTTTGCCAATATCAGCGAAGTTTCCCGTGCGTACGAGAACCGCGTTATCGAACTGAATGCCAGAATTTCCGTGAGAATCCGCGAATATGAGCTGGTTGCGGACGGCGAGCGGCGCGAGAAGATCACGCGTTATGAAACCACTGTGGGGCGCGCGTTATTGTCGGAAATTCTCCCTGCCGGGCTGCCTTTCCCGCTGATCAACAAGGTGCTCAAGAAAAAGGAAATTTCCAAGCTCATCAATGCGAGCTTCCGCCGCTGTGGCCTGCGCGAAACCGTGATTTTTGCCGATAAGCTGATGTATGCTGGTTTCAGCTATGCGACTCGCGCCGGTATTTCGATCTGCCTGGATGATATGCTCACCCCCGCACAGAAGGATGCGATCATCAGTGCATCCGAGAAGGAAGTGCAGGAGATCGAGCTCCAGTATACGTCTGGTCTTGTTACTCAAGGTGAACGTTACAACAAGGTCGTGGACATATGGGGTCGTGCAGGCGACCAGGTTGCGAAGGCCATGATGGACCAGCTCGGGGTCGAGCCAATAATCGATCCGGAAACCGGAGTCGCCAAAACGGGCGAATCAGGAAAGCCTCTGATTCAGGAATCGTTCAATTCCATCTACATGATGGCGGATTCGGGTGCTCGCGGTTCTGCTGCCCAGATCCGTCAGTTGGCGGGAATGCGCGGTTTGATGGCCAAGCCGGATGGTTCAATCATCGAAACGCCTATCACGGCTAATTTCCGCGAAGGATTGAACGTGTTGCAGTACTTTATTTCCACTCACGGTGCCCGCAAGGGTTTGGCCGACACGGCGCTGAAGACGGCCAACTCCGGTTACCTTACCCGCCGCCTTGTCGATGTGACACAGGACTTGGTCGTGACCCAGGACGACTGTGGCACAAACAACGGCGTGGTGATGAAGGCATTGGTCGAAGGCGGTGAGGTCATCGAAGCGTTGCGCGAACGCGTACTCGGGCGTGTAGTGGTCAATGATATTATCAATCCGGAGCATCAGACCGTGATTTACCCGGCGGGCATGTTGCTGGATGAAAATGCAGTGGATGCCATTGAGATGCTGGGTATAGATGAAGTGAAGGTTCGCACCCCCCTTACCTGTGAAACCCGCTATGGCCTGTGTGCCAAATGTTATGGCCGAGATCTAGGACGCGGCACGCCGGTCAATGTTGGCGAAGCGGTGGGCGTCATCGCCGCTCAGTCGATCGGCGAGCCTGGCACCCAGCTCACCATGCGTACCTTCCATATCGGTGGCGCAGCTTCCCGCACTGCGGTCGTGAGTCAGGTCGAGAGCAAGTCCAACGGTACTGTACGGTATTCGCCGACTATGCGTTATGTGACGAACGCACGCGATGAACTGGTCGCGATTTCCCGTAGTGGTGAGGTCGTGATACAGGACGATAACGGACGTGAGCGGGAACGGCACAAGGCGCCGTACGGAGCGACCTTGCTGATTCGTGACGGAGAAGTCGTGAAAGCGGGGCAAGTACTGGCAGCGTGGGATCCGCATACGCGACCCATCATTACTGAATACTCCGGCAAGATTCGCTTCGAGAACGTGGAAGAGGGTGTGACCGTGGCCAAGCAGATAGATGAGGTAACCGGTTTGTCCACGCTAGTAGTGATCGATCCGAAGCGCCGCGGGGCAGTGCAAACGAAGGGGTTGCGTCCGATGGTGAAACTTCTGGACGACGAGGGCAAGGAAGTGCGGCTGGCGGGCAGTAATTTGCCGGTTCACATCACCTTCCAGGTAGGTTCCATCATCACTGTTCGAGATGGGCAGCAGGTCAGCGTGGGCGAGGTTCTCGCGCGTATTCCACAGGAAAGCTCGAAAACACGGGACATTACCGGGGGCCTGCCTCGCGTTGCGGAACTGTTTGAAGCGCGTTCTCCAAAGGATGCGGGCGTACTGGCAGAAGTCACCGGAATCGTGTCCTTCGGCAAGGATACCAAGGGCAAGCAACGACTGGTCATCACCGATCTGGACGGCGTTTCGCACGAATATCTCATTCCCAAGGACAAGCACGTGACCGCCCACGATGGCCAGGTGGTGAACAAGGGAGAAAGTATTGTTGACGGTCCTGCGGATCCACACGATATTCTCCGTCTGCTGGGAGTGGAAGCGCTGGCGCGGTATATTACCGACGAGGTGCAGGATGTGTACCGCCTGCAGGGGGTAAAGATCAACGACAAGCACATCGAGGTGATTGTGCGTCAGATGTTGCGCCGTGTGCAGATCGTGGATGCGGGTGATACGCGTTTCATTCCCGGTGAGCAGGTTGAACGCGCTGAAATGCTGGCGGAAAACGAACAAGCCGAATTGGAGGGCAAGAGGCCGGCAACCTATGAATACATGCTGCTCGGTATCACTAAAGCCTCGCTGTCTACAGACTCGTTCATCTCCGCGGCCTCGTTCCAGGAGACCACACGGGTGCTGACCGAAGCGGCGATCATGGGCAAGAAGGATGATCTGCGCGGGCTGAAAGAAAATGTTATTGTAGGACGCCTTATTCCCGCAGGTACGGGTTTAACCTTTCACAATACCCGCAAGAAGCAGCGTCTCATGCTGGATGCTGGCGAGGCGCCTCCCTTGAGTGAGGAAGAGACAGGAGAAATTAGAAACAGTGGATACGCTGTCTGAAAGCGGGCGGGGAAACGGAAGCTCGCGAGCCTCATCCTGCTCACTGGCAATGCTGGCATATAGCCTTTGGTATCTGACGGAATCGAATTATGCCCATTGATATTAATGCCATCATTGCCGAAACTCGCGGCAAAAACTTTGAGCTATACGAAGAGCATATAAATCCGGTCTTCGTCAAGGTACTGCGTACACTCGGATTCAATAGAACCTGGGTAAGGGGAGAGGGTGCTTATCTCTGGGATGAGGCAGGTACGCGTTATCTCGATTTTCTGACCAACTGGGGTGTTTTCAATTTCGGTCGCCGGCATCCTGCTATTCGTAATGCACTGCGACAGGTAGTAGATTCCGAGTTTCCCGGGTGGATTGGTTTTGATGCTCCACCCCTTGCCGCGGTACTGGCGCGTGAACTGGTAAAACGAATGCCGCCGGGCCTGGATACCGTTTACTTCAGTAACTCGGGTACGGAAGCAATCGAAGCAGCGATCAAATTTGCACGCGCGTATACAGGCAGACCCTCTACTACGCATCTTGCCAAAGCATTTCACGGCCTGACCATGGGGTCTTTGTCACTGAATGGAGAAGCAAGTTTTCGCAGGGGTTTTGAGCCGATGCTTCCCGGGAGTTCAGAGGTGAAAATGGGTGATCTTGCCGACCTGGAAGCGCGCCTCGCAAAGGGCGATGTCGCGGCCTTCGTCTTTGAGCCGATACAGGGCAAGGGTGTCAATATCGCCAGCGACGAGTACCTGCTGGGCGCGCAGGAGTTATGTCGAAAATACGGTACCTTGATGGTTTGCGACGAAGTTCAGTCGGGCATGGGACGCACTGGCCGCTTTTTGGCCAGTCAATGGGTGCCAGATTTCCGACCAGACATCATCTGTCTTTCCAAGGCGCTTTCCGGAGGCTATATTCCAGTCGGCGCGACGATTACCCGTCGTGCCGTCTACAATAGTGTTTACGACAGTCTGCATCGTGCGATCGTTCATGCATCCACTTTCGGAATGGGCAATATGGCGATGGTGGCAGCTTTAGCCTCACTCAGTGCCCTGGATGATGAGAAGCTCATGGAACGGGCCATCGTACTCGGGGAGCGTTTCCGGAAAGGAATCGAGACGATGGTGCCGCGCTTCGAATTTCTCAAGGGAGTGCGGCAGCGCGGACTCATGATCGCGGTCGAGTTTGGTCAGCCGGAATCAATGTCGCTGCGGGCTGCATGGGCAATGGTCAACAAGATGGATGAAAACCTTTTTGCTCAGGCGATTGTGCTTCCACTTCTTGATGATCATCATATTCTTACCCAGGTAGCGGGCCATGCCATGCCCATTGTCAAAATTCTGCCACCCCTCAACATCAGCGAAAGCGATGTCGACTGGTTCCTCGAAGCGCTTGAGGATGTCATGATAAAATTGCACAAGTTCCCGGGCCCCGCCTGGGAGGTTTTGAAGAAGCTCGGCAACCATGCGCTGACTGCCAAGAGGCGTGAGGCGCGGGTAACTGCGTGAGGCAGCATGACAGAGGCATGAACTGGAGCCACCCCTGCATAGATTGCCTTGTGTGTTGAATTCCTGAACAGGTTTGCTGCATTCTCACATTTGTTTGGTATTGTTCAGAAGTTTCATCGCACCGCCCGCACCTGCCGCACCAGTTGAATTCGCGTGCGGCCCTGTTTTTGCAATCGGCTTTTGTTTCAAAGCCTCTGCGTAGCAGGATTTTTCCGCTTTGCACCATTTTGCCCTAGTAAAAATCACGCGGGCAATAAGATGTTCATCACGGGAAATTTCGTGTGATAGGCTCTCTCATTGCTTATTGAAAACGAAAAAGGCTTTAGCTTGACATGGCAAGATAAAGTCCATAGAATTCGCAGTTTTTTAGCCGCCAGCGGATCGACAGTGTGAGTGCGGCTGAATAGGGAAATAAATTTATATTGGCAGCGGGACAGGTAAGTCGTCCTCCCGTTTTTCTGGAAAATAAAATGCCGACAATCAGTCAGTTAGTACGTAAGCCGCGCGCGGCAAAACCTTTGAAAAGCAAAGTTCCCGCATTGGGAAACAGTCCACAAAAGCGGGGAGTTTGCACACGGGTTTATACCACCACACCCAAAAAACCGAATTCGGCTTTGCGCAAGGTGGCGCGCGTTCGCTTGACTAACGGCTTTGAGGTATCCAGTTATATCGGCGGAGAAGGTCACAATCTTCAGGAGCACTCGGTGGTATTGATCCGCGGCGGGCGTGTCAAGGATTTGCCGGGTGTGCGCTATCACACTGTCCGCGGAAGTCTGGACACTGCCGGAGTCAAGGACCGCAAGCAGGGACGATCGAAATACGGCGCCAAGAAGCCGAAGTCGGCCTAAAAGCGGTTTGAATAATACCTGACACACCAGACATCGATCGAAATACCCCGATAACGTAAGCTGAATAATTACGCCAAGGTTAAAAAATGCCAAGACGGAGAGAAGTTCCAAAACGCGAAATTTTGCCGGACCCAAAATATCATAATGCCGAAGTGGCAAAATTTGTCAATGTATTGATGACGCGAGGCAAGAAATCCGTAGCAGAGCGGATTATTTACGGGGCTATGGATCAGATTCACAAGAGAACGGGCAAGGATCCAGTGGAAGTATTTACGCAGGCGCTATCCAATGTCCGTCCGATGGTGGAAGTAAAAAGCCGCCGCGTGGGCGGGGCCAACTACCAGGTTCCGGTAGAAGTCCGGTCAATTCGGCGTAATGCCCTGGCGATGCGGTGGTTGCGTGATGCAGCGCGTAAAAGAGCTGAAAAATCCATGGGCGCGCGGCTGGCGGGCGAGCTGGCAGAAGCCGCCGAGGGCAGGGGTGGAGCGGTCAAGAAACGTGAAGAAGTTCATCGTATGGCCGAGGCGAACAAGGCATTTGCGCATTATCGGTTCTGATAGCAATGATGGCGCAGGGTTGACCTGCCATCATGACCTGGCTTGCTGTCTTAC
Source organism: Nitrosospira sp. (assembly GCA_035280905.1). Lineage (GTDB taxonomy): Bacteria > Pseudomonadota > Gammaproteobacteria > Burkholderiales > Nitrosomonadaceae > Nitrosospira. The sequence goes on from DATEEZ010000139.1 coordinate 12,922, forward strand.
CTGACTTACATTGAAACGTCGCTAATTTTTTAGCTGCCGGGGCGTTGTGTGCTACCGGCAGTTTCCCAATTTTAAGGCTAGAAAACTGTGGCAAGAAAGACACCTATTGAACGTTACCGAAATATCGGCGTCATGGCGCATATAGACGCCGGAAAAACCACGACCACTGAACGCATCCTGTTTTATACGGGCGTATCGCATAAGCTAGGTGAAGTGCATGATGGTGCGGCTACCATGGACTGGATGGAACAGGAACAGGAGCGCGGTATTACCATTACCTCCGCCGCCACCACATGTTTCTGGAAAGGGATGGATCATAACTATCCAGACCATCGCATCAATATCATCGATACGCCGGGCCACGTTGATTTCACTATCGAAGTGGAGAGATCGCTGCGTGTTCTCGATGGCGCCTGCACCGTATTTTGTGCAGTGGGCGGCGTGCAGCCCCAGACCGAGACGGTATGGCGTCAGGCCAACAAGTATAAGGTTCCCCGTCTTGCCTTTGTCAACAAGATGGATCGTGCCGGTGCCAATTTCATGCGCGTTTACGAGCAGATACAAAGTCGGCTCAAAGCGCAGCCGGTGCCCATTCAGCTGCCGATAGGCGCGGAGGATAAATTCGAGGGCGTTGTCGATCTGATCAAGATGAGGGCTATTCATTGGGACGACGCAAGCCAGGGGATGAAATTCGAGGAACGCGATATCCCGGCGAACATGGTTGAGGATGCCAGGTTGTGGCGCGAGAAAATGGTGGAGTCAGCTGCCGAGGCGAATGAAGAGCTGATGAACAAATATCTGGAAGAAGGTGACCTGTCGCCCGCGGATATCAAACAAGGCCTTCGCATTCGCACCCTCGCCAATGAAATCGTACCCATGCTCTGCGGATCCGCATTCAAGAATAAAGGCGTGCAGGCAATGCTTGACGCTGTGCTGGATTATCTGCCGTCCCCAGCGGACATCGAGGCAATTGACGGCGAGAAAGAGAGTGGCGAGCACGCGGAGCGCCATGCGAATGACGATGAACCGTTTGCAGGTCTTGCCTTCAAGATTGCCACCGACCCCTACGTGGGCCAATTGATTTTTTTCCGCGTGTATTCCGGCGTCGTAACATCCGGTGATACCGTTTATAACCCCATCAAGGGGCGCAAGGAACGGATTGGAAGACTGCTGCAGATGCACGCCAACCAGCGCGAAGAAATCAAGGAGGTACGGGCGGGGGATATAGCCGCAGCAGTGGGCTTGAAGGAGGCGGTTACCGGAGATACGCTGTGTGATCCAAGCGCCGTTATCACACTGGAGCGCATGGTGTTTCCAGAGCCCGTGATTCACGTGGCGGTGGAACCGAAAACCAAGCTGGATCAGGAAAAAATGGGCATCGCATTGAACCGTCTCGCTCAGGAGGATCCTTCCTTCCGTGTGCGCACTGATGAGGAATCCGGCCAAACCATCATTTCAGGAATGGGCGAATTGCATCTGGAAATCATTGTGGATCGGATGAAACGCGAATTTGGTGTCGAGGCCAATGTAGGTGCTCCCCAGGTGGCTTATCGCGAGGCAATCCGGAAGCCGGTGGATGTCGAAGGCAAATTCATCAAGCAATCCGGTGGACGGGGTCAGTATGGTCACGTATGGATCAAGATGGAGCCGAACGAAGCCGGCAAGGGTTTCGAGTTTGTTGATGCAATCAAGGGTGGAACCGTGCCCAGGGAATATATTCCGGCAGTGGAAAAAGGACTGCACGATACCCTTCCCAATGGAGTGTTGGCGGGCTTTCCGGTGGTGGATGTCAAGGTCACCTTGTTTGACGGCTCCTATCACGATGTCGATTCGAATGAAAACGCCTTCAAGATGGCTGCCTCGATTGCGTTCAAGGATGGTATGCGCAAGGCGAATCCTGTGCTGCTGGAACCGATGATGTCTGTAGAGGTGGAAACGCCGGCGGACTTCATGGGGAATGTCGTAGGGGATCTATCCTCCCGGCGAGGCATGATTCAGGGTATGGACGATCTGCCTGGCCTCAAAGTGGTGCGTGCAGAAGTGCCGCTGGCAGAAATGTTTGGTTACGCAACTTCGTTACGCTCTGCAACACAGGGCCGCGCAACGTATACGATGGAATTCAAGCATTACGCCGAAGCGCCGAGGAACGTGGCCGAAGCGATCATAAACAAGAAATAATCGTCATCAAATAAAGGGATCATCATGGCAAAGAGCAAATTTGAGCGGACGAAGCCGCACATAAACGTAGGGACGATAGGGCACGTGGATCACGGCAAGACCACGTTGACGGCGGCGATCACGATGGTATTGGCGAAGAAGTTTGGTGGAGAG
>DATEEZ010000140.1:0-2733 GCA_035280905.1 Nitrosospira sp.
GCTCGGTCTGTTATCGTGGTTCATTGCCAAACCGATAACTACGCGCCTGCACCAAACCATACCTGGGCAGCGGCTTACCGTTCTTGCAACGCCCGATATCGCTATCAGCCTCGATACTGACAGCAGTGTTGCTGTCACCAACACGGAACCCAGCGGGATTGAACTGTTGCGTGGCAACGCTTTTTTTGATGTTAGGGGCAACCAGCCCGGAAAACTGAATCTGAGGGTGGGAACGACCTACATCAGGGACATTGGCACCCGTTTCAGTGTCAGCAAGCGCGCCGCGGGCGGCAGCGTCGCCGTGGCGAATGGACAGGTTGAAGTCGTGGTAAAGACCGGAACTTACCTCGTAGGTACGCACGAGCGCGCAGATTTTGATGGCGTCCACGTTACCGGCCAAAGGGTGATTGCGGATACCGAGATAGCGCCCTGGGCGCAACGCGGACCGCTACTAGAGCTAGAGTCCTTTCCCTCCCATTTCCACTCGCACAGCCAGCGGAGTTCAAGCGCACCGTGAAGCCCGTCGCAATCTTCAGGCACTTTCCACTAGAAGGGCCGGGATATTTCGCCACGTTTCTTGATCGTCATTCCATTCCCTGGCAACTCATAAAAATTGATGCTGGTGAAAGCGTACCTGCTGACACGGGTCAATTCAGCGGCCTAGTATTCATGGGCGGGCCGATGAGTGTAAATGATGATTTGCCTTGGATCAGAAATGAACTTTCGTTGATCTGCCAGGCAGTGGAAAACAATATTCCTGTATTGGGGCACTGTCTCGGTGGTCAATTAATGGCGAAGGCGCTGGGAGGAGTAGTTTCCAAAAGCCCGGTCAAGGAAATCGGCTGGGGTGAGGCGAGCACTGCCGATAATCAGGCAGCCCGGGAGTGGTGTGGGAATCTGTCAAAGTGCGAGGTGTTCCACTGGCATGGCGAGACTTTTACTATCCCGGATAACGCCGCACTGCTGCTCTCCAGTCCTTGGTGTAAAAATCAGGCGTTCGCACTGAATAAACACCTGGGATTGCAGTGCCATGTGGAAATGACCGAAGAAATGGTGAAAGACTGGTGCAGCCATGGTGCGGAGGAAATTGCTTCAAATCCGGGACACGGCGTGCAGTCGCCAGAGGCGATGCAAACGGATTTATCTGGACGGATATTGCGGTTGCATCAGCTGGCCGACAAGCTCTACGAGCACTGGCTCAATGGGATCAATCGCGGAAATTCTGGAATTGCAGAGGAAAATCCGTAACCGATTTCTTGACCAGTTGTATAGCCTCTTGCAAGTTATCCCGCTTCGCGCCTGAAACGCGCACGGTATCTCCCTGAATGCTGCCTTGCACCTTGAGCTTGCTGTCCTTGATGAGCCTGATAATTTTTTTTGCCAGCTCGCTTTCCACCCCGGTTTTAACCGTGACGAGTTGCTTCACCTTGTTGCCACTGATTTTTTCCACCTGACCTTTGTCCAGGGAGCGCACATCGACATTGCGCTTGGCCAGTTTGGTGGTCAGGATGTCGAACACCTGGTCCAGCTTGAATTCATCGTCGGCAAAAACGGTAAGCGTGTAATCGGCCTGTTCCACCCGCGCGTCGGAACCCTTGAAGTCGAAGCGGGTACCCACCTCCTTATTCACCTGGTCAACTGCGTTTCTAACTTCCTGCTTGTCGACTTCGGAAACGATATCGAATGATGGCATATCAATCTTCTCAAAAGAAACTCATGCAGCTTTCATAAAGCAGGCCTTCCACCCCACGCTGGCGCTGTTCTGTTCATGCATCATCAAGGATGTACAGGCTTCGTCCTTCGATTACGTAATGCTTGCACAACTTTCAGCAACTTTGGTCCCGTTACCGCTGCTAATTCCAGCGCTAATTATTTGCGGCTTCTCAAATTGGCGGCAATCCGCATCCTGAGGGCGTTCAACTTGATGAAACCTGCAGCATCCGCCTGATTGTAGGCGCCTTGGTCGTCCTCGAAGGTCGCGATATGGGGATCAAACAGCGAATCCGTTTTTGAGTCTCTTCCCACGACAATCACATTACCCTTGTAGAGCTTCAACCGCACCCAGCCGTTCACATGCGCCTGCGACGCATCGATCATAGTCTGCATCATTATGCGCTCGGGACTCCACCAATAGCCGTTGTAAATCAATTCGGCATAACGTGGCATAAGCCCGTCTTTCAGGTGAGCGACTTCGCGGTCGAGTGTGATGGACTCCATAGCCCGATGGGCACGCAGCATGATGGTGCCGCCGGGAGTCTCGTAGCACCCGCGGGATTTCATACCGACATACCGGTTTTCGACCAGGTCCAGTCGCCCTATCCCGTGCTTGCCGCCCAACTCGTTGAGTTTGGCGAGCAGGCGCGCCGGTGACAGCTCTTCCCCATTCAATGCAACAATATCGCCCTTCCTGAATTCGAGGTCAACGTATTCCGGACTGTCTGGAGCTTTTTCCGGCGAAACACTCCAGCGCCACATCGACTCTTCCGGCTCCTGTGCAGGGTCTTCGAGAATACGTCCTTCATAGGAAATGTGCAGCAGGTTGGCATCCATGCTGTAGGGAGAACCTTCCTTTTTCTTCATCTCCACGGGGATGCCATGCTGCTCCGCATATTTCAGAAGCTTTTCCCGGGATGTAAGATCCCATTCGCGCCACGGCGCAATCACGCGGATGTCCGGTTGAAGCGCATAGTAACCGAGTTCAAAACGCACCTGATCATTGCCTTTCCCGGTCGC
>DATEEZ010000141.1:0-10089 GCA_035280905.1 Nitrosospira sp.
TTTCAGTGTAGTAGCTTGCGCGGGTAAGGCAAAGGCCAGACATAAACCAGCGGCTGCGGACAGGATGAGGTCGCGAACTCGAACTTTGAAGCAATTGTTAATTGTCATTATGCGCTCGGACAGGGTGGGGTTTAAAGCGATGAAGAGTCCACTCATTTAAAATAGGTGATGGACTTCAAACTGTCAAAGGCAGAGCTTATTTTATGCGGGGATGTTTTGAATTATCCGGAAGACAATGGCTCCCCCATGCGTCACTCTTGTAGTAGATACCGTGGATCACGGTTGTGAAGGCAAGATCCCCATCTTATCCATTGGAGAGCGACTTGGCCCGAAATAGTAATGAATGGATTTGAGGTCGAGCGGAAATGACGAGCCACGGCAGAAACAATACCTTATCGCGGCCTTCCGCTGCGCTATAGTGATCCATCCCACCTTTCATATCCATTGCCATTCGATTGCCACTCCACCATCAGACCCTGTTCACCGCCCATTGCCTGAAAGTCGCAATCCACTCCAATTCCCGGTACGCAGACCAGTTGCTCCCCGCTGAATATCAACGGTAGCCTTTGCCGTTGCCACGGTGGAAGCGATGCTTCCCGTAGCAGGTTTTTAAGACTGCGGCGCGGACGATTGCAGTCTGGCCGCAGGCGTTCCCCGCCCAGGCGTAGCCGGATCGTTACGGGCTGCTCATCGATCTTTTGCAAGCTGATCCCCGCGCCCTTACAGCATGCAAATCGGAGGGTTCCGCCAAGCTCAGGAATGGGAAGGCATTCTTCTCCCTGCCAAACCAAATGCCAGCGAGCCTGAGGAACCGCTTCGACTTTTCGTATATGTACCCGACCTCTGAAGCACCGGATTTCTGTATTCCCGAAAACGACATGCAGTTTTGTATCGGGACGTGGGGAGAGCAGTTGCCGCAGGATTTCTTCGAGCTTTACTGTACTGGGCAGTATGACGCCATGCTGCGCCAGCGTGTAGCGCAACAGGTTCCGGGCACGCGGAAAACTCAGTTTCCGTAAGTCTTCGACATAAAGTTTTCCGGGTGCCGCACATTGCGCGCTATCGACTACGGCCAATTCATCGAGTAAAGAGGCGGCCTCTGCCATATGGCGGCTGGCGCGCAGGAAAGTCGTACGATAAGCGGGGAAGCGCTTTTCCAGGAGCGGAAAAAGCTCGTGGCGCAGAAAATTCCGATCGAAAGATACCTCGTCGTTGCTTTCATCGGTAATCCACTGCAAAGCATGCTCTCTCGCATAGTCTTCGATCTCCCGCCGCGAAACGTCGAGCAGAGGCCGAAGCAGCCTCGGCCTGCGTTCAAGTCCAGGGATGAAGTCCTTCGAGACTTTCTCGTCCATTTCTTTTTGCACAGTTCTCACAACCGGCATCGCACTCAGACCCTTTACCCCTGCGCCGCGCAGCAATTGCAGCAGCAACGTTTCTGCCTGGTCGTCCAGATGCTGGGCCAGCACCACATAATCCGTTTGGAGATTTCGAAAGATGCGATAGCGTTCTTCGCGCGCCGCGGCTTCCAGACTGATCCCGGGTTCGCGCGTGACTTTTACTCTTGCAATTTCAAGGGGAATGTTTCGGGACTGGCACAGATTTCGGCAGAATTCACTCCATTTGTCTGCATTGGGGCTGATACCGTGGTTGACATGAACGGCTGAGAGCGGGAGTTGCATTTGCGAGGCAAGCGGGACAAGCAGGTGCAGCAACACCACCGAATCCACTCCCCCGCTCAAGGCGACGGCGAGATGATCACCGGTGTGGACCTGGGTACGCAATACATGCTGCGCCTTGCGCGAAATATTATCTGACTTTGACTTCCTTGAACTTGCCATATCCCATCAACCGCTCAAAGCGTTTCTCCAGCAACGATTCGATGGGATAGTCCTGCAGCAGCTTGAGCGAGTCCTGCAAGGCTTTCTTTACGGCTTGCATGGTAGCGGGATGGTCGCGATGGGCGCCTCCGGGAGGCTCGCTGATGATCTTGTCTATCAGGCCCAGGCTTGTGAGGCGATGCGAGGTAATTCCCATGATCTCGGCTGCCTCAGGCGCCTTGTCCGCGCTTTTCCAAAGGATGGAGGCACAGCCTTCGGGAGAAATGACGGAATAGGTGGCAAATTGCAGCATCTGGACCACGTCACCGACCGCCACAGCCAAGGCGCCGCCGGATCCCCCCTCCCCGATAACAGTGCAGACCACGGGCACTTTCAACTCCGCCATTACGTACAGGTTGCGCCCAATCGCTTCTGACTGGCCGCGTTCTTCCGCCCCGATGCCGGGGTATGCGCCGGGCGTATCAATGAACGTGAACAACGGGATACCAAATTTTTCTGCCAGACGCATCAGTCGGAGCGCTTTACGATACCCCTCGGGCTTGGGCATACCAAAATTACGATGAATCTTTTCCTTGGTGTCACGCCCCTTCTGGTGGCCGATAACCATGACTGTCTGACCGTTAAAACGCGCTAACCCGCCTATTATTGCATGGTCATCCGCAAAACCCCGGTCGCCATGGAGTTCTTCGAAATCTGTGAAAAGATTCTGAATGTAGTCGAGCGTATAGGGGCGCTGCGGATGGCGCGCAACTTGTGAAATCTGCCAGGGAGTGAGTTTCCCGTATATGCTGCTGGTGAGGGACTGGCTTTTCTTTTGCAGGCGCAGGATTTCGGCTGAAATATCGATGGCTGAATCGTCCTGGGCAAAACGCAATTCTTCTATTTTTGCTTCAAGCTCAGCAATCGGCTGCTCGAAATCCAGAAATGTAATCTTCATAAAACACGGGTTTAAGCTGAAACGGTAATGATACAGGATCAGGTGAAAACCGAGGAATCTCTCAGTAGGCCGGGATGTCTGCGAGCCCTATTTTGCGGTTCCCTATTTGCTCCTCCACGAGGAACATAATTCCGTTTCTACTATAGGAAACGTATAATGGAAAGTTTTTTCCAATCCCTTCTCGGGAACAGAGAGAGGAGAAGACATTGATTACAACAGCTAATATCACTATGCAGTTTGGGGCAAAACCCCTGTTCGAAAATGTCTCGGTTAAGTTCGGCGATGGCAATCGCTACGGATTGATCGGCGCCAACGGGTGTGGGAAATCGACCTTCATGAAAATCCTTGGTGGGGATCTGGAGCCCACCTCCGGCAATGTCAGCGTGGATTCCGGCGAGCGCGTGGGAAAATTGCGTCAGGATCAGTTCGCTTTCGAGAATTGCCTTGTGATCGATACAGTGATGATGGGACACGAGGAATTGTGGCGGGTTAAGGAAGAGCGCGATGCAATTTATGCTAATCCCGATGCCACGGAAGATGACTACATGCGCGCGGCGGAACTGGAAGCGAGGTTCGCCGAACTGGATGGTTATTCTGCCGAAGCACGCGCAGGAGAACTGCTACTCGGCGTAGGCATACCCCTGCCGCAACATCAAGGACCTATGAGCGCTGTAGCGCCCGGCTTCAAACTACGCATACTGCTTGCCCAGGCATTGTTTGCCGATCCGGACATCCTGCTCCTGGACGAGCCCACCAATAATCTCGATATCAATACCATCCGCTGGCTGGAAGATGTGATCAACGCCAGCAGGAGCACGATTGTCATTATTTCGCATGACCGTCATTTCCTGAACAGCGTATGTACCCATATGGCTGACCTGGATTATGGCGAAATCCGTATCTATCCGGGAAATTACGATGACTACATGCTCGCCTCTACCCAGGTGCGGGAGCGCATGCTGGCCGACAACGCGAAGAAAAAAGCTCAGATCGCCGAATTGCAGTCGTTCGTGAGCCGCTTCTCTGCCAATGCCTCCAAAGCACGGCAGGCAACCAGCCGCGCCCGCCAGATCGAGAAAATAAAGCTGGAAGATGTGAAACCCTCAAGCCGGCAGTATCCATACATCCGCCTGGATATGGACGAGCGCGAGAAGCTGCACCGCCTGGCGGTATCGGTGCAAAGCATCAGCAAAGGTTTTGCCGGAATGGAAAAACCGCTGTTCCAGAAATTCAGCATGAATGTGGAAGCAGGCGAAAAAATTGCAATTATCGGGCCAAACGGTATTGGCAAGACGACCTTACTGCGTTGCCTTGCCGGTGATCTGCGGCCTGATGCGGGAGAAGTCAAATGGGCGGAGAAAGCACGTCCTGGCTATTTTGCGCAGGACCATGCGGCGGACTTCGGCGACGATATATCGCTTACCGAATGGATGACGCAGTGGCGCCGCGAACACGATGATGACCAGGCTGTACGGAGTGTGCTTGGGAGGTTGCTGTTTTCCGGCGATGAAGTCCGAAAATCGGTGAACGTCATTTCCGGCGGAGAGGAAGGACGTATGCTGTTTGGCAAGCTCATGCTGCAAAGAAACAATGTGTTGCTGATGGACGAACCCACCAACCATCTTGACATGGAATCCATCGAATCGCTTAACGAAGCTCTGGAAAAATATACAGGGACGCTGATTTTCGTTTCCCACGACCGTGAATTTGTGTCGTCTCTCGCAACGCGCATCGTTGAAATGGAACCAGAGGGAATCGTCGACTTCAAGGGCAACTACGAGGATTATTTGCGAAGCCAGGGAATTTTTTCAGGAGGCGTGAATTCGCGCGGAAGCAGTTCGGCAGCAACCAAGGAAAAAGTACGTGCCTCATCCAGATGACTGAATGAGTTCTTCTTCCTGATGCTTAGCCGACTACGTCAAGCTCGGATAAGGCTTAACGCGGCGTGGCGAGCGCAATGCGATAGCGCTCCCAGTCGAAACAGGGGCCTGGGTCGGTCTTGCGACCCGGCGCAATATCGGAATGCCCCGCTATGTGCTCGATGGGATACGCCTTTTGCAGTTCCAGCGTGAGCTCGACCAGCGCTCTGTATTGAGAATCGGTAAAAGGGTGCGAATCACTACCCTCGAGCTCGATACCGATGGAAAAGTCATTGCACCGGGTCCTGCCCTGCCAGCAGGATTCCCCCGCGTGCCAGGCGCGTTTTTCGCACTGGACGAACTGAATGACCTCTCCGGTCCGGCGGATATAAAAATGACTGGAAACCTTGAGACCGTGAATGGCGCGGTAGTAGGGGTGGGCTTCCGGATCAAGTTTGTTGGTGAATAAATCGACTACGCCGTCCCCGCCAAACTGTTCAGGGGGAAGGCTGATGTTGTGAATCACGAGCAGTGAAATCGCACACCCGGCCGGCCGTTCGTCAAAATTGGGGGAAGCGATGAAGCGGACGCTATTCGCGCACCCCATTGTGTCGATTTGCATGGGGGAGTCATCCTTCCGGACGCTGCTGGTCGCGTTATCTTGCCGGCTGTAACCCATTCGCACCGTCGGGTTCACGATTGGGATTCCAGGTGCAGGCGCCGATGCTCATCACTGCAAAAAAACTTGCCTTCCGAAGTGAGACTTTCGCTTCTGGGCAAATGAACGCCGCAGTAAACACACCGCACCATGTCCTCGCCCTCGAGAGATTGAGGCTGTTTATGCACCTCCTCCCGTTTTTTGAGAGCGCGACGGTAGCTTCTTATTACCCAGAAAAAAAGAACAGCAATAAGGGTAAAGAACAGGATTCTACCCAAGGCGGAATCTCCGTTGCGCTATCGAAACCAGCGGCAGGCAGTTAAATGACATATAGGGCATTCTACCGCTTATGCAATGGCACGCAAGCTTGAGGAGAAATAAAAAGTCCACCAAGGGCGCCCTACCCCTGGCGCCTCTCTGTCATTCCTTTTATGAAAGAGTTAATACCTCGCGGTGGAGCGGGGCAAATCTGACCGCTTTGCATGCCGGTCAGGAATGAATGACTCCAATATCCTGCGTATGGCAGCGCTTTCCGGATAACAAGTAATCGAAAACGCCAATGTGAATTAACCGAATGGTCGGGGTGAGAGGATTCGAACCTCCGACTCCTGCGTCCCGAACGCAGTACTCTACCAGGCTGAGCTACACCCCGAAAAATCATTTTGATACCTGCGACGCCTGAAGCGATTCATGTCAGGCATGTGGGCTGCAATTGTACGCAGGAAGGGGTTTTGGAGCAATCCAAATTAGCGCAGTGCCGCCTGCGCCACCGCGCTCCTTGCATTAGAGCAGACGAATTGGGTCGAGATAAAACTATTAATGATTTCTCGCTACAGCAAAGATGCTCAGATCCAGCAGGCATTGCTTGTAGTCTGAATCCGGAAGTGGGGAAATCATATTGGACGCTGTCTCGGATTCGGTTTGTGCCCGTTGTCTGGCATAATCCAGCGCGCCGGTCTGCTGGATAACTTCCAGCACAGGCTGAAAGCCCCCCTCGCCCCCTTGCTCGATGGCGCTGCGTATGATTTCAGCCTGGGCGCTCGATCCTGTTTTCATGGCATAGATCAACGGCAGGGTTGGCTTGCCTTCTGCCAGGTCGTCACCCAGATTCTTGCCGGTTTCGTGATAATCCCCGGAATAATCCAGCATGTCATCGGTGAGTTGAAAGGCGGTGCCTAGATGCATGCCATACACGGCCATCGCCTCTTCCTCTGCCGGCGTGGCATTGCCGAGGATTGCGCCAAGCCGTGTTGCAGCTTCGAACAGCTTTGCAGTCTTATAGCGGATCACCCGAAGGTAATTTTCCTCATCAACATCCGGATCGCGAACATTGAGCAGTTGCAAAACCTCGCCTTCGGCAATAGTGTTGGTCGCATCGGCCAACACCCGCATAACGCGCATATTGTCCACCTCAACCATCATCTGGAACGCGCGGGAATACAGAAAATCCCCAACCAATACGCTGGCAGCATTTCCGAACAAGGCATTTGCGGTGGCCTTGCTTCGCCTCAATTCGGAGGCATCCACGACATCGTCATGCAGAAGGGTTGCCGTATGGATAAATTCCACGATGGCAGCAAGATTGTAATGATATTGTCCGGTGTAGCCGAATGCGCCTGCGGACAGGATAACCAAAGCGGGCCGTAGACGCTTCCCGCCGCTGTTGATGATATATTCGCTTACCTGCCGGATGAGTGCGACCTCCGAATGGAGTTTTTCACGAATTACGGTATCCACCCTGCCCATATCGGGGGCAATAAGGCTTCTGATACGTTCAATTGACACGGAGGTTCCTGCAAAAAAGATGCCATGGTAGAAATGTCGCCGCCAACGTGTCAAGTTCGAAAACAGGCAAAACTCGGAGTGCCGCACAAAACTCATCCACAACAGACCTTTACCTTAAGTGGGTGACTCTGTATAATCCGCGTCTACTTCATTTCATGGCTCCTTGGCGGGCGCATAAACGGGATTCCATCATGTACGCAGTCATAAAAACCGGCGGGAAGCAATACCGGGTCGAAAACGGGTTAAAACTCAAAATAGAACAGGTACCAGCAGAAATCGGAAGCGAACTCCTGATCGACCAGGTATTGATGATTGCTGACGGCGACAATATTTCATTGGGGAAACCTTTGCTAAGCGGTGCTTCTGTCAAAGCAACCGTACTGGAACAAGGCAGGCACGACAAAGTCCGCATTTTCAAGATGCGCCGGCGCAAACACTATCGGAAACAACAGGGGCACCGGCAGAACTACACCGAAATTCAGATTACCGGTATTTCGGTATAAGGAGAGTTTGGCATGGCACATAAAAAAGCAGGCGGCAGCTCCCGTAACGGGCGGGACTCAAATTCCAAGCGTCTTGGTGTGAAGCGCTTCGGCGGCGAATTGATTCCGGCTGGCAGTATCATCATCCGTCAGCGGGGTACAAGAGTTCATCCGGGTGAGAACGTTGGAATGGGCAAAGATCACACACTGTTCGCCAAAGTGGACGGCAGGGTAAATTTCACGATTAAAGGCTTGCCGCAGCGCAAGACAGTGAGCATTATCCCGGTTTAATTTATTTTACTTTTCAGTAAAAGCCCTATCAGCCCGATAGGGCTTTTTTGTTTGCATCATGGTAAATTGATTCCATGAAATACATTGACGAAGCAATTATCCATGTAATCGCTGGAAAAGGCGGAAATGGCGTCGCAGCCTTCCGTCGGGAAAAATACATTCCGAAAGGCGGTCCGTCCGGGGGTGATGGCGGACGCGGAGGCAGCATTTATGCGGTCGCTGACCGCAACATCAATACCTTGGTGGATTACCGGTTTGCTCGCATCCACCGCGCAAAAAACGGCGAAAACGGACAAGGCTCTGATCGCTACGGTAAAAGTGCCGAAGATATTATATTGCGCATGCCCGTTGGCACTGTTATCACCAATGAAGCCACCGGAGAACCAGTGGCGGACTTGGCCCAACATGATCAAAAAGTCCTGCTGGCGAAAGGAGGCACGGGCGGACTAGGCAATTTGCATTTCAAATCCAGCACAAATCGCACGCCGCGGCAATTCACTTTGGGCGAACCGGGAGAGGAAGTGAACCTCAAGCTGGAGCTCAAGGTTCTAGCGGACGTGGGACTGCTCGGCATGCCAAACGCGGGCAAGTCGACGCTGATTCGTGCAGTTTCAGCGGCACGCCCAAAAGTAGCTGATTACCCTTTCACCACCATGCACCCTGCTCTAGGCGTGGTGCGCGTGGATCAGAACCGCAGTTTTGTAATGGCTGATATTCCAGGGCTGATTGAAGGTGCAGCGGAAGGCGCGGGGCTTGGATACCGCTTCCTGAAGCATCTTGCGCGTACCCGCCTGTTACTGCATGTCGTCGATATTGCGCCGCTCGATGAAGCGGTTGATCCGGTGCATGAGGCCAAGGCTATTCTTGAAGAACTGAGGAAGTATGACGAAGCGCTCTATCGCAAGCCGCGCTGGCTGGTGCTCAACAAGGTCGACCTGCTGCCGGAAAATGAGCGCGAAAAAGTATGCAGGAAATTTATCCGTGGCCTCGGCTGGAAAGGGAAAAGCTTTGCCGTCTCAGCCATGACTGGGGATGGCTGCAAGGAGCTGACCTACGCGATTATGGAATTTCTGGAGCAGGAATCGATGAACGAAAACCAGGATTTGGCAAAATCTGCGGAACCCGATATATCCGATTGATTTCCACGCCGCATAGCGACGATGGGCGAGATCAAGTGAGAACCGCTATTGTCGCAGTGTTGCCATCATTTCTGCCAGCCCTGTTCTCGGACTTATCGCGACTTATACGGCTGTCATGCTAGTCAATTCGGCTATCAACGGCTGGATGGGTTGGGTATGACAGCGATTGCGAGTGATTCAAACCGCTTCTCCATCATTTATGACGGGGAATGCCCTTTTTGTGCGGGCTTTGTGAAGCTTTACGCTTTACGGAAGAATATAGGCGAGATAGAGCTCATTGACGCCCGGACAAGACCTGATCTGGTCCAAAAATTGCGAGCCCAAGGCATGGAAATCAATGAGGGCATGGTCGTGATATGGCAGAAGCATTATTACCACGGCGCCGATGCAATGCACCTTCTTTCCATACTCGGCTCTGACAGGGGATTTTTTGGCGGGTTGAACAAGTTCCTGTTCCACAGCAGAAACGCTGCTGCGCTGGTTTATCCTGTGCTTGCGACTGGCCGCCGAGTGGCCTTATCGTTACTGGGCAGAAAAATGATTCCGCATCGATAATAGTCAAGGACCGGTTTTCGAAAAAAATCGGAAACTTGCGGACAGGACGAAAATCCGGTAATATAGACTATACGTCTCCTGCCCCCTTCATCAGCATTTTCTTCCGGGCCCACCGCTTCTTCTGCCAGATGATCACTCCCGTAACTGACAGCATCGCCACCAACAAGCCCATGACGGATACAAAAATGCGCCCGGGAAGACCGACGATGCGCCCGGAATGCAGCGGAAACTGCGCCTGCATGAAAATATCACCCGCACTGCCCTCACCCGGCACATTCGCTCCGACGGATGTTCCATCCTTGCCGTCGAAGAAGAGCGAGGGATTCCCCAGCCCCACATCGCCATGGTCGTTCCCCGGCTCGAAGAAGATGACACCATAAACACCCACTTCAGGATCATAAAATATGCCCCCGGGGGGCGTACGCCATCCGCGCTTTTCCGCTTCGGTTATCGCCGACTGCAGTATAGTGCGCCGATCCACCATCGGCTCGATAGGCTGGTCGGGAGGATTGGGAGTACGTGTGAAGGGATTTGGCGACAGC
>DATEEZ010000142.1:0-3999 GCA_035280905.1 Nitrosospira sp.
TTGGCATGGCATTACAAACAGTATGCCAAAGGCCAGCGCTGGCTGACGGAAGCCTTTATGTCAAGGCTGAAGCCTCTGCGAGGCGCAATGAGGTTGGGTTATGGCGTGATCCAGCGCCTGTCGCGCCGTGGGATTTCAGGCTCGAGAAACGCCCCCATCGATTGCAGACGAGGGGTGCAAGATCGTGCTTCCTGGATTCCGATACAAGATCGAACCGGTCATTTGCGAGATTTACCGTGATGCCCTCAAGTCTATCTCCGTCTTGTCCGGACTCATGGAGTCTGCGCGTCTTGCAACTCGTCCCCGTTCCGGTGAAGCCAATTGAATCGAATATCGGGAGACTGAGCATTAATCTATGTGGGGACGTTTTGAACAATCGGGAACGCGGCGGTATTACCTCGTGCCTTGGGCGCTGACACGAGCGCCGACGGGGATTGGCTTGGGGACCACGTAGGGCGGTACCTCAATCACCCAGCGCCGTGCTCGATGTTTCGGATTCTGCACTTTGGCCTGGACCTCCTCCTTGCAGGGGCCCACATCCAGGGTGTAGCCGACTCCATCACCCGCCGCCGTGATAAGCGCATGGCTGTAGTGCAACAACAGCATTGTAGCAGTCCTTCCTGCCTTCTCCCGCTCGGCACAGACGCTGCAGAGCTGAGTGCTAAAAGTCGAACTGCTAAGGATGAAATTGGTTGAGGTTTCGTCT
This sequence comes from Nitrosospira sp., assembly GCA_035280905.1. GTDB lineage: Bacteria > Pseudomonadota > Gammaproteobacteria > Burkholderiales > Nitrosomonadaceae > Nitrosospira. The sequence continues at coordinate 707 of DATEEZ010000142.1, forward strand.
CCTCATTCCTATTCTCACCCGCTTGCCTTTGGGCATTTCAATGGCCTTGGCCCACGTGTTGCCTCAAGCAATCAATTATCTGTTGTTTGTTATTGGCATTCGCTACACGTACTGCAAGCATTAGGCCAGCCTGCGCATGTGACGCTTTGTTCGCACCTTTGCCTTCCCCCGGTAAACCGCCTGCTGTATCTGCGAGTGAGTCGGTATAAGCGCCTAGGGTGACCGCATCTTTTTCACCCCCCTGACCGTTGGTTCTAGCCGCATCACGATCTGAATCGAGAGCACCTAGCTGATTGTGAAATAAAATGAAAATATCATTCTCATTTACAGAATCAGCTAGTGACGCTGCCGCTGCCCTGGCCTCATCGCCTGTTTCAAATCTTACTGTGATAATGTCTTTCATAAATTTCTCCTGAAAATGATGGATTAACGATTCCGGTCTTCGCCAAGTACTTTATTTCACATATCATTCAGTTCGCCGACGCCACATCGAATTACGGCTTTTCTGAGTCTTGCCGATTAACTGGCCTGGATTACAGAAGTTATTCTAAGAACGGCAGTTATTCCGATCCGTTCGGTACACCGCGGAGAGAATATTTTTTCCTAACTTGGCGCGTTTAATGCGGGGGATGAAATCGGTGCGTTGCAGTTCTGGATGATCTTCGTGCGGCACGGGATGCGGCGCGACAAAGACGGGCTGACATTGAGAGCGCAGCGGAGGGGAATTTATCCGCTGCCTTGGCAAGCTACCGCGCTTCCTTTCTCATCCGAAAACACTTAACCCAGGCTGATCCGGGCAACACAGCGTGGCAGCGCGACCTCTCCGTCTCTCATGACAGGATGGGCAACGTGGAGGCCCTCAGGGGGCTCTGAGCGCTGCTCTGGCAAGTCACCGCGCTTCCCTTGCAATCCGGGAGCGCCTCGCCGAGACCCATCCCACCCGGAATGCAGAGTGGCAGCGTGACCTGATCGTAGGTTTATGCGAGACTAAACGAAGTATCAGGTGACAAGGCATACGCCGTGTGCGCGTTAGAGGTCGCACTTGCTCAAGATTGTGGCCCTTCCTGGGAAAGGGATTATTCATGCTCAACAAAGGGCGATTTCTCGTTCGTGGTGCGAGACTGCACCCTTCAATTTGCTCATGCTTGCCTCCGTTTCCATTTCAGCCAAAGTGGCTTGGCTTGTTTGATACTGCTGCCTGCGAACGCTTATCGCCCAGTTGAAGCAGCCGTACGGAGGAAGGGATAAGATTAACTGGCTCTGCTATTTGTTCATTAACCCGTAGCGCATTGTCCACTCATTCCAGTTCTACTACATGTAGGATTGGCCCGCCCCAATCTCTAGTGCGTAACTTCGCCGGATCGAGAGTGGCGCGCACTTCCTCGGCGCCGCGGTCTTCATGAAAAGATAGGATATAAACTTTCAATGCCTTGAAAGCCACCTTAAAATGAACGGCTTAGAGGGTGGTTTGAGAAGAGGCCAAAGATCAGGTGGTAGTGCGCATTTCGTGGAGCCTGAGGCGGGGGAGTTTTCGAGTTTCATCGTGATAAGCCGCAAAGATAGTATGCATGTCTAATTCCGACCTGGATTTTCCGGCGGAGCGAAGCTTTTTGTTAATACCTCTTTCGAGCAAGCGATCAAACTCATCGTATGTATAACCGTATAGATCAATGTATCTTCGTTTCTTCATAACATTTCTTCACAGGTGGGAAAACATATCAGCTAAAAAAGCCCTCGTTTCAGGGCCGGATGCATTTTTACAATCTTCAGGGGGAGGAATATGTTCGGTACCGTACCAAACCTCCATGTAATCAGGCTTGACGTACCTCGCCTAGAGCAAACAGTTGCACGGGCAGCTTGGGGCCCTAACCTACCAATAAGGGCGGGGGATTGTTATCTGCAGAGTGAGAAGGAGGGCTAATAGGAGCTATGCCTACACTGGCTCCTGTCCTGTTTTCCCAGAGCACTACGGATTCAGGGAAACCAACGAGCTCTTCTTCGTGCACATAGGGAGCTAAAGAACCATAAGTTTCTCTCGGAGCGTAAGCTGGATTAAAAATAATGTTATGCATGCGCTCGATAGAGCCCTCTTTGGTCCTTATATACACAGCGTATTCAAACACTGTTCACTCCTGTGCTAATCGAATTCGGTGCGCACATCGTACTGTGAGTTTATTACGATATTTTTAAAGGATTGAGGGTAGCTCAAGGGAAATAGCTGAGATGATTCCTTAAGATGCTGTCCGGGTGTGGACGTTCATGCGACATAGATCAAAAACTTACTACAAACGATAGATGGAGAGTTTTTCCATAAGTGATTTTTGGAAATATAGCCGAACTTGAGTGGGATACAGGGCTTATTAATAGCGAGTAAGTGAGAATAGAAGTGGGAACACTTTCGAGTGAGGCGCTGTCCCGAGTTTTTTCACAGCCTGAAGTGCGAAAATAAGAGAACTTGGGGCTCAAATAAGGAGAAATAACGTTGGACGTTTTTTACTACTGGAAAGAATTTGAGGAAAATGTCAAAAAGGATATGTTGGGCCGATTCGTTTCCAGCAGGGAGCAACTTCAAAAGCTGGAAGGCCGCGACCCTGATTATATTTGGGCATTCATCATTCCGAAAGGATTTGGAGGACAGCAAGGCAAAAGTGATTGCAAGTTAAAGCTCCTCGCCAGGTTAAAGTGGTCCGATAAGCCGCTTCCCGGATTGAGGCCAACGGAAAAGAAAAAACCAGTGTCAGAGATTTACTATAACCCTGAAGCTGCCGATTCCATCTCTATGAGGATACCAATTCAGTTGAAGCACTCGACCTTGTTACCAGCCTGATAAGGTCGAAATACCCGAAGGCGTTCAAGCCGAGGTTTCATGGTGCGAATGGCGTACAAGTTATGGAGAAGGACTTTGTAGACAAATTTCGTAAAGAAACTGCTCATTATCCAGGTATCCAGTTTTTAACTGGAATAGCCGAACTAAGGTCCAAGTAATGAATATGACAAAGATGGGCGGAGCCTGCCCCGACAGCATAATTGAGCTATGTAATGGGTAGCTGACGAAGCAACATGACACAACAACGAGCAGGACATTAACCAGGGAGCAGAAAATGAATACAGCAGAACAAGTGCGAATCCTCTCGAAAATTACTACCCACAACAAGGCGGGAAAGCATTTTACGGAGATCTACAACACTGATGATTTGGCGGAATTGGAGGCAGAAGGGCTAATAGCAATTAGCCGTCCCACACCTGAAGCTACCGGAATTCCATACTCTCAAGAGCATTGGACGGTGAAAGCT